>JBAZKK010000064.1:0-2643 GCA_041650795.1 Candidatus Omnitrophota bacterium | reverse complement strand
GACTGCATATCGATGCACAGCAGATGAGATAGACCCATCGATAGTCCCGGCCAGGGATTCGGGGAGGGGTATCCCAGGCAAAATCCCGAGGCCCCCGATTATCGAAAGCCGGCTGGGGGATATGATGATGACCCATTTCGGTATAGGAGGCCCAATCACATTGCAGATGAGCCTGGCTATTGCCGAAGCACTGGAACAGGGCCCTGTCAGCGTAGCCATAGACCTGAAACCGGCGTTGAGCTTTAAAGAGCTCGGGGAGCGCCTGCAGCGGGATTTTGACGATTTCAGCAAGCGCACCTTTCGCAACATACTCAGAGAGCTACTACCCCAGAAGCTCATCGAGCCATTTCTACAGGTGTCGGGTATCCAGCCGAATAAATGCGGAAACCAGATAAATGCTGCCGAAAGAGAGCGTCTGCTGATGCTTTTAAAATCCCTGCGCTTCAATATAAAATCCACCCTGCCGCTTTCCTCCGCGATGGTCACCGCAGGAGGAGTATCCTTAAAAGAAATAGACCCACGGACGATGGCTTCGAAACTGGTGCGGGGCTTATATTTTTGCGGGGAGGTTATGGATATCGATGCCGAAACCGGCGGCTACAACCTGCAGGCAGCTTTCTCAACAGGGTATGTAGCCGGAGAAAGTGCCGCTGCCTTCGTCAACGAGGTTGTTTGAAGTTATTACATACTTCTACCCCCTATTTTTACGTGCGGAGAGGGGGTATAATACTGTCATGCTGAATTCCGAAAGGACTGGCCCTCATCCCTCCGCCGATAAATAAATAGAGCGGGACACTTTCCCCCGAGGGAAGGCTTATTCCCCCCAATCGACTACTTGCCCTGCTGTCGCTGCAAGTGCTGATAGTCCCAAACAAGCCACCCAGGGGTGCGAAATCGAACACAGGAGCAATAAATAACGGGAGCTAGAGCAATCGGATGCCAAATTCCTTCAAGGCGCTCATCAATGCACACAGGGGGAGGCCCACCACATTATAATAATCCCCCTCAATTCTTTCCACGAACAGTGCTCCCAATCCCTGTATGGCATAGGCTCCGGCTTTACCCAGCGGTTCCCCCGTCCTGATATAAGCATCGATTTCTTCAACAGTCAGCCTTCTGATATATACCTTCGTTTCTACCACACGGGATACAGTTTTGCCGGATGCGGTATCGATGATGGCAAACCCCGTGATAACATTGTGAGACCTGCCACTGATGGCTTTCAGCATGGCACGCGCCTCATCTTCATCATCCGGTTTCCCCATCATTACATTACCGACTATAACAAAGGTATCCGCCCCTATTATTATAGCATTCAGATACTTGCCGGCAACCGACAGGGCTTTACCCAGAGATATCTTCTGCGCCAGGGTATGCGAATCCAGTCCAGAGCAAGTGCCTTCATCAAAGGTACCTGCATCGACCTTGAAGCTCAGCCCGATTTTTTCGAGCAGCTCCTTTCTGCGCGGGGATGACGAGGCCAGTATTATCTGTCTCGTATTTTCCATAATCTCACGCTACTGCAGTGATAGCAGAGCCTCAGTTAGCTCCTGCTTCATCCCTTCATCCTGCAAGCTTAATTCCTCCCAGCGGTTTTCCAGCGCTTTAATCTGTGCCAGCACCTGCTGATGCTTCCTGGCTGCCTCTACAATGGTTGTCCCATCATTGTATTTATTCTCATCGGAGTACAGGGCTTCAATGGAGAGCTTCTCTTCTTCCAGCCTGGATATTTCACTCTCGACCCTTTCAATCTCCCCCTTGATAGACCGGGACCTGCGGAAATAAAAATTGCGTAGTCTGGCTTCTTCATTCTTGCGCTGTTTTATATCCAGGGAAACCGATTTTGGCTTATTACCGGCAGATAGGAGGGAATTCGCTTCGGTTTCTCCCCTCTTTTGCAGATAATAATCGTAATCTCCCGGATAAACGCTGAGATTGCCGCTTCTCACCTCGACTATCTTATTCGCTACCTGATTGATAAGCATACGGTCATGGGTGATAAAGCATAACGTGCCGCTATACTCCTCCAGCACATCAGTCAGCACCTCGCGCGAGGCAATATCGAGATGGTTAGTGGGTTCATCCATTAAAATGAGGTTAACTGGTTTCAATAACATTCTGGCTATAGCAAGGCGGGCTTTTTCCCCGCCCGAGAGGACGGATACCGTTTTAAAGGCGTCATCCCCACTGAAGAGAAAAGCCCCCAGCAGAGAGCGCAATTCCCGATCGGAGGTTTCGGGAGATACTCGCCTGAGTTCCTCAAGTAAATCATTTGCCGGATTTAAAAGCTCCAGCTGGTGCTGGGCATAATAGGCTGTTTCCACCCTGTATCCCAGCACCCTTTCGCCCCTGTCGAAAGGAATAACACCAGCCAGGATTTTAAGGAGGGTGGTCTTTCCGGCACCGTTGGGTCCCACCAGCGCTACCTTATCTCCACGCTCGATTGTCAGGTTGATACCAGAATAAACAACTTTTTCCCCATATGACTTATAAAGATTCTTGAGGGAAATAACCTCACGCCCACTCTGTTCCGGTTCGGGAAAGCTGAAATTCACTCTTCTGGTAATGCGGGGTACTTCGATTTTTTCTATCTTAGCCAGCATCTTGAGGCGGCTCTGCGCCTGTCTGGCCTTAGTTGCCTTA
>JBAZKK010000063.1:0-2702 GCA_041650795.1 Candidatus Omnitrophota bacterium | reverse complement strand
ACACTGCAGGAATTAAAAGAAAAAGCCCTGACCGCGGAAGAAAGTGTGGTCTCCAGGATCGATACCGGGGTCTCAAGCACAATGACCGGGTCGATGGATTTCCTGCATAAGGTCGTCCAGGAGGAAGGCGAGAAAGTCCCGCAAAAAATGGATATCAAGGAGACGGTTATCCTGACCGTAGGGAACCTCGTCCTGTCTTTATTATGCCTGGTATTGGCCGTATTCCTGGTCACTAAGGTGCCTGTTTCCCAGAAATATCTCTGGTTCCTCTTTATTTTTAACGTCTCCTGGTTTATCATGGTGATCATCGCCAAGGGCGTGTGGGCGACGCTGGATTATCTGGTCATAAAGTTAGAGCCAACCCTGGCAGGCGGCATCTACGATCATTTTTTCATAATATTCGTGATAGCGACCATGCTTATTTATATCTGGCTTTTGGCCCGTACTTTCGGCTTGAATTTTTACGGAGCGCTGGGGAGCTTTCTGGCCGCGCATTTTATCTATTTCTTCGTGGTCGCGTTTTTCCTGGCGGTCTTCAGCCCGTATAACGAGAGCAGGGTCTTTTCCCTGATCGGGGAAAATATCGGGATACGCTCGGTAATACGCAGCTATGTCGGGGATATGAATAGTATCTCCCATAATGCCGATATAGGATCGTTTGTTAAGTTTAAATATTATCACCTGTAATCTAGATGAGGCCGCATGCCCTCCGAACGTTATAAGGTCCTTGAGGAGTTTATAAGCGATCCTCTAAGCGTAGTTTATAAGGCGCGTGATCTTGAGCAGGGAGGACCGGTATTATTATCAGTCCTGTCTGAAAAAGCGAGAAACCGCCCCATCGATATCCTGATGCGTTTTAAAAGAAGCGTGGAGCAGTTTTCCAAGCTTGCGCATCCCAACCTTCTTAAGATCCTCTCTATCCTTGATTCCGACGATGAGTTCAGCCTGGTTTACGGGTATTTCGATTCCGAAAGCCTTTCCAAACATTTAAATAAACCCTGGGATATAAATAAGGCCGTGGACCTGATAATCCAGGTCTCATCAGCCCTGGACGAAGCGCATCAACAGGGCCTGCTGCACCAGGCTGTCTCGCCCGGAAGTATTCTATTGGGCCGTGAGCAGCCCCAGACTGTCAGGCTCTATAATTTCGGTTTTTCCATTCTCAGGGATATAAGCAAGATTACCCGCAAAGAAGATGTGGTTAATACTTTCGGTTATCTTTCTCCCGAGTCCAGCGGGATATTGCGCAAACCTGTGGATTACCGGTCGGATATTTATTCCCTGGGCATTGTTTTTTATCAACTTCTTACCGGAAGACTGCCTTACCTGGCCGACGATATGTCCAGCCTGGTCCATCAGCATATCGCCACTAAACCCGCAGCGCCGTCGGTCCTCAACCGCCAGATACCGCCGGTCCTGGATAATATAATCTTAAGGCTTATGGCTAAGGAGCCCCAGGAGCGCTACCAGGGTTTAAAAGGGCTGATCTCGGACCTGAGGGAATACCAGAAGCAGAGCGCGCAGGGTAAGCCGCTCATTGATTTTGAGATCGCCAGGTCCGACAGGTTAGCCCAGTTGTCTTTTTCTTCCAAGATGATAGGCAGGGAGAGCGAGCTGGGCCGGATGAGGGATCTTTTAGGGCAGGCTAAGCAGGGCAGCGGGTCCCTTTGTTTTGTCTGCGGCGAGCCGGGTATCGGAAAGTCGCGTTTGATCGACGAGCTGCGCGGGTATGTTTACGGATTGGGGGGATTATTCGCGGGAGGCAAATGCTATCAATATGAATTGCGCGTCCCTTACCGTGTCTGGAGCGAGGCCGTCGACGCCTATATAGAGAAAATAAAACGGCTCTCCCAGGCCGAGCAGGATGCTCATATAGGGCGGATAAGAGATTCGCTGGGGGAGCTGGGCAGTGAAGTGGTAAAAATAGCGCCTGCCCTGGCCGACCTTATCGGCGTCCAACCAAGGCCCGCGGAATTGGAACCGGAAAAGGAACGGGTCCGTTTTCTTATAACCGTGGCTAATTTTGTCGCTTCCCTGGCTTCGCGGGAAAACCCGCTGCTCTTATTCCTGGACCATATGCATTGGATGGATGACGTCAGCGCGGAGATCCTGCTCAGGGTAGCTGAGAAAATATCAGGCCTGCCCATTCTTCTGGTTGTTTGTTATCGTGACGCTGAAGTAGGGCACAATCATCCTCTTGACCAGTTGATCAAAACGCTGGATAGCCGGGATATCCCATATTCCAAAATAAGCCTGAAGAGCTTGACGGTAAAGGAAACCTCGGAGATGGTTTCCCAGATACTGATGGAGAAAGAGGAGCAGGTCATGCCCCTGGCGCAGTTCCTTAATCAGCGGGCCAAAGGCAATCCTTTCTTTACAATCGAACTCCTGCATTCACTGGCCGAGACCGGGCTTATATATTTGCAGGAGGGGCAGTACATCTTTAATTTAAGCAGGATCAAGGAGGTCGCCCTTCCCGAGGATATCGTTGATATAATCCTTAAGAGGACCAAAGACCTCTCCCTGGAGCAGCAGCAGTTCCTTTCTTACGCCGCGGTCATGGGCAGGGAGGTCCAATTCGAACTTCTCTCCAGGGTGACGGGCCAGCCTTCGGATTTCATAGTAAACACAATAGAGAAGGGCATAGAAAAGCAGTTCTTGTTTCGCGATATCGTGGGAAAAGAAAAAGTTTTTTTTATGCA
>JBAZKK010000062.1:0-2801 GCA_041650795.1 Candidatus Omnitrophota bacterium | reverse complement strand
TTCCCCGCCTCTATCGCCAGGCATCCGGCGCGGCTGGAAATGAGATTTTTGACGGTATTTAAGCCGACCACCGGTATATCAAAGCGCATATCCTGTTTGGGTTTACTCACCTTGACCACTACCGCTCCGCCCCGGGTGATCAACCCCGCCCGCCTGATAAGAGCGTCTGTGCCCTCCAGCGCCTCTGCCGCCACTACGGCCTTGTCTTTTACAGCAATAGACTGGCCGATATCCAGAAAAGCCAGCTCTCTGGCTAATTCAGCGCCAAAATATATATCCTGCCACTGCTTAAAATCCGGCTCCCTGCTGGTGAGCACGCCTTTCTTGGGCAGGAAATCCTTCAGGAATAGAGTAGAATCAAGCACTTTCAGCCCATCAGCGGATAACATCTGGGCTATCGCCCCGAATATGCTGTCTGCCCGCTTATCTTTTACCGACTCAAGCAGGGCGGTGACATCTTTATTGGCGCGCAGCCTCCTGTCAAAAAGGCGCAAAGGATTTATCTGGCCGACCATCGCCACATTCACGATATCGTGTTTCTTAAAAATAGAGGCTATTTTTTTAAAGTCCCCTATTTTAATCCATTCTACTTTATCGGCAAATTCTTTTATGCTCCTGGAGGTATCGCCTTCTATGGCTATCGCAACTACTCCTAATCCCCGCTCCCTGGCTTTCTGAGCTAAAAGTAAAGGAAATTTGCGGCTGCCCGCGATAATGCCTATTTTATCCATTTAATTATTCGTTGTGCGCTTTTTTTGAAGAATGACAGATGCCCCTTTGGGAATTCTTAATAAAATTCAAGAGGTATACCACTTCTGCGGATGAACCTGCCTGAGATTGGATCTCTTCTGTTGCGTGCTTTATCGAAAGCCCGGAATTGAACAATATTTTAAAAGCATGGCCCAGGATCTTCATATCCGCGGAGCTTACTCCCGCCCGCCTAAGGCCTATGAGATTTAATCCGAATATCTTTGCCGGATGTCCGTCGCAGGTGGAAAAAGGAACCACATCCTGCACGACCTTGGAACATCCTCCGATTATAGAAAGCTTGCCTACCGTTACAAATTGGTGTATCGCCACCAACCCGCCCACTACCGCCTTATCTTCTACCGTGACATGGCCGGCCAGGGTCCCGTTATTGGCGATAATACAGCCGTTACCGACGAGGCAATCGTGAGCGATATGGGAATAGGCCATGAGAAGATTACCGTTGCCAAGCACCGTCTTTCCGCTCTCAACAGTACCTACATTAAGAGTACAGTATTCACGGATAATATTGTCGTCCCCTATCTGGAGGAGGGTTTTCTCTCCCTTATACTTGAGATCCTGCGGGATACTGCCGATTATCGCTCCGGTAAATATCCTGCAGCGCTGGCCTATCGTGGTATTGCCGTCAATTACGCAATGCGCGCCGATGACACAACCCTTGCCGATAGTAACGTCATCGGTAACAACAGCGCCCGGCCCGATCATGACATCATCGGCCAGTTTTGCTTTCTTGGATATTACCGCGCTGGGATGAATATTCATATCATACATTCGCGGCTAAAAAACCGCGCCTCAAAAAAAACTTAAACTTTTATTCGCCAAGTATGAATTCCCGCATCCCGGCATGAATGCCGGAGTTTAGAGAGAATTCATTTGTCCGCCAAGGCGAACATCAAGTCGCCTTCCGCCACTACTTTATCGTTTACTTTAGCGCAGCCATGGACGATACCCGTCCTGGACTTTAATTTGACTACCTCAACTTCCATCACCAGCTGATCGCCCGGTAAAACCGGCTTTCTGAATTTTACGTTATCAACGGACATAAAATAGGCTATCTGTCCCTGGTTCTCTTCCCTGGAAAGCATCATTATCCCGCCTACCTGCGCCATAGCCTCTACGATCAGGACGCCGGGCATAACCGGTTTGCCGGGAAAATGCCCCTGGAAGAAATAATCGTTCATCGTCACGTTCTTAACGCCTACCGCGCGCTTGCCCTTTTCAAGATATAATACCTTATCGACAAAAAGGAAAGGATAACGGTGCGGCAGTATCTTCATTATCATAGCGGCGTCTATCTCCATGCCTTCGGGAGGAATAGAATTCAATTCTATGGCGCCGACGTCATACCTTCTCTTCTGCTGGAATATTTTCTTAAGAAGTTTCAAATTCAGGTTATGCCCGCTCTTGATAGCGATAATATGCCCTTTTAGCGCAGCGCCCAAAAGGCTCATGTCGCCCATCAGGTCAAGCATCTTATGCCGGGCGAACTCATCCTCAAACCGCAGCTTATTCTTGATGACCCCGTTTTTACCTACAACCAGGGTGTTATCATAATTCGCGCCCTTCCCCAGACCCTGCTTCTGCAAGGCTACAGCTTCTTCTTCCATGCAGAATGTGCGGGCCGGCGCTAATTCCTTAAGAAAACTCTCATCGTTTATGACCAGGTCTAAGAATTGCCCCCTTAATACGGGGTGATCATAATCCAGGGTATAAGAGATACGGAAATCCGCGGAGGGAACGGCTATAATACTGGCTCCCGCCTCATCAACAACAACAGGTTCCTTTATATAAAAATAACGCCGCGGCTTATCCTGCTCCTGGATACCGGCCTTGGATATAATATCGCAAAACTGCGCCGCGCTGCCGTCAAGCCCGGGGATCTCATTATTATCAAGTTCGATGCAAATATTATCTACGCGCATGCCCGACAACGCGGCCAGCATATGCTCGATAGTCTGGACCTCGGCATTGCTTGCTCCCACGGTAGTCCTGCGGTAACCGCTGGCCACGCCAAGCAGGCTTTCTACTCCCAG
>JBAZKK010000061.1:0-2951 GCA_041650795.1 Candidatus Omnitrophota bacterium | reverse complement strand
ATAGAAAGGCCGATGCTTGAGCCGTGGCTGGATGGCTTAACGACAAGAGGCGGCTGGAAACTGCCGTCGAAACTCCATCCGTCAACGTAATAGCTCTTCTCTACTACCTCGTAAGGGGGCACTGCCAGTCCTCCATCCTCAAAGATGCGGCGCGAAGAAATCTTATCCATCGCCAGCCTGCTCGCCGAAACCCCCGAGCCGCTATATGGGATATGCAACCGTTCAAGGATATCCTGGATCTGGCCGTCTTCTCCGAATCGCCCGTGCAGGGCAATGAATACACAGTCCAGCTGCTGCGATTCCAGAAAGCGTAAATTCTCTTCGATCTTATCGCTTTTGATTTCAATAGCCGTAACGTCGAGACCTAATGCCTTAAGGGCGTCATAAACCGCGCTCCCGGACTTTAAGGAGATTTCCCTTTCGGTGGAAGGCCCACCCATAAGCACCCCTACCCTGCCGAATTTTTCCCCGTGCCCAGAAGCGGGGCTACCTTGTTTTATCTTTAATTGCGCCATATTCTGATTTCCGGCTCCAGCTCCACTTGGAATTTTCTCTTTACCGCACTTTTTACTTCACGCATCAGCTTTAAAACGTCTCCGAAAGTCGCCTTCCTGCGGTTGACTATAAAATTTGCATGTCGCACAGAAACCGCCGCGTCCCCCACGCTTCTACCTTTAAAACCGGCCAGCTCAATTAACCTCGCGGCAGGGCTCTCAGGAGGATTGCGGAATACGCAACCGGCTGAAGGTAGGCGTAAATCCTGGCTCGCCCAGCGCTGCCTAAGGCGCCTGCTGATATTAGCGCAAATCCTTCCTTTTGTGGATTTCCTCAGCCTAAATGAGGCGCTGACGATTATGTATTTGCCTAAACCTGAGGAGCGGTAGCCGAATCTTGCCTTCTTTTGCGCAAGGATTTTAATATTGCCATTATAATCCATAACCCGCACTCTGTCTATCAAATCTCCGATAGCCCGTCCCAAGCGTCCTTCTCCGGCATTCATAATCAAAGCCCCTCCTACGGTCCCGGGGATACCTGCCAGGAATTCGGTTCCCCCCAAACCTCTCGCAGCCGCATCCCTGATAAACCTCGCCAGCATTACCCCTGCCCCGGCCTCAACAGAGCTACCCTTGAAAGATATTTTCTTAAAATACGTGGCACTTAAGCATACCACTAAGGCATCCACGCCCTTGTCATCCACCAATAAATTACTGCCTGCCCCCAGGATTAAAACTTGCTTTTTACGCCTGCGGGCCAGGCGGATAAGAAACCGCAGATCCTCCTCATCAGCAGGCTCTGCGAAATAACGCGCCCGGCCGCCTATCTTAAAGGTCGTCTTGTCTTTTAAGGGCTCAAGATGCTTTGGTCTTCTTCCCAAGCCGCGCTGCCAATTCATCGCTTATCCTTACGATATCTCCGGCCCCCATCACAATAACCAGGTCGCCGGGCTCGATAATATTTAATATATGACCCACGATACTGTCTTTATTTAAAAAGCGGATTTCCTTGCCCGGGTTATCCTGTTTTATGCGCGCGCCTAAGGATTCGCCGTCCACCCCTGCAAGGGGCTTCTCGCTGGCAGGATAAATATCAGTAAGTATCAAATAATCCGCCATCCCGAAACTCCCTGCGAATTCGTCCCAGAGCAGCCTGGTGCGGCTGTAACGGTGGGGCTGGAAGGCTACGATTACCCTCCTAGACTTCAATTCCTTTACCGCCGCAAGGGTGGCTTTTATCTCGGTAGGGTGATGCGCATAATCGTCTATGACCAGATAATCCGGGCTCTTGAATTTTATTTCCATCCTCCTGCGGGACCCCTGATAATTACCCAGGGCGCGCCTGATAAGGCCCGGGTCCAGGTCCAATTCCAGGCCCAAGGCAATAACCGCCAGGGAATTGGAGATATTATGCATCCCGCCAAGGGAAAGGCTGAACCTCCCCAGGGAAACCCCCCTGTAAAAACAGTCGAACTCCGAACTAAGGGCGGTAATGGAAATATTACGGGGGAAGATGTCGGAATCTTGCTTCAAGCCAAAAAATACCCTCCTGCCGCCGTAGCTATCGAGGAGCCCTTTCAAAACAAGGTCGTCTCCGCAAGCGAAGATGCACCCTTCTTTTTTAGTCTGGTTGATAAACTTGGAAAAGGCCTTTATCTCGAAATCAAAATCCCGGTAATAATCAAGGTGCTCGCGGTCAATGTTAGTGATAACGGAATAATCCGGGTAATAGCATAAAAAAGAGCCGTCTGATTCATCGGCTTCTGCCACAAACAACTTGCCGTCTCCCATGCAGGCATTGGTATCGATGTTTCTTAATATCCCCCCCACCGCGATGGTAGGCCTCAAGCCAGCCTCCAATAAAAGGCAGGAGATTAACGAGGAGGTAGTGGTCTTGCCGTGGCTGCCGGTAACGGTAATCACAGTCTTATCGCGCATCAACTCTGCCAGCGCCTCGGCCCTCCTCTTAATGGCCAGGCCAACTGCCCTTGCCTGGCGCACCTCAGGATTGTCGTCACCTATCGCAGAGGAATAGATAACCTCATCCGCTCCGGTGACGTTGATGGCGTCATGCCCCAGGAATACCTCGGCGCCCAGGCGCTTGAGCTCAACAGTAGAATTGCTCTCTTTAAGGTCAGAGCCGCTGACCCTGAACCCCCGGCTAAGCAGAAGCTGCGCAATCCCGCTCATGCCGATCCCTCCGATGCCGATAAGGTGGTAATGTTTAGCCATTTGAGTTAAGCAGATCTGATACCGCTTCGCACATCCTGCTGCCTGAAGAAGTAAACTCCAAATCCTTATAGTTGCTGCTCATCCTGCTCAATTCCTCTCTATTCTCAAGCATCCCTTCCAATATTCTCTCTGTATTGCCTGCCCCGAATTCCGCATCATCAACAATAACGGCGCAGCCTCTCCTGCTTAATACCTCGGCATTGGCAGACTGATGTCTATAGGCGT
>JBAZKK010000060.1:0-3018 GCA_041650795.1 Candidatus Omnitrophota bacterium | reverse complement strand
GTGGTGATGCTGGTGCTTGATGAAGCGGACCGGATGCTGGATATGGGGTTTATTCCCCAGATCGAGAAGATCCTGCGTTTTCTGCCGAAAGACCGGCAGACCATGCTTTTCTCCGCGACCATCCCCCCGGAGGTGATGAGTATAGCAGCCAAACATATGAAGCTTCCTTTGTCGGTTGAGATCGCTCCTTCCGGGACCATGGCGGAACACGTCACGCAAGAATTATTTATCGTTAAAAAGGAATCCAAGACCAGGCTTTTAAGCAAGATACTGGCGCAGTATCACGGTTCAGTGCTTTTGTTTTCCCGCACCAAGCATAATGCCAAGAAGATCACCCGTTCGATCAAGGACTTGGGGTATAGTGCCGCCGAAATACATTCTAATCGGTCTCTGACCCAGCGCCGTGAAGCGCTGGAAGGCTTTAAGCGCGGCAAGTATAAGGTATTGGTGGGCACGGACATCGCCGCCAGAGGGATCGACGTCACGGGCATCGAGCTGGTCATTAATTATGATTTGCCTGATGAGGCGCAAAATTATGTGCATCGTATCGGCCGCACCGGAAGGGCGGGGCATAAGGGGCACGCGATCTCTTTTGCCACTCCCGACCAGGCTAGCGATGTGAAGGATATTGAAAAGATAATCCGCACCCAGCTGCCGATCTCCAGGCATCCCGAGGTCACGCCGGAACAGTTTGACCATAATGCTCCGCGGCCAAGCCCCCGGCAGTTTAAACGCGGCCCCAGGCAGGAACATAAGAAGTTCCGTAAGTTTTCTCCCCGCCGTTATTAAATAATAGAGCAAAAAATTTCTTGACAGTTTATTCTGTTGTGCTACGATATTCAAATTAATAATACGAGGTGGATATATGGCGCAATTAGTAAGGTTCGGGGTCTCTCTGGATAAAGAGCTGTTGGAAAAGTTTGACGGGCGTATAAGGAATAAGAGCTATACCAATCGTTCCGAGGCCATCCGGGACCTGATCCGTGAAGACCTGGTCAAACAAGAGTGGCAGGAGGGCCAGGAGATAGCCGGGACGATCACCATGATCTATGATCATCATAAGCGCGAACTGGTAAATAAGCTTATGGATATCCAGCATAATTTCGGCGAGGTTATTATTTCTACCCAGCATATCCATTTGGATCACCACAACTGCCTTGAGATGGTCGCGGTAAAGGGAAAGCCTAAGCAGGCTCAGGCGCTTGCCGATACGCTTAAAGCCGTCAAATGGGTAAAACACGTGGCTTTGAGCATGTCTACTACCGGCAAGGATCTTTAGGCGCCGCAATTTTAGGATTTACTCTACGGAGTATAATTTTTTTACTTATTCGTAGCACGAAATAAATAAACGTACCATAAAGAAAGGGGGATAGAGATGGTCGCGGTAAAGAAAACAGTGTTTTTAATTTTTGCCATAATTTTAGCATGCTGTATGCCAGCGCGCGCGGATGAGGCATCCCTGGCGGAAACGGTCCGTCAATTGCAGGCGCGCATTGAAGTTTTAGAGAAGAAGGTCGCTCAGCAGGACCGGCATATATCCGAGCAAAACGCTACGGTCAGTGAGCAGAAGGGAAAAATAACCGGTTACGAAAATCAACTTTCGCAGTTTGAAGAGCACCTCCACCGTGTTCCGGCAGCTCCTATGCAGCTTATGGAGGGTTTAGAGCTTGGCGCGGGTATTACTATGGTTGTTCAGGGTACGGATAATGTCAATGATCCCACCGCGGGATCGATAAAAAAAGCGCGCACCGACGGCTCATATAGCGCCGACATAACTTTAGGCAAAGAATTTAAAGAGGCCGGCGGCCGGGCGTTTTTACACCTGGAAGGCGGACAGGGCGATGGGCTTAATGATAACCTGGCCCTTTACAGCGCGGTTAACAGCGACGCTGATAACGAGGACCGGGTGCATTTGACCGAGGTCTGGTATGAGCAGGGTTTGTTTAATGATAAAGCGGCTTTGACTGTTGGAAAGCTGGATCCTACCGCGTATTTTGATAATAACGAGGCGGCTAATGACGAAACTACCCAGTTCTTAGGCGGGCTATTCTTGAATAATGTCAATGTCGGGTTTCCGGATAATACCGCCGGTATCCGCCTGGCCTATATGCCCGTGGAATGGCTGGAATTAGGCTATGGTATTTTTGACGGTAACAGCGACTGGGAAAAGCTTGGCGACAATCTTTTCAATATCGGACAAGTTTCATTTAAGACCGATTTTTTCGGCCTGCCCGGTAACTACCGTTTCCTGGGCTGGCACAGCAACGTATATCATGTTAAATGGTCGGATCCCCTGGAAGAAAAGGAATCTTCCTATGGCTGGGCCTTAAGCTTTGACCAGAAAGCTACTGATATCATCACCCTGTTTGCCCGTTACGGCTGGCAGACTCCGGAGGTTTACGATCCCGGAGCGGCTGTTGCCGGGGTTAATTATTCACTGGAACAGTCCTGGAGCGCCGGTTTGCAGGTTGAGGGTAAATCCTGGGGCAGGGAAAAGGACGTGCTTGCTTTCGCGGTCGGGCAGATATTCGCTTCGGATGACTATCAGAAGTATGCTCCTGCCCGCGGCAAGGCCGAGGGGCATTTTGAAGCGTATTATAAGATCCAGGTAAATGAACACCTGGCTTTGAGTCCGGACTTTCAGTACATATGGAACCCGTTCGGCAAGGATATCCTGACGGATACCGGCGGTGTATTTGTCGGCGGCTTAAGGGCGCAGGTTGATTTCTAAGGTTGGAATAAAATAAGGAGGGAAAAGATGCATATACCAGACGGTTATTTAGGGCCGGCGACTTGCGGCGTTTTTTACGCGGTGATGCTGCCGATATGGGCGGCAGCGTCCAGGATCGTTAAGAAAACGCTTAAGGCCAAGCAGGTCCCCTTGTTGGCGATCGGGGCGGCATTCAGTTTTGTGATCATGATGTTCAATGTCCCTATTCCCGGAGGGACTACCGGGCACGCGGTGGGCGCGGTATTAGCGGCGATACTTCTTGGCCCCTGGGCAGCGTGTATCGCGGT
>JBAZKK010000059.1:0-3117 GCA_041650795.1 Candidatus Omnitrophota bacterium | reverse complement strand
AGACCAATACCAGCACCAGCCCCCTGGGCGCCGCCTCGCTTGGTAATACCAGGCCTAAAAAACCCATGCCCGAGATAGTCAATGCCCACGGAATACCGTATGTCGCGACCGCTTCCGCGGCTTTTATTCAGGATCTGCAGCGCAAAGTAAAGAAAGCCATTTCCATCAAAGGCCCCAAGTATATCCAGGTGCATGTGCCCTGCCCGTTAGGCTGGCGCCATGAATCCAACCAGACTTTCGCGGTAGGGAAGCTTGCCGTTGAGACCGGACTTTATCCTCTTATTGAATACGAGAACGGCGTCCTGACCGCTCGTAAAATCCAACCTAAGCCCGTTGAAGAATACCTGAAAGTTCAAGGGCGCTTCAAACATCTTCTGAATAATCCCGAAGAACTAAAGAAAATCCAGGAAATTGCGGATAACAACATCCGCAAATATAACCTGAAAGCAGAAGGAACACAAGCGTAGGTAATAAGGAGGTTGTTATGGGAAAACAAGCCAGGGCGATCGTCGAGATCAGCCTGAAAGACCTGGTTAAGGACCTTACCAAAGCCTATTGCGATGAATGGTTGGCGTTTTATCTTTATACCTTCATGGCTAATATAGTTTCGGGAAGGACTTATAAAGGTATGCAGGAAGCGTTGAATAAGATAGCTAAGGATGAGTTGGAGCATGCCCAGGAATTAGCCGACCTGATCAGCAAATTAGGCGGGGTTCCTATTGCTAATCCCATGGAACTGGAGAAGAACGCCAATGCTCCGTACCTGATGCCTCCTAAGAATAGCTCTGATATTAACCGGATAATCAGGATTGTCGCGGAAGCGGAAGCGGGAGCGATCGAGGTATATAATAAGATAGCTAAGAAGACTTTCGGCAAAGACCACGTGACTTACCAGTTAGTCACCCATATACTTTCGGAAGAGGTAGATCACGAGGAAATGTTTGAGAACCTGAATTTAATGGAAAGGTAATAGGAGAGCAAAGATATGGCAAAGGTGACTGTTGATGTTTCTACTTGCGTCGGCTGCGGGTTATGCGAGCAGGCCTGTCCTGAAGTATTTCAGGTGCAGGGCGATGGTATCGCCCATGTAAAAGCGCATAGCTGCGCTTTGCATGATCTAAAAGATATCGCTGCGCAGTGCCCGGTAGAGGCGATCAAGGTAGAATAAACTAAGTAATAAAAAAGGGGCAGCGGATATTTCCGCTGCCCCTTTTTTTACGCCCTATTTATTCGGTCCAGTCCTGCAGGCGCGCTTTTGACCTTAGATCCTCGATGAACTTGGCGAAGGAATCTTCTTTTTTGCGTTTCAGGAGCGCTTCAGTGAAGTCTTTTTCTTCTTTTGTGAATTTCTCTTCATCTATCGGCACCAGCTCTTTTACCATAATGATGTAAAAACCCTGCTCAGATTCCAGCGCCGGGCTTATCCTGTCTTTATCCAGCTTCCGGGCTGCGTCATAGAATTTATCGGAGGCGCCCAGGCCTTGGATATAGGCAGAGCGTTTAAAAAGCTCCGTAGATGAGGATTTGAGATCCAGGGATTTGGCGGCCTTATCAAGATCCGCCGGCTTGACCGTTTCGCCTGCCTTGTGCAATTGTGAAAGGGCGCTTTCGATCTTACTTTTAGCGATCTGGCGCGACTGCTCCTGGATCAGCCTTTCTTTTACCTGCTCCCTGGCTTCCTCGAAGCTGGGCACATAAGAATCTTTTTTCTCCTTTAATTTTACGATGTACCAGCCTTTTTGGGTATGGATGGGCGGGGCGAAAGAGCCGATACTCAATTTTGAGATGGTATCGATGATCTCAGGAGACCAGCCTATGCCCGGAATGGGTTGGTCCAGCCCGAATAATCCGGTCTCTTTTATCTCTAAAGAGAGCTCTTTGGCGCTTTTTGCCAGGTCTTTATCCTTATTCAGTTGTTCGACAACATCCTTGATCTTCTTGTCTACCGCCGCTGTATCAGCTTCTTGGGCATCCGGGGGGTATTCCAAACCTAAGTATTCCAGGTTGAAGGAATCCGGCTTTTTGAATTGTAGAGAGTTCTTGGCAAAATAATCTTTGATCCGGGCGTCATCAACCGTTGTTTCTCCGTTAAAGTCCGCGGTATTAGCGGCGATATAATAAACGCTGAGCTGTTCATTTTCCTTAATATATTCGTCCCTGGCATCCTTAGGCGAAACAACGACCGCCTTCGTCATCCCGTCATATAGCTTGGCTATTGCCAGGCCGCCCCTAGTTTCTTCTTCGAATACGCGGGGCTGGGTGTTAAAATAATATTGGATGATCTTGGCGTAAGTTTCGTAATCAAACGCTCCCTTGGACTGGAAAAAGGGGTATTTTTCCAGCATGTCCCGCACCTCCGCGTCGCTGACCTGGATCTTCCTTTTTTGGGCCTCATGCAAGAGGATGAGGCGGTCCCAGGTGCGTTCCTTGAGATTAAGGTATTTTTCCAGCTTGGAGAATTGATCTCCCATCTGGATCATGAATTGGGTCCGGGTGGCGATGTAGGCTTCTTTAAACTCCGCGGGGGTTATGTTCTTGCCGAATATCCTGCCGGCATAACCATGGCCCTCTTTCCCGCTGCTGACCATACTGCCGACTCCCCACAATAAAAAGGCGGGTAGTATCAGGACCGCCACGACAATCCATATCCATTTCGCGATTCTTCTGTCACGTAATTTTTTAAGCATATCGGGTCTCCTTATGAATAATTACACCTATTATAGTCAAAATTCGGCATAATGCAAATTTTTTTGTAATTTCCCTTTACAATAAAGATTTGGGCAAGTATAATAGCCCTTTGTGCCATACTAAGTATTCAAGCTTTTAAACAGGGGCAATACTATGAAGGAAAAGATCTTAAAATTAGGGTTACCCAAGGGCAGCCTTCAGGAGGCTACGTTTAAGCTATTCAGGAAAGCCGGCTTTAACGTCGCCGTTTCGGAGAGGTCATATTATCCTTCGATAGATGACCCGTCCATTGAGGCTACAATGCTGCGGGCGCAGGAGATGTCGCGTTACGTCGCCGACGGAGCCCTTGATTGCGGTATTACCGGAAATGACTGGATTCTGGAGAATAATTCCGACGTTGTGCGGGTGACCGACCTGCTTTATGCTAAG
>JBAZKK010000058.1:0-3429 GCA_041650795.1 Candidatus Omnitrophota bacterium | reverse complement strand
ATTACCGACGGCCGCGGCGTCTTTGTCAGGATAACCGGCTCCAGCAGCACCCCTAACCGTAACACCGCCACGCGCGCTTATGTGGCAGACGGGACTTCTCACCGCCTAAGGGTCATCAACATCTCTAATCCCGCCAGCACAAGCATAACCAGGAGTTACACAATAGATGCCAGCGCGACAATATGGGACGTCGTTGTCAGCGGGAATGCCTACGGCGACGCTTACGCCTTTATAGCGGCCGGGGCCGCGGGACTTAAGACCGCGGAAGTTACCAACGACCCCTCGAGCATTTCCTTAGATACCCTTTCGGGTATCGGTGACGCGCGGGGCCTGTGCATCCGCGGAGGATACGCCTTCGTCGTTACCTATACCAGCGGGACCACGACCACGTATCTTCGCATTGTTGATATTACCGACCCCGAAGACCCGGATCTGATAGCCAGCTGTCCGCTGGGAAATTTAACCGTCGGCGCGGATCTTAAAATGAATGTGGCGGTAAAAGGGAACTACGCTTTTGTGGCGGCCGGGCCTAACGGCGTCCAGGTCGTGGATATCTCTAACCTTCCCAACTACGGACATCTGCCGGGGGCCGGCCAACCCGGATACCCGGATTATACCGGGCAGGTCGTGGCTACTTACCGGCCGGACAACAATGAAGCCATAGACATCAGGGTCTCCGGAGACGTGTCCGCTTCCACTGCCGTTGAAAAGAACAGTTACGCCTATGTAGTCTACAGCAGTGCCGGCGGAGGCCCTAAACTGCAGGTGCTGGATATCTCAACGCCCACATCTTTGGCAGCGGTAAGCGGAGGACAATATACGCTTAATAACGGGAAGGGAGTTTATCTTTACGGAGACAAATATTTCCAGGCAGGAAACTATAACAATAATAAAGTATGGTATACGGCAGGGAATACTTATATTGAAGGCGGGAATATGACCCATACCTCCCTGGTAGCCGAAGGGGACATCGAGGTCATCGGGACTACCGCTCTGAAAATGAAGGCCCACGTGGACATGAGCGCCCACGAGAACTTTCCCTGCCTGGCCACCCAAAACGGCAGTATCGTAGGCAGCGGCGGGCTTGCTTCCCTGCAGTTCGACGCCCTGGTTTTCAGTAAATACGGCAATATCGACTTTAATTATTTCCTGGACGTAGTCAACGCCGTATGCCTTATGGGTTACAATATTTACTTTGACGCTGTCACTCTGATCGACTACCAGGACAAATATATAGGCGACCCTCCCGCGGGATTCACATCCTCCGCAACCCAAAAAGACTGGAGAGAATTATAATCGGGGACGTTCCCCAAGGTACCACCCTTTCGCGATGTAACTGCTTGATTAACAATAGGAAAGGACGCGGCAATAAAAAGGAGAAGCAAAAATGTTCAAAAAGACCTTAATAACAGGTGTAGTTATATGCGCGCTGCTTTCAATACCGTTCTTTTGCCTAAAAGTCCACTCGCAGGAAGATAACGACGGTACGCTTACGGTTCCGGCAAGTTTTTATAACGACATCCGGACTAAACTGGCCCAGATCTCCGCTCAAAACGAAAAAATTCAGACCGGCGTTATCCTGGACAAACTTGACCAGATATTGGCAGGCCAGGAAGAGATAAAAAAAACGCTCGCCAATATAAAAACACGCATCGGCGCGAGCCGCTAAATAGGGGACGTTCCCCAAGGTACCACCCCGTCATATCTTAAGCGTCTTATCTACAATAAGATCATAAGGCCTTTCTGCTAAGACGTACTTTTTGTATAAAGCCTTGCGTTCTTGCGGCCTATTTGCCAGGTCCAGATAAAGAGAGTCTACCAAAGATACCAGATCATCCTTATTCCCATTAGCATAAAAATTATAGCTGCTCCAGGGATATTGAGATAGGTCGTCAACAAGCCCGGCTCTTAAAGGGTTGCGCTCAATATACCTTCCGCATTCCAGCAAATAACTCTCGCTATCGATAAGCAGGCTTTTATATCTATTCTGGAAAATAAACCCGAATGAATGATATTTTCTTCTAAAGTAATCGCCATACACCTGCAGTATGCCTTGCATGAATTTTGGCAGATCGCCGGCAGCATCCAGGCGCGCCAAAAAATGAAGATGAGTCGGCATCAAACAATAATGGACTATCCGGACCTGGAACTTAGCTAAATATATTCTAATGGTATTCAGGAAGAATACATGGTCCTGCCTATCTGTAAACAACCTCCTTTTATCGTTCCCCCTCGTTAAAACATGATAAAACCCTCCATCCAACAAGATCCTCGGTCTTCTGGGCATAAAAAATCCCTCCTTTCTACTATAATAGACGTAGAAGAAGGGAAAATCTAACAACTATTTTTAACTCTTTTGATTGTAAGGTGTTAGGAAGCTACGGGGTGGTACCTTGGGGAACGTCCCCGATTTCGGGTTTGGTATCCTGGATGGCGGATAGTTTGTCATTGAGCCTCTCCAGCTTTTTCTGGCTGTCATCGAAGGCGCGCGAGGCATTGACCAGGTGTTTTCCCACCAGAGAGAAATCATCCTTGAATTTGCCTATCTCGTTAGAGAGCATACCCAGGGATTTTAGGATCTGCTTGGCGTTCTCTTCCACCTTCAGCCCCTTGAGGCCTAAACAGATCACCTGTAAGTAGGCATAAAAGGTGTTGGGAGACACAGGGATGACCCTTTTTGAAAGGGAGTAACTTAAGACGTCCTGCTTGACGATTATCTCGTAGTAAACATTTTCCGCGGGTATATACATCAAGGCAAAATCATAGGTATTCTCCTCAGGCAGGATATACTTTTTCGATATTTCATCTATACGCCCCTTCACATCGGAAACAAATTTCTTTAAAAACGCGCCCCTCTCCTCTTCGGCCTTGGCATCGATGACGCGCTGGAAGTTCTCTAAAGGAAACTTGGCATCCACGGGTATCAGCTTTCCTCCGAGCCTGATTACCGCGTCCACAGTATCCATACTCCTGAATTTATACTGCACCGCGTAATGCTCTTTCGGCAGGACCTGCGAAAGCAGATTTTCCAGCAGGCTCTCGCCCATTGCCCCCCGGAACTTCGGAGCGCGCAGAAGGTCCTGCAGGCTGCTGATATCCTTCCCTACTTCATAGATCCTTTCATTAGCCTCCTGAAGTTTACCCAGCTTTTCCTGCACCGACCCGAATATACCGGTAGTATTATTCAAGGATTGGGCGATCGCGCGATTGGAATCCTGCATCACCTGGTTCATTTCCTTAAGGCGCTCGTTTACCTGGGAAGAGATCTTCAAAACCAAAGTTATAATGACTACCGATAATACTAAAAATGCCGCTGCGATCAATATAGCAATATTCATAGGTTCACCCTTTTAGCGAAGGCATGACAAAATAGATTATCTGTTCCGTCCAGAATATACAAAGCACCGCCGCCATAGACAAGAAGGGCCC
>JBAZKK010000057.1:0-3470 GCA_041650795.1 Candidatus Omnitrophota bacterium | reverse complement strand
TGTGCTCATGCCTAATCATCTGCATTTGCTTATCGAATTAAAAGAAGGCTTGACCATCTCCGCGATCATGCATGACCTGAATGCCAACTATACGAAATATTTTAACGGCAAATATGAAAGAAAGGGGCATCTTTTCCAGGAAAGATACAAAATGGTCTTATTGGAGAAAGAACGCTACCTGGTTCCGGTGAGTATTTATATTCATCTAAATCCCCAGATACTGGGGTTGGTAGCTGAGGCTAAAGAATATGCTTATAGCAGCTTGCCCTTTTATGTTGGCTTGCGCAGCGCGGATGAACGTTTTACATTTCGCGATGAAGCGGGGGAAATGTCAAACCGCCTTAACGGGGGAGAGTATAAAGACGCGCTCAGCGCAGCCTCAAGAAATGAAAATGAACTTTTGGGAAAAGAGCTGAGCAAAAAAACGATATTAGGGAGCGAAGTTTTTATCCAGAAAGTGCGGGAGTACGTGGAAATGTCCAAGGCTGCGCCCGCTGGATCAGCGCAACAGGCTGGTATTGAAGTTGTCCATTCTCAGCGCAGGTTCCTTATTACCGGGGTAATGGCGGTAGCGGTGATGGGCCTACTTACTTTATCTTTGTATGTCATTGGCGTTCAGGCGCGCGATAAGTTAAACCAGGAGTTGGCAAAAAAAGAAGCGCAAATAAGCGCGCGCTTAGCTAAGGACAGGGAGTTTATCCATAAAGACCTGGAAGAGAAGTACCAGGCGGATATGGTTTCTTACCAGGCTATGGCCAAGAGGCTGGAGCTGGAGAAGCAAAAGGTAAGGACATTAGAGGATAAGATGGATAAAGGCGGCGTTATACAATGAAGATGAACAGGGCCAAGAGAATATTTTCTATCATAATATCCCAGCTGTTGATATTGGGGCAGATCAGCCCTGTGTTAGCCGCTAATAATGTCTTTACTCAAGATGACTGGCGGGGAGAAGCCTCAAGCGATACCGCGGTCCACCCCGATAACATGACAGGTTGGGATAAATATAACTCCAGCGATCCCTATATTTTCACCGCTTCTCCCAACAAGGTCATCCAATCTGAAGAGGCTTTATCGGTAACCGATACCAGCGCGGCGGATTTTCAAAGGGAAGGTTCGCAGCGCGTAAAGCTGGATGTTCTGGTCGAAGGCGAGGAAGAGTCGCTGGTATTGCAGAGCGCCTCCGAGGACCCCTTTATTGATAATTTAAGCCAATGGACCGGTATCCCCGAGGTTCCGCACCTGGATTGGTGGTCCGCTTATTTAAGAGTGATCGATCCCCGCGACAGTAAAGTTTATATTTACGCTTTCTGGACTAACAGGACCTTTGCCCGTTTTTCCGCGGAAACGGAAACCTGGGAAATGCTGGAGCAAACTCCCGCGCCCTTCGGCATGGGAGCATCCTTGGCTTATCCCTCGGGCGGCGGAGATTATATTTATGCCTTGCGCGGAGCAGGCACCAAGGATTTCTGGAGATATACTATTTCTACCAATACCTGGGTCAAAATGAACGCGAGCGTTTTATACAACGTAGGAGCGGGGGGCAGTATTACCGCTTACGGCAGCAGCAGTATTTATTGCGTTGTCGGCAACGGCCTGAGGAAATTCCTGGTTTATACTATAGACGCCGGAGATGGTTCCTGGGCGGAACTGGCGGATGTGAATAATACAACCGTGGACAGACAGGGCGCCCTGGTTTATCCCGGGTCAGGCGATTATCTTTATTTAATGAATATGGGGACGAACGTATATTCCACGCGTTATAAGATCAGCCTTCCCAGCGGTTGGACAAGCCTCACCAACGCGCCGATGTACCTGGGCGATGCCTGCTATCCGGGGACCGGAAATTATATCTACGCCTGGAACGTGGATGATTGGAACAGGAGGATTGCGCGCCTGGACTTTACCGCGGGCACTCCCGTTTGGGAAGAGATAAGCTCGACTGCCAGGCTTCCCATATATCCTTATCGCAGTATCATGTATTATCCCGGAACAGGTACCAAGTTAAAATGGTTGAATGCGGGTAACTACAGCAAGGCTTTTACTTTTGATCCGGCTAACGTGAAATGGGATGACCTGGTAGGCTGGGGCCTTTATAATTTCGGCAACGGCTCGGATATGGTTTATGACGGCAGTAATTATATTTATGCCACCCGCGGCGATAATAATACTACTATTTGGCGTTATTCTATCAGCGATAATACCAGCGAAAGCAGGACTAATTTAAGCTCCGGTATGTATAACGGCGGCAGTATGGCATATCTGGACGGTTATATATATTATACCATGGGCGCGGGTTCTACTACTTTCGGCAGATTCAATACTGATCTTAATTCTTGCGAGCTTTTAACTGCCGCGCCGAATACTATCGGTTACGGCGGAGCGCTTTGCGCTGTAGGCAGCTATATTTACGCTTTCAGGGGGAATACCACCAATAATTTCTGGAGGTATGACCCGGCTGGAACCGGCGGCGTCTATTGGGATGACAGCGCGGTTGCCGACGCCCCGGATACGGTGGGAGAAGGCGGGGCCCTGGTTTACCCTGGCACGGATGATGACGGCGAGTTTATCTATGCTACAAGGGGCTTGACCACTAAGACCTTCTGGAAATACTGTATCTCAAGCAGTAATCCTTCTTACACGGCAGATACCTGGTACGCGATAACCGAGGCGCCTTTTAAAACGGTAAATAAAGGAAGGTTATTATTTCCGGGGAGCGGAGAGTATATTTATTTCTTTACCGGCGTGCGCGACCAGTTTGCCCGCTACAAATTTAAAGGCGCTTCCAGCGGGGTATGGGAGATCCTTGAGCCTACGCCTTTTTACCAGAGTTATTATTACGGCGCCTGCGCCGTAGGAGATACGATATACGCCAGTTACCAGACCGATCGCACGATGTATACCTATAATATTGATACGGGGGTCTGGTCAAGGCGCTATCTGGATACCTATTCGCCTTATTATGGCAGTATGGTTTATCCAGGCGGCGGCAGCGTGTATATGTTCTACGGTAATTATACCTCGCATTTCTGGAAATATTCATTATCAGAAAATAAGTGGGTAGGTTTATTGAAAGCTAAAGCACCTTCGGGAAACCCGATACTTTTTGGGCCGGGGACCAAGGCTTGTTATCCGGGCAGCAACGGTATAGAAGGAAGCGAGGACCATATCTACGTACTTGAGGGCAGGAATACCAGCCGTTTGTGGCAGTATGATTTTGTTGACGACACCTGGGAGCTCATGTCCAGCCCGGAGCAGAACGGCGCCTATATCCGGTTCTATTCAGGTTCCCAGCTTGACGGCAGCGGTGATACCATATTCGCCTGCCAGGGCAGGGATATCACCAACCTGACCGAAGAAAGAAGTTACAAGTTCCTTAAATACACTGTTTCCACCGACACCTGGCAGGTTTCGGATGTATCGGGCGATTTGCCGGATCTGCCGGATTATATCAGGGATGCTTATGAGTGTGG
>JBAZKK010000056.1:0-3600 GCA_041650795.1 Candidatus Omnitrophota bacterium | reverse complement strand
CACCGAGGCCTGCGTAATGACGCTGGGGGTAGGAGGTTTTTGTGCGCTCAGGGCGCTATCTACCAGGAACGATGCCCCGGAAAAAGCCAGCCGGCCGTTTGAGCGAGACCGGGACGGTTTTATAATCGCCGAAGGCTGCGGGGTCGTGGTAATGGAGGAGCTTGAGCATGCCAAGAAGAGGGGCGCGCGTATCTACGCCGAGATGGGCGGCTATGGAGCTACCTGCGATGCCTACCATATTACCGCCCCCGACCCAGATGGTGACGGCGCCGCGCGCTCCATGGAGATGGCAATGGATGACGCCGGATTAAACCCCCAAGATATTTCTTATATCAATGCCCACGGCACCTCGACCAAGCTTAACGACAAGATCGAGACCCTGGCGGTGAAAAAGGCTTTCGGCTCTGTCGCAAAGAAAGTGATGATTTCTTCTACCAAGTCCATGACCGGGCATCTTCTCGGAGCGGCCGGAGGGGTGGAATTTATTGTCTGCTGCCTGACGATTAAGGATAATATTATTCCCCCTACCATTAACTACGAAAACCCTGACCCGGAATGCGACCTGGATTACGTGCCCAATGCCGCGCGCAAGGTTGAGGTCCGGGCCTGCATTTCAAATTCCTTGGGGTTCGGTGGGCACAATGCCAGCCTTCTGCTGAAGAAGCTTCAGGATTAATAATTTAAGATTCCTTCCATGGGTTATACTATTGCAGAAAAGATATTAGCAGCGCACGCCGGAAAAAATGAGGTTCGCGCAGGAGATTTTATTGAAGCCAGGGTTGATGTCGCCCTGGGTAACGATATCACCGCGCCTATCGCGATCTCGGAATTCAGAAGGTCGGGGGCCCGCAAGGTTTTTGACAATAAAAAGATCGTCCTGGTCCCGGACCATTTTGCCCCGGCAAAGGACCTGCGCAGCGCCAATCAGTGCAAGGCGCTTTCGGAGTTTGCCAGGGAGCAGAATATCAATAATTATTTTGAAGTGGGGCGCATGGGGATTGAACACGCGCTCCTTCCGGAGCAGAAGCTGGTGCTGCCGGGAGACCTGGTTATCGGAGCGGATTCGCATACTACTACTTACGGCGCCCTGGGGTGTTATTCCACCGGCGTCGGCTCTACCGACCTGGCGCGCGCTTTTATCGACGGTAAATGCTGGTTTAAGGTGCCGGCGACTATCAAGTTTATTTATAAGGGCAAGCCCGGGAAATGGATCGGGGGCAAGGATCTTATCCTTTATACCATAGGTAATATCGGGGTGGACGGGGCACTTTACAAGGTAATGGAATTTGCGGGGCCCTTGATAAAGAAACTTGAAATGGACGGCAGGTTTACCATGTCCAACATGGCTATTGAAGCCGGGGGGAGGGCGGGGATTATCGAGCCCGACGCCCTGACCTTAAAGTACGTCAGGGGCGCCAGGCGTAAATATAAGATATATAAGAGCGACAGCGATGCGCAATATGATAAGGTTTACGAATATGACGTTTCCGACCTCCAGCCGCAGGTATCCTGCCCGCACCTGCCCAGTAATGTCAGGCCTGTAGGCGCATTAAAGGATATCGTTCTTGAGCAGGTCGTCATCGGCTCCTGCACCAACGGCAGGATTTCCGACCTGCGCCTGGCAGCTAAATTATTGAATGGCAGGAAGGTCAGCCCCGGGCTTAAATTAATCGTTATCCCCGCTACGCAGGAGATATATCTACAAGCGGTAAAAGAGGGCCTGGCGGAAATCTTTGTTAGGGCCGGAGGGGTATTTTCTACCCCTACCTGCGGACCGTGCCTGGGCGGGCATGTCGGCATCCTTACCGACGGCGAACGCTGCCTGGCGACCACCAACCGCAATTTTATCGGGCGCATGGGAAGCCCAAAATCCGAGGTTTACCTGGCAGGTCCTGCGGTTGCGGCGGCATCAGCAATTACCGGAAAGATTACCCATCCCGGCAACATATAGGGACGGTTCTAAAAGCCAAAGCAAAAGTGTCCCCATCAGGGGGAGGAAAACGATGATTATTAAGGGGAAGGCCCATAAATTCGGCGATGACGTTAACACCGACGATATCATTGCCGCAAAATACCTTGTCAGCACTGATGCCAAGGAGCTCGGCAGCCATTGCATGGAGATGATTGCCCCGGATTTTGCCAACAAGGTATCAGTCGGAGACATCGTGGTAGCAGGGAAGAATTTCGGCTGCGGCTCTTCGCGCGAACACGCCCCGTTGGCCTTAAAGGGCGCCGGCGTCTCGGCGGTGATTGCCAGGAGCTTTGCCGGCATATTCTTTCGCAACGCCATTAACATCGGCCTGCCGTTTTTAGAGATGCAGGATACCGGCGATATCAGAGACGGCGATACCATGGAGATAGACCTGGCAGGGGGCGTTATCAAGAACTCGACCAGCGGCAAGACTTATAAGACACAGGCGTTTCCGCAGTTTCTTCAGGAGATAGTTGAAAAAGGCGGGCTGATTAACTATGTTAAGAGCAAAGGACAGCGTAAAAATGCATAAGATTGCGGTAATAGCCGGTGACGGCACCGGTCCGGAGGTTGTCAGGGAAGGGTTGAGGGTCCTGGAGGCAGCCGCAAGGAAATTCGATTTTAAATATGAGATAAAAGAGTTCGATTTCAGCGGCGAGCGCTACCTTAAGACCGGCAAGACGGTTGATGATTCCGACGTAGAAGAGTTAAAGAAATATTGCGCAATCTACCTCGGCGCAGTCGGCCATCCAGGGGTCAAGCCCGGTATCATCGAGACAGGGGTGCTTTTGAAGTTAAGGTTTGCGCTGGATGAGTATATCAATCTGCGGCCGGTGAAGCTCTATGATGCGCGTTTCTGCCCGTTAAAGGACAAGAGGCCGGAGGATGTTGATTTCGTGGTAGTGCGCGAGAATTCCGAAGGGCTCTATAAAGGAATGGGGGAGTTTAAGGACAAAGGGACAGAGCGGGAGATAGCGATTCAGCTTTCCTATAATACCCGCCAGGGGGTAGAGCGCTGTATCCGCTATGCCTTTGGCTACACCCGTCAGCGCAATAAGAGAAAGAAACTCACCCTTTGCGGAAAGACTAATGTCCTGACTTATGCCTGGGACCTTTGGATGCGCACTTTCCAGGAGGTAGCCAAGGAATACCCGGACATATCTACTGATTATGCCCACGTGGACGCTACCACTATGTGGTTCGTGAAGAACCCGGAGTGGTTTGACGTTATCGTCACCGACAATATGTTCGGGGACATTATTACCGACCTCGGCGCGATGATCCAGGGCGGGATGGGGATTGCCGCCGGAGGAAACATCAACCCGCAGGGCGTTTCCATGTTTGAGCCTATCGGTGGAAGCGCTCCGAAATACACTGGCAAGAATATGATTAACCCGTTGGCGGCGATATGCGCCCTCGGGATGATGCTTGAGAATCTTAAGGAATACGAAGCAGCCATGGCGGTTGAGAATGCCGTTATCAAGGTTGCCACTAAAAAGTTAAAGTCCCTGGCAGCCGGCAGGATGGGATATAATACCCAGCAGGTGGGCGAGTTGGTAGTAAAGTATCTTTAAAGCAGAAACACTTTCCAACCCAAAGCTAAAAACACCTTCCGGCCTAATCGCTAA
>JBAZKK010000055.1:0-3603 GCA_041650795.1 Candidatus Omnitrophota bacterium | reverse complement strand
AAAAAGCCACCCCTGCCAAAGAATATGTGCGGCAGCTTGGTGTGCCGCTTGTGATTAAGGCTGACGGCCTGGCACAGGGCAAGGGTGTGGTAGTGGCAAATTCCATTGAAGAAGCGGAGCAGTCGATTGTCTCCATAATGGAGGACAGGGTCTTCGGGGATGCGGGGAAGAAAATTATTGTCGAGGAGTGCCTCCAGGGCCAGGAAGCGTCCATCCTTGTTTTCACCGACGGAACGCATGTGGTTCCGCTTGCCTCAAGCCAGGACCATAAGAGGATATTTGAGCAGGATAAAGGGCCTAATACCGGAGGCATGGGCGCCTATTCTCCGGCTCCGGTAGTCAGCGAAAAATTGCTTCAGGAGGTTATGGATACGATTATCGAGCCCACGATAAAAGGGCTTGCCAGCGAAGGCATTGTGTATAAAGGGGTCCTCTATGCGGGAATCATGCGTACCGCGCAAGGCCCTAAAGTCTTGGAATTTAATGTCCGTTTCGGCGACCCAGAAACACAGGCAATCCTGCCCCGCCTTGATTCTGACCTGGTAGAAGCGATGTGCGCTACCATTGAAGGCGGGCTTAATAACCTGGCATTGAAATGGAAGGAGCAGGCGTGCGTGTGCGTGGTATGTGCTTCTAAAGGGTATCCCGGGGCATATGAGAAGGCTAAAGAGATCACCGGCCTTAAAGAAGCAGGCATGATGAAGGATGTGGTAGTTTTTCACGCCGGCACAGAAAAAAAAGAAGGCAAGTATTTTACCAGCGGCGGGCGGGTATTAGGCGTTACCGGGTTGGGGGCAACTGTGAAAGATGCGATTGATAATGCGTACCGCGCAGCCGGGAAAATCCATTTCGAGGGGATGCATTTCCGCAGGGACATAGGCCAGAAGGCATTGTTGCTGCAGGTATAGCCCATCGGCCATAGACCCTGAAATGAGATTTTGATATTGAGATTTGGAGCTTATTTGTGATTTGGTGCTTTGACATTGGAATTTTATTTGTCATTTGACATTTGAGCTTTGTCATTATGCGAACTATCTTAACCTAAGCCTTAACCTCGACCTTTTACTACGACGGAGGAATTATGCGCAAGCCTATACGGATTCTGATGGGAAGTGCTTCGGACCTGGAAACAGTCCGGGACGCAGCAAATGTCCTGAAGGATTTTAAGGTTGGTTTTGAAATCAAGGTATTGTCCGCGCACAGGTCTCCTAAGGAATTGGCCTGTTACGTAGAGGAAGCCGCAGCAAAGGGCGTAAAGGTATTTATCGCAGCTGCCGGAGGCTCGGCAGCATTAGCAGGAGTCATTGCCAGCCACACGGTCCTGCCGGTTATCGGGATCCCCATTGAGACCAAAAGTTTAAAAGGGCTGGATTCGTTGCTTTCTACCGTGCAGATGCCCGGCGGTATCCCGGTTGCGGCTATGGCAATCGGAAAAGCAGGAGCAAAAAACGCTGCCCTTCTTGCGCTGGAAATACTCGGGTTGCAGGATACAAGAATCGCAAAGGCGCTGCGGGCATATAAGCAAAAAATGAGGATAGCCATAAGGAACGCAAAAATAAAGATATGATCCCTGTCAAAATCGCCCAGGTGAATCCTTTAAATCCTCAATATGAATACCTCAAAGAGGCTGCCGATGTCATCAGCCAGGGAGGGCTCGTGCTTCTGCCTACTGATACCGTATACGGCATTGCCGCAGACAGTAAAAACCAGAAGGCAATCGAGAGGCTCTATGAGATAAAAAAAAGGCCCCTTGAGAAACGGTTTTCCCAACTTATCGATACCAAGGAGAAAGTTGAAGATATCGCAGTGGATATCCCGGTGGTTGCGTATAAATTAATGGATACATTCTGGCCAGGCCCCCTGACTCTGGTGTGTAAGGCAAAGGAAAAAGATACTATTGCGCTGCGGCTGCCGGACAACCTGATAGCGCAAAAAATCATTACCCTTTCCAAAACCAGCGTGGTGTGCCCATCGGCTAACTTTTCAGGAGGGCCTGCCCCGCGTGAATTCAGCGATGCAATCAATAACTTTAAGGAAGCGGTTGACTATGCCATCGATGCAGGGCCGTGTGAATTGGGTGTTGAATCTTCCGTGGTAGATGTGACTACCCATCCGTTGCAGATACTGCGGGAAGGCGCTATAAAGAAAGAAGAGATCATGGCAGTGGCCCACAAGAAGAACGTGCTTTTTGTCTGCACGGGGAATTCCTGCCGTTCGGTTATGGCAGAGGCGTACCTTGAGAAAAAACTACGGGAGAACGGCCGCGATGACGTTGCGGTTATCTCGGCAGGGCTTATGATGCTGCCCGGCATGGGCGCCACAGAGGAAACAAAGGAGCTCCTGGAGGAAGAAGGGATAGATGTGTCCGGGCACCGTTCGCAGCGCCTGACTAAAGAGTTGCTGGATAAATCCGATATCATATTGGTGATGGAAAACCTGCACGAGGAACGGATCGCTCAGCTCTACCCCAAAGCGCTTAACAGAGTGTACCTATTGAGGGAGTTTGCCCAGATAAGGGCAGACAGCCTGGATATTTCCGATCCCATCGGCAAAAGCATAGAGTTTTACAGGCAGACATTTGCGGTGATCAAGGATTCCATAGAAAGGATACTGAATATATTATGAGGACATTGCTTATTGCGTCGGACCATGCGGGATTCGCCTTGAAAGAGCGGCTTAAAGACTATGTTGCACGGCGCGGGATAAAGGTAAAAGACTTAGGGGCTTATTCAAGTCAACGCTGCGATTATCCGTTATCGGCAGCTACGCTGGCCAGGGCCATTTCGACGAAGGGGCATTCCCAGGGTATCCTCATTTGTAAGAGCGGCATCGGCAATTCTATCGTGGCCAACAGGTTCCCCGGGGTACGGGCAGCATTGTGTTACAATGTGAAGGCGGCATTACTTTCGCGCAAACACAATGACAGTAATATCCTGGTCCTGGGCGCAGGGTTTGTCACTGTTGCCCTTGCCAAGAAGATCGTAGCTGCATGGCTGCGCACGCCGTTTGAAGGCGGCAGGCATTTACGCCGGCTCAAACAGATTGAAAAAATCGAAAAAGCAATAAAAGGAGCATGACCGCATGGGATATCTAAAGAAAGTTGACCCTGAGATTTACGAAGCGATTAAAGAAGAGATCAAGAGGCAGCAGGATAACCTGGAGATGATTGCCTCGGAAAATTTTACCTCTTTGGCGGTGCTGGAAGCCCAGGGTTCGGTGCTTACCAATAAATACGCCGAAGGCTACCCGCATCGGCGCTGGTATGGGGGGTGCGAGTATGTTGACAAGGCCGAAGAATTGGCGCTTCAGCGCGTAAAAGACATCTTCGCAGCCGAATATGCGAATGTCCAGCCGCATTCCGGGACCCAGGCGAACATGGCGGTATATTTTGTTGCGCTTAACCCCGGGGATACGTATCTTGCTATGGACCTTGCCTGCGGCGGGCACCTTTCCCACGGCCACTCGCATAATTTTTCCGGGATGTTCTACCGGCCAGTGCCTTACGGCGTAGACAGAAAAACCGAGCGCATCGACTACGACCAGATCGAATCTTTGGCCGCGGAGCACAAGCCGAAATTAATATTAGCCGGTGCTTCGGCGTAT
>JBAZKK010000054.1:0-3814 GCA_041650795.1 Candidatus Omnitrophota bacterium | reverse complement strand
CGCCTTCTTTTGACTTCTTCCAGAGCGCGAAATCCAGTGCGTCTTTTTTATTTTCGCCCGGGTCGATCCTCACTCCCGAGATCATCTGGTCGATGGACTGGCCGGAAAGCTTGCCGTAATCCTTAAAACTCCTGACGTTAAAATATACATCGCCCCCGGCCTCATAGGCGTATCCGCCCTTGATCAACCCCTCGATATGCTTGACCATATCGGGTATATTTTCCGTAGCTTTAGGCTCGCAATCCGCCCTGGCTATGCCCAGGCGCTTGATATCCTCATAGTAAGAGGCGATATACTTATCAGCTACTTCATCCCAGCCCTTGCCTGATTCCCTGGCCCGGTTAATTATCTTATCGTCAATATCGGTAATATTACGCACGAATTTGACCTGGTATCCCCGTTTCTGCAAATAGCCTCTGATTACCCCGAATATATAAAGGCTGCGCGCGTGCCCGATATGGCATTCGTCGTAAACGGTTACCCCGCAGGTATAGATATTTACTTGGGGAGGATGCAGAGGCAGGAACTCCTCTTTTTTCTTAGTGAGAGAATTGTAGATAAAAATAGGCATATATATGTAGATCCTGATCTGCGGCCGGGATCTTTGTTTTCCTTATCGTTTTTCTTCCAGCTTTTCGATCCTCTTTTGCAGCTCATCCATCGACTGCATTATGGGATCCAGGATATGGGCGTGGTCCAGGGCAATATCCATCTTCTTACCATCCTGCTTGGTGATGCGCCCGGGAACGCCGACAACGGTGGAATTAGGCGGTACATCTTTTACTACCACGGCATTGGCCCCGATATATGAATTATCACCGATGGTGATGTTCCCCAGGACCTGCGCGCCCGTGCCCACGACAACATTATTGCCGACCGTAGGGTGGCGTTTTCCTTTTTCTTTCCCGGTCCCGCCGAGTGTGACGCCCTGGTATATGGTGACATTATCGCCGATAACGGCAGTCTCTCCCACCACTACCCCCATGCCATGGTCGATAAAAAGGTTTTTCCCGATCGTAGCGCCGGGATGTATCTCGATCCCGGTAAAAAACCTGCCCACCTGGCTAAAATAACGGGCCAGGAAGAACATCCGCGCCCCATACAAAAAATGGGCGACCCGGTAAATGACTAATGCGTGCAGGCCCTGGTAAAGTAACAAGACCTCCAGCGCGTCTTTTGCCGCGGGGTCCCTCTCCATCGCTCCCCTGATCTCATCGCGGAATACCACAGATATGACAACGAGCTTCAAAACAGCGATAATAATAAGGGCCCCGATAATGTACAGAAAAACGGTCATCTTCTCACCTCTGCTCGATTAAAACGCTGGCCCAGGCCGCGATAGCTTCCTTCCTGCCCAGGCTCCCGACTCCTTCATTGGTCTTAGCTTTTACCACGACATTACTGATACCTATTTTAAGGACGCCCGCGATGCACTCGATCATTTTAGCTTTAAAATGCTCAAGCCGCGGCTCCTCGGCGATCACTACTGTATCCAGATTATTTATGACATACCCTTTACTCTCCAGAAGGTCCCGCACCCGTTTTAATAATTCCACGCTACTTATCCCCAGATAAGCCGGGTCCGTATCCGGAAAAACTTCCCCGATATCGGCGTAAGACATCGCGCCAAGCAGGGCGTCGCAGACCGCGTGCAAAAGGACGTCTCCGTCCGAATGCCCCAGCAAGCCTTTGATGTAGGGGATCTCAACGCCGCCGATATACAGCTTCCTGCCCTCTGCCAGGCGGTGAATATCATATCCTATGCCGACTTTTATCATTTATTCTTATTTTTTTGCGCTTCCAATATGGCTTGCGCTAAAATGAGGTCCTCGGGCGTGGTAATCTTAATGTTAAAATACGACCCTTGCACCAGGCTCACCTTCACGCCCGCCTTCTCCAGCAGCATCGCGTCATCAGTCACGAACGCGTCTTTATTCCTCTCATAAGCCTTAAGTATGAGACTCTTCCTGAACACCTGCGGCGTCTGGATCTCCCAGAGATTATCTCGGCTTAACGTTTCTTTTACGACCAGGATATTCTTATGGGTTACCGGCATGCGAAAAGGACGCGACCTCTTTACTGTTCCCTTGACCGGCACCCCCGCCACTGCCGCGCCCGATTCTATGGCCGCCTCGATGACCCGGTTGATAAGCGCCTGGTCCGCGAACGGCCTGACCGCGTCATGGATCAGGATATACTCTGCCCGGCCCGGGACTTCCTTCAGGCCGTTTTCAACCGATAACCGCCGCGTCGCCCCACCCAGAACGATACCGGCGACTTTCTTAAAACGGCTCCTCTTCACAATGGACCCGATCAAGGCGGTATTGGATAAATTAGCTGCTATAATAATATTCCGGATAAGGGGATTGACGCTTAACGCCCTTATCGTATGCGCGAGCAGGGGCTTATTACCTATCTCAACCAGGGGCTTGGATACCCTTGCCCCAAGCCGGCTGCCGCTTCCGGCGGCCGGGATAATCGCTGTTATATAAGGAATCTTCCTCACTGCCTCTCGACCTTGGTAAATATCATCCTGCCGGCCTGTGTCTGTAATATAGAAGTGACCGTGACTTTGACTTCCTGGCCGATTAAACGCCGGGCATCTTCAACCACAACCATAGTCCCGTCTTCCAGGTATCCCACTGCCTGGTTATATTCTTTTCCCTCTTTAATAAGCTTGATATGCATCGTCTCTCCCGGGAAAAACACGGGCTTGAGGGAATTAGCCAGTTCATTAATGTTCAATACCTTTACCCCTTGAAGGCTGGCTATCCGGTTAAGATTAAAATCAACGGTCAATATCTTGGCGTCTACAAGCTGGGCAAGTTTGACTAACTTCGCGTCTACTTCCCGGATATCCGGCAGCTCTTCCTCGTGAACGCTGATATCCACCCCCGCTTCTTTCTGCAGGACATGGAGTATCTCCAGCCCTCTTTTGCCTCTCTGCCTCTTTATCGGGTCGGTTGAATCCGCGATCTGCTGAAGTTCATTCAGGACAAAGCGGGGCAGAACGATCTTCCCCTCGATAAACTTAGACTTCCAGATGTCCACGATCCTGCCGTCAATGATTATGCTTGTATCCAGCAGGGTAAGGCTCTCTGTCTGGTCTTCCCTGCGCAGGCGCACATAGGGAATAATAATATTGAACTCGTCCTTACCGCGAAGGCCGATGACCATCCCCAGATAACAGAACACCAGGGTCAAAGAAACGCGGGTAAAATTAAGCGTCAGTTCCGATACCCGCGCCAGGCTGAAGGCATCGCCGATAAGTTTGGCTATGATCAGACCGAATATAAGGCCGAATACCGCGCTGGACAACCCGCTTACCGAAATACGCCGCATCCCTATTTCTGAAATGATGATGACGCCCGCCACCAGCAACCCGATAAGGCCGCCTAATATACTGGCGTTCACTGCCTCGCCGGTTTGATACCCCACTATGACGCAGCTAAACAAAAACAAGATACGCACTAATAATAGATTCATATAACCCCCTTCGTCCACGAGGACGACACCCACGCAACACTCCGCCACATGGCGGACACTAGCCCAATTCCGATTAGGGCTAGGTGCTATTAGCGTGGGGTGCCTCATAGCTTTATGTAAATTATAATATGGTCGAACACCTCACCGCGCGCCGGACTTAACAGAAGCGCGCGTTTTGGACGCCAGAATATCCAGGGCTTCTTTTAAGTTTTCAACCGGTAATATCGAAAGAGCGCCCTTGTAGTGTAAATTCTTAAAATTATTCCTGGGTATGACGCAATGCTTAAAACCGAGCTTCTCCGCTTCATTTATCCTCAAGAGTATCTGC
>JBAZKK010000053.1:0-4028 GCA_041650795.1 Candidatus Omnitrophota bacterium | reverse complement strand
CTCCCAGCTGAACCACGGGCCCCTTGTTTTTTTCCTATTATATCATTGATATTTGATCTGGCAAGAAGGGATTTTATCTCGTAGAAACCGCGGGCATCTTTATCCTGGTTCTCATGGTGACCCTGGGATTATCCACGTCACCGCAGGCAACGGGCGCGCCGTCGGCATCATTACATACCTGGACCTGGACTTCAACCGAATTCCCGTTAAGAGTGACCGTGCCGGCAGGGCCGGGAGGATTTAGCGCCCCCCAATACTCCACATTTGTGCCGATGACTTCGGTCGCGTTCCAGTTAGGATTACAATTAGTGCAATTAGCGTTTTGACAGCTGGGGCAAAACCGCAATTCATAAGCATTGCCTCCTACCGTCCCATACCACCGGTAAGCCTGACGCGCATCGTTGGCCGTATCTAAACGGCCGTTTCCGGGCGGCAAAGGCGCTGCATTCACCGGCCAACTGTCTATCCAATACATTATTGCCCGGTTGCCCCCGATATCCGAGGTATCAACGGGCATCGTAGCGGCGCCTAACGCGGTCTGGCCTATGGCCTGGCCAAGGTTCCTGGTCATATGGTCAATGATCAAAGAAGCGTTATTCTGCGCGCGCGCGCGTAATTCGGCGTTGCCTACATGGTAACGGCTGAATTCCACAATACTCCAGACAGCCAGGGAAACCGTAGCCACCAGGACTGAAGCGATAAGCAACTCCAGCAGCGTAAAGCCGCTTCTTAGGTTATGCGCCATTGGTCTCATATTAATCCGCCTGATCTTAAGGAGTTGGCTCGTTCCAGGTTATCGTAAAACGCACCTTCTTGTTATTACCGCCGAACGGAGGAGCTCCTACCACATACGCGGGAGTATACTGGATGCCTTCTATAGTCTCCACTGCCGCGTCGCATCCGGCCGCTCCGTCGGTGCTTAAACAATTAGAGGCAGGATTCCACTGATCCTGCCTCACATTCCTCTGTAAAGGGTCCAGATAACTTTTGCTTACCTGCGTCGCCTGCATGCGCATCCGAGCATGCAATACCCAGCGCTTAGCGCCATAGAACAAACTCGCCAATCCTGCCATAATAAGCGACAGGATGATCGTCGCTACCATTATCTCGAGTAAAGTAAAACCTTTTTTCGCGCGTAACATTATTTTAGGGACAGGTCCCGCCCAACACCGGATCGGCATCTACGCCGGCACCGCCCGCGATACGCAACCTAAAGGTCCTGCCGTCCCCTCCGTTTCTGGTAGCCTGCGCACAGCAAGCTGTTCCCGCAGTAGCAGTAGTAAGATAAAGCCAGTTGCCTACAGGTATATCCAGCCTCAAGGCCGGATTAATAGCCGCGATATTGGCCAACGCGGAATAATTAGTAGTCTCCATCCGCAGTTGCCTTTCGGCAGCCCTGATAAGGCGCAAATTAGACCTGGCCTCGTTATCCAGGGCGCGCTCCTGTGTTACCAAAAACTGCGGGAGCGCGATAGAGCCCAGGATACCGATTATTATTACTACTACTATCAACTCAACTAAAGTAAAGGCTCGTTTCATTATCACTAAATATTCGGAGTAAATGATCCGGCCCATACACCCGCGTTTGTCAACGTAATATTCTCACCGGCGTTCGGCAGACCTGCTGATTTGGTTGCCGTAATGGTAAAAGTACCGGCTCCTATGGCGACTGCATAACCCCAGTCAACATCCGCCGCGATATCAGTCATTTCCACGTAGCTGCCCAGGTTTGCCTGTAAGTTAGCACTGGCAGCGCAGGCAATATACACGCCGTTATTCTCTGCCGCATACATCTTCTCGGCCTTGGCAATCTGCGTCATATTCGCTCTTGCCTTACCGCCTCTGGCTCTTTCAACCGCAGACATGTATTGAGGAACCGCTATAGTTCCCAGGATCCCGATGATGATAACCACGATGATCAACTCGACCAGCGTAAATCCCTTTCTCATCTTACCCTCCTTGCCCGTTAGGGCCATCTCATTGACCCGAGATGTATTACGTATTTTGAGTAATAATAAACCCGGCCACATACGGCCTTCCTTTCAGCCTGCTATTCCCCTTCACCTCCTTTCTTTTATTAATTAAGCATATTCCTGACTAAAGTCTAACACACAAAAAAAAACATTACAAGACCTGATTTTAACTCATCTACGTCCGCGTATAACGGACGCGCGGCCGGCTTAAACGCTTAATCCGGAGTAAAGTCACCGCCCCATACACCCGTGTTTGAAAGCGTGATCTGCTCGCCGGCGTTGCGCAAACCAGCCCTCTTGGTAGCGGTAACCGTAAAGCTTCCCGCTCCTATGCCGACTGAATAATCCCAGTCAATATCCGCCGCGATATCGGTCATTTCCGTATAACTGCCGAGATTAGCCTCTAAGTTGGCGCTGGCAGCACAGGCAACATAGGCGCCATTGTTATCGGCGGCGCGCATCTTTTCGGCCTTAGAAATGATCATCATAACGGTCCGCGCCTTCCCGGCCCTGGACCTCTCAACGCCCGCCAAATACTGAGGCACAGCGATACTTCCCAGGACACCTATAATAATGACGACAATGACCAGCTCTACTAACGTAAAGCCCTTTCTCATTATTATCCGCCCATTTGGGCTATCTGGAATATCGGCAGGAACATACCGATGATCATAACGCCTATCATCACACCCATAAGTATCAGCATAGAAGGCTCAAACATCGCGGTAAATCTTGCCAGAAAGACCTCTACATAATCCTGATAAAAGGAACTTACCTTCTTGAACATAGTCGAGAGGTCGCCGATCTCCTCGCCTACGCGGACCATCTGTACTACCATCGGTTCAAAAAAACCGCTCTTTTCGAGAGGACGGCTCAAAGACCTTCCCTCCCTGACATCTTCCTTGACCTTATGGATGATATCCGAAACAACCAGGTTGCTTACGGCCCGCTCGCTTATCTCCAAAGCATAAAGGATGGGAACGCCGCTTTCTATAAGGATCGACATTTCCGAACAAAATCTCTCCGCGACCAGGACTTTGAAGAAATCCCCGCCTACCGGCATATTAAATAAAAAGGTTTCCAGCATCCTGCGGCCCGGAGGGGTCTTGATATACATCTTTATCAGGTAGATCACAACAATGGTCGCGATGAAAAAAACGAGAAAGTAGTGACGCAGGGCAGCGCTAAGGGCAATAAGCATTTTGGTCAGAAGCGGCAGCTGTATCTTAAAACTGGCAAATAAAGTGGCAAAAGTAGGGATTATCTTAACGGTCAAAAAAAGCAGGGCGCTTACGCTTACTACTAACAGGATCATGGGATAGATGATAGCCGAGATGATCTTTTCCCGGAATTTCGCGTTCCTTTCCAGATAACTGGACAGGCGGACCAGGATAGTGGGAAGGCTGCCCGCGGCTTCGCCGCTTTCTATCAGGTTTATCCACAGGTCGGAGAATACGGTGGGGTATTTTGCCATTGCCTGATGCAGGCTCAAGCCCCCCTCCATATCCTTCTTCAAATTCTTGATTATGGTATAAAGCTTGGTGCTGGATACCTGCATCGCTATGGTATCCAGCGCGTCCAGGATAACAATACCGGCCCCCAGCAGGACAGACAGCTGAGAACAAAAATGCATCAGGTCATCGCTGGCGATCCCGCTGTGCATGCGCCGCTGGGCGGTCTTGGTCTTAGCCCCTTTCTCGGCGCTAAGCTGCATCTCTTTTGACTCCGGCATGACATTGATGACCACCAAACCCTTAGCCTGAAGCCTGCCGACCAGTTCTTCCATATTCATCGCTTCTTCGACATCCTGGACCTTCTTCTTACCGGATTTCGTGTAAGCGATATAAAAATACCTGGGCATACTAATCCGCTCCTATAGTTATACTCAGGGCTTCCTCAAGGCTGGACAAACCTGCTTCCACTTTTTTGATCGCGCTGTCATAAAGCGTCTGCATCCCGTTCCTTCTGGCGCATTCCCTTATTTTTGTGTAAGGGGCGTGTTCCGTAATAAGCTGGCGCATTTCATCCGTAACTACCATCACTTCGGAAATACAA
>JBAZKK010000052.1:0-4459 GCA_041650795.1 Candidatus Omnitrophota bacterium | reverse complement strand
AGCGGCCAATGAGGCTATCAAGGCGATGGTGCAAGAGCAGATGAAGGGATCCAAGGAAGGCTTGGCAGCGGCTGTTGCCAAAGCAGACGAAGCCGTCAAGCAGGTGCAGGTTTGTGCTGACAGGATCGTCGCGTTGGAGCAGAAGCTTACCGGTGCCATCCTGGCCGGGAAAGAGGCTCCCAAGTCTTTCGCCCAGATCCTGGTGGAGGATTCGGCCTACAAGGCCTTTGCCTCCGGCCAGACCAACAAATGCCGCATCACCCTGAAGAACGGGTTTGGCGCCCGGAACAACACCATCACGGGCCAGAGCGGCAGCCCGGCAGCTAACGATGATACCCTGGTTTCTGCCGATCGCAGACCCGGTATCATCCCCGGTGCGTTCCGCACGCTGCGCGTTCTCGACCTCATCGCGAGAGGCAACACCATCAGCAATGCAGTTGAGTTCACTCGCGAACTGTTGTTCACCAACAGCGCCGCAGAGACCGCAGAAGGAGTATCAAAGCCCGAAAGCACCCTGACCTTCGAGCTTTATACGAAGCCGGTCGTGACCATCGCTCACTGGCTTAAGGTTTCCCGCCAGATCATGAACGATGCTCCCGCCCTGGTGGCGTATATCCAGAACCGCCTGCGCTACGGCGTGGAGTTGCGCGAAGAGACGCAGATCGTTGCCGGCAACGGCGTCGGCCAGAACCTTACGGGCATGACCGTATCTCCGAACTTCACGGCGTTCACGCCCACGTCGGGAGACACCGCGATTGATTCCATCAACCGCGCCATCCGCGCTCTTGACAACGCGGATTATCCGGCCAACGGGATCATCCTCAATCCGGCGACCTGGGGTTCCATCGAGCGCCTGAAGGACGAGAACAAGAACTATCTGGTAGGGTCTCCGTTCGGCGCCATCGTCCCGACCCTGTGGGGTAAGCCGATCGCTCTGACGCCCAGCATGACAGCGGATAAGTTGCTTGTTGCGGCGTTTGACATCGCGTTTATGTATCTCACGCGGCAGGAAACAGAAGTTGAGATGTCGGAAAGCGACGACACCAACTTCCAGCAGAACCTGGTCACGATCAGGGCCGAAAAGCGCGGTGTGCTTGGCGGGTTGCGGCCGGCATCGGTGCGCTACGGAAGTCTGACTCTCTGATGAGTCAAGAAACGAAAGGTATGGCATGAAGATCATCGCAAAACGTCCATTTATAAGCTCAAGGCCAGGGATCGGCAATGTCCCGGAGGGGCGCATAGTGGACACAGACGATGGTTATGCCAAGATGCTTATCAATGCCGGGCTTGCGGAGGAATTTTCCGCGGGCCCGGCATTGAGGGCCCCTGGGCAGCCATCTTTTTCACCCCCCGTCGGAGCGAGTGCAAAGAGTGGGCTATCATTGCCAGCGGCCCAAGCCTTACAGATTCCGACTGCAAAAAAGTCAAAAAGTGGCGCGAGAAAGACAAAAACCGCAAGGTAATTGTCGTTAATACGTCTTATCAGTTGGCTTTGTGGGCTGATATTCTTTATGCTTGCGACGGGGAATGGTGGGAAAGGTATATTGGGGACGTCCTTCTGAAGTTCACAGGGGAACTGTGGACCCAGGATGTCACTGCGGCATCAAAATATGGCCTGAACAAAATTGACGGTGATAAGGCCGAGGGGTTGGGCAGGGAAAAGATTAATTACGGGGCCAATGGAGGTTATCAAGCTGTTAATTTGGCCTATCTTTTTGGAGCAAAAAAAATTATCCTTTTAGGGTTTGATATGCAACGAGGGAAAAAGAATAAGACCCATTGGCACGGGGATCATCCAGGCCGCCTGAACAAAGAGATGCCTATCAGGACCTGGATAAAAAATTTTTCTAAGCTCGCGGATGATTTAAAGAACGAACAGGTTGAGGTTATAAATTCAACGCGCGAAACGGCCCTTGAATGCTTCAAAAAAATCCGGCTTGAGGAGGCCTTATGTTAAAACTGATAACACCGCCGGCCGCCGAACTCATAACTGTAGAAGAAGCCGCAGAGTTTATGCGCGCCGAGTTTTCGGATTCTGAGGAGACCCTTATTGAAGCCCTTATTTCTACGGCGCGGCTTATGTGCGAGGAATATCTCTTCCGCCGCATCGGCGTCCAAACCGTTGAACTAAGAGATAAAGGATTTCCTGTCAACAATGCGCCTATCGTTTTACCTGCGCCACTTCGATCCGTAACATCAATAAAATATCTCGACAGCAACAATGTGGAGCAGACGCTTGACTCCGATGAATACATTGTGAGCGATTCCGAACCAGGGCTTATTATCCCTCTAAATTCCTGGCCGGTCGCCTCCGGCGCCGGAGATTCTTTGCGTGTCAGGTTTGTTGCCGGTTACGATGATAGCGATCCTGGGGAAAGTCCTGCAACGGGCATAGCATTACCGCAGACGATAAAAACAGCCATGCTCATGCAAATCGCAGATCTATTTGAAAATAGGGATGCCCAGGTCGAAAAACCTTTGGTTGCCAATCAGACCTTAGTAAATCTTTTATCTCCCTACAGACTGGAAATGGGGACATGACGCAGGCGGGCAGGCTTAACAAAAGAGTGAAGATATCGCAACTTGTGACAGGCAGTCCGGCTGTCGATGCTTACGGCCAGCCTAATACGAGCTGGGAGGAAGTTGACACAGTGTGGGCCGCCATAGAACCTGTTTCTGGGCGTGAATTTTGGGCACAACAGCAGGTCCAAAGCGAGATAACGGCAAAACTCAGGACCAGATACCGCAACGATGTCTCCGCAGGAATGAAAGCAGAATATGGCGGGAAGACGTATATGATCCAGACTGTTATAGATCCCCTGGAGGCGCACAGAGAGTTGCATCTGATGTGTTCGGAGGGCGTAATAAATGCCTGATATGGTTATTGTCAAAATAACAGGACTCAAGGAATTAGAAAAGAAAATGGTCTCCCTGGGGCCCAAGATCGGTCGAAAGGCCTTGAAGGGCGCCCTCGTTGCCGGGGCAAAGGAGATTAAAAAGGAGGCCCAGGCCTTGGCTCCAATGAAAACAAGCCGCCTGCGTAGGGCGATGTATATAAAAACCATGTCTAAGCCTAACCCTTTCAAAGAAAACGTAATTTTTGGCGTAAGGCATGGCCGCAAGATGTCAAAGAAAGACTTAGATGCCTATTACTGGACCTTTCTCGAATTTGGGACAAAATTTATCAAAAAGATGTCTTTTGTTCAAATAGCGTTTCAACGTGCTCAAAAAAAGGCGCTGGATAAATTCAAGGGAACTCTTGCTAAAAAAATTTCACAGCTAAGCCAGGAACCCGCATGATGCAGTCGGATGTTTATAAAACTTTGTCGGAAAGCGACGGTGTTATAGATCTCGTTTCCACCAGGATCTATCCAATAGAGCTGCCCCGTGGGGCAGCCGTCCCGGCTATTGTTTATAGTTTCAGCGATATAACTCCTGTAAAAAGCTTAGATGGAGAAAGTGGACTTGACGCAGGCATCGTTGAAATAACTTGTTGGGCAAAAAGCTATATGACTGCCCATCTTATTGCAGAGGCGGTTAGGGCGGCATTCAAGGAGTCTGGGCTCGGCGTTATGACAGATACATTGCAAGATACCCGCGATGAAGAAACGCATAATTATGGCGTTGTCATAAATATGAACGCTTGGTCTGAACCTAACCTGGGCGGAGGAAGCTCAACCATAGCTTCTTATACGGCACAAAAGGCCTTTGTCGGTGACGGAACAACAAAAGAATTTGTTTTGCCTAAATTCCGATCTGGGAGCTTACTTGTTTTCTTTAATGGTAGGCTTGCTAAAAAAGGAACAGAATCAGATCCAACAGCGGCGTATTGGGAAAAATCTACGTGCGATGGGTTTGTTTTTAGAGTGGCGCCAAAGGGCGGGGATTATGCTGATGAGGTATTAGCCTTTTATGAAAAAGCTTAATCTTCTTTTTTTATTTTTCCTGTTTTTCCCTTGTAATGCTTTTGCTGATTATCAGATCAAGAGCGACGATGTTCGCGTAGATGTATCTTCTTTTTCTGGTATTCTATCTTCATCTGATAATGATGTTCAAAAGGCTCTTGATACCATTGACGATTTTCTCGAGTCTGACCCGGCCTTTGCCGCCTGGCAGACTTCCTACGATCACCACGCCAACTGGGACACCGCCTACGGCTGGGGGGACCATGCGGGGCTCTACGACGCCACCGGCACCGCGTCAGGCTTGCTCTCTACCCATAACTCAACCTACGACCACAGCCTGATCGCTACCGCCTTGCAATCGGAGTCTGACCCGGCCTTTGCCGCCTGGCAGACTTCCTACGATCACCACGCCAACTGGGACACCGCCTACGGCTGGGGGGACCATGCGTCGGCGGGATACGTCCCTTATTCCGGCGCGACGGGGAATATTGATCTGGGGAGCTACACGCTTTCTGCCGGCCCTGGTATATACGTCAACAATCCGAACACCCCAG
>JBAZKK010000051.1:0-4503 GCA_041650795.1 Candidatus Omnitrophota bacterium | reverse complement strand
CATCTATATGCGCTACCTGCCGCCGTATCAGGCCCTATTAAAACATCTGGGCGCCGAGGTTATTGACTCCGAGGTTGAGATTGAGGACCCCATGCTCTGCGTGGCCGGGTGTTTGGACAAGCTCTGGCGAGTTCCCGGTCATGGCGTGGGCCTGGTGGACGTTAAGGTCAGCCAATGCGGCTACCTGCCGTGGCATGAATACCAGACCGAGGGCTACCGCGCCGGCCTACTCTGGCACCCCACCTACAAGGGCCTCAAGATTGACTGGCGCGGCGGCATCATCCTGGGGCCGGATTGCGAGATGCCAAGGCTTATTCCCCACGACAGGATTCAGGGGATTGAGAGAATCTGGGCGGCGATCTGCGTGACAAATGCGGCCAAGCATAGGCATAAAGTCAGGATGGAAGAAATTACGGCTGCTGAGGGGTGGTACGAATGAGATTCGGCTCAATCTGTTCAGGTATCGAGGCCGCCTCCCAGGCGTTTGGCCCTCTTGATTGGAAAGCCCAATGGTTCTCCGAGATAGAGCCGTTCCCCTGTGCAGTATTAAAAACTCACTACCCAGACGTCCCCAATTTGGGTGACATGACAAAAATACGAGATAACGAGGTATTCAAAAATGCAACAGTTGACCTTATTTGCGGGGGAACCCCCTGCCAAAGTTTCAGTATCGCCGGCCTCCGAAAAGGAATGGATGACGCTCGTGGCAACTTGGCCCTTGAGTTTATCCGAATTTGTGCAGCGGCTAAACCGAGATGGGTATTGTGGGAAAACGTCCCCGGCGCACTTTCCTCATGGTCCGGCTCAAATCCGCCCCGTGATTTACAGCCTGAACAGCGAGTCGAAGATACAGAAGCAAGTGATTTCGGATGCTTCCTGGAAGCCTTACGGGAAATCGGGTATGGGTTCGCCTACAGGGTTTTCAACGCTGAATACTTCGGAGTGCCCCAATCGCGACGTAGAATCTTCGTTGTCGGATATTTTGGAGACTGGCGACCTTCCGCGGCGGTACTTCTTGAGTCCAAAATGCTGCGCGGGGATATTGCGGAGGGCGGAGAAAAAGGGGAGGCAGTTGCCGGGGACATTGAAAACGATATTGGAGCAGACGGCAAGCCCCTCTCATTTAAGATCAGGGGGGGGTGTGAAGGCGGAGGAAAAGGATATTTAGGAAGCGAGGATAAATTATTCACAATCGCTTCAACGCAGGACCAAAATATATTGGTTCCCAAAGCGTATCGCTGGCAAAATGAAAAATCCGGGATAGTTCCTACGGACAAATTATCCACTTTAAAATCCAATGGGACGACTACAGATGAACGCACCGTCGGTGCGTTCATTATGGCAACAGGCCAAGGCGGCGCAGAAATACTTGAGGGTCGGGTCCCGACCCTCAACTGTAACCATGAGGCGCCGATTGTGTTTCGGGGGGAAGGACGAAGCAAGTATAAAGAAACCCATACCGCAGGCCCTGTCAGGGCCTGCGGAGCCAAACAAAGCGACACAAATTTAGTGGTTTCCGCCTTTAAGCAACGCCCGGAGGGTGACATCATCCAGTCCGAAAAAGCATATAATATTTCAACCACATCCAATGCCAGCGCAGGCAACACCGCAAAGAATCTTTGCGGTGCATCAGTGAGAAGATTGACCCCTCTTGAGTGTGAGCGGGCGCAGGGGTTCCCAGACAACTACACGCAGATCCCATATAAGGGTAAGCCGGCAGACAAATGCCCGGATGGCCCCAGATACAAGGCTATAGGTAACTCCTGGGCCGTACCTTGTGCCGCCTGGATAGGAAAACGAATTCAGATGTTTGAGGATATTACAAAACTAACGGAGGAAATATTATGGTAGAAATCAGTCAAGAAGAACTCAGTCGGCAGATAACCGTGATAACCGAGGGCACGGAATTCATGGTTTGTGAGACGCGCCAGGATTACGAGTTGCTTTGCAAACGCGAAGATGCTGCCGTGGCCTTCAAGAAGCAGGTGGAAGATTATTGGGACCCCTTGGTTAAAAAGGCCCATGAAGTCCACAAGGACCTCACAGGCAAGCGCGGTGCGCATCTCAAGCCCTTGGAAGCGTTCCTGGCGGCCGTAAAGAAGATAGGCGGGGGGTATCTTGCCGCGGAGCAGGCAGAGAAGCAACGGCAGGCCGATATAGTAGCCGCCGAGGCCGCCAGAATCAGGGAGCAACAGGAGGCAGAGGCCCGGAAGGCCGCCGAAGCCTTAAAAGCCCGCCAGGACGCAGAATTGGCCGCCCAGAGGGCCAAGCAAGAGGCTGACCGGAAGGCGGCGGCCGCAGAACAAGCCCGGAAAGAGGCCGAATTCAAGAACAGCCCCGCTGAAAAGGCCCGTCTTGCCGCCGAATTTAAGGCCAAGCAGGAGGCCGAGAGGCTCGAACAGGAGCGCCAGGCTGAGATATTAAGGGTCAGGCAGGCCGAGGACCGTGCCGAGGCCGACAGACAGGCCAAGGCGAGGATGCTGGACCTGTCTCAAGTGCCGCAGGCCCCGACAAAGGCCGATGCCGGCGAAGGCCGCGCCACGGTTGAAACCTATGACTATGAGGTAACAGACGAGGCCCTTATCCCCCGGCAATTCATGGAGCCAGCCCACAAAGCTATAAAAGCCGTGGTGGTGGCCCTCAAGGACAAGACCAATATCCCCGGCATCCGGGTTATCAAGAATACCGGGGTGCGCCGGACTGGCAAATAGTTATGAAGATCCCCAGCGAGTTCCCAAAGAATCTCCCGCGGACGTTCAGCAAGGCGCACCGCAAATGCGGGAATCTTTGGGTCCGCAGGACCAAGACGGGCAAGACGGCCATGACCGGGTATTTCTGGTATCACGACTACAGCAAGAAGCGCAGGGTCGTCAAGGTTATCAAGATTATCGTGAACCCGCTGAAAACCAAAGAGACGGCGCCGGACTACTGCATCTACGACTACTCAGGAGAATATGATGAAAAAAAGCGTTATGATATACTCACTTCACATTGGAATCGTGTTACGGGACGGCAGGAAGAAGTGGCCGAAGTGCGGGGCGATAGTCAGGATGCCGGATGGCAACATAGCGGGCAACATTGAGTTGCGGCCCTTTAATGAGCATACACCGTGGGATGGCAGGTTCATCCTGATACCCCCGGAGAAGAACGTCAACGGGGCTGTGCCGTTCAAAGAGCCGCCGGATGATACCAATGTTGAAGAAATGCCGATGTAACCCCCAGGAAAGCTGGTGGGATTTTGGAAGGTAAAAATATATGAATTTTGTTAAACCCTGTATATGTGGTGGGAAAGCTAAAATTTTTAAATGCTTTGGATATAAATATATATGTCAAAGGTGTGGATTGGGGGTGGGTAGTAAGTGGTGTAAAGATGTAGAATCTGCTATGTGGATATGGAATCTTCGTAAAAGTAAAAAGGGCTAGTCGGTCATTAACACGGATAGAGATAAAGGGCAAATAAAAATCCCCCGGCTGCCCAAACAGTCGGGGGATTGCTTTGCCTATTTTATCTCAACTTTCACCACCTTCCTTACCATCCAGTCCCAAATAAACTTTGGGATTTCGGATGGTCTTGTATTTAGCGACACTTGGAATCTTTCCTCTATCATGGTATTCCTGCCCGCTATAACCTTTATAGTGAAAGAGTCAAGAATTGAATTATCTATCTTAACTTCCGGTAAGCAGGTGAGCGTTATTTTGCCGGCGCTCATATTGCTTCCTCCTTGGGCTTCACCGCCCGCGCCATGTTCTTCTTGGCCATCATCTTCCATGCTTCCGCTGGGCTGAGGAACGGGGTCAGGTCTATCTTTAACTCCGATTCCAGCGCGGACTTCATGCCGGCCGTCAACTGCCGCGTATGACCGTTCTTAATAACTCCCTGGGCGCACTCGGACAGGTAGCCAGCGCCCATCCTGTGCCGCTTGGCTATGTCTTTGAAGGTCTTGTGGTATTCCGCCATCTTGACCGCTATAAACGCCCAGCGCCGCTGCACCGGGGTCATTTCCTCAAAGACCGCCATCCAAACCGTCTTGTCTATGCCGCCTTTTAACGTGTTCATACGGGCTTTACCTCCGATCTCCGACTCACCACTATCACCGGGGTCATGTCCTTCTCGCTGAACGGCGTACAGCCCAAGGCCAGTTTGGGGAAGTTGGTCGCGTCCAAGGCCACGATAACATTGGCCGCTATCTTGTTGACTTGGCAGCGGTGGATGGTCCAGGCCACGGCGTTCAGCAGGCTCTTTATTTCCTTTTTGGGCCGGGAGACCATGCGGAATCCCTTGTAGTCCGCTTCCGGCATGACTACCCGGACTTGTATGCCGGCTTTGCGGACTGTGTAGCCGTCCACTTCCATGAAATCCCCGTCTTTCAGGGCTTGCTCCATCGTCTTTTTATCAATCTTTTCCATTGTTTTTCTCCTTGAGTTCCTTGATTTCGGCTTTCAGGCCGTCCATCTCTGTTTCCAATTTGTCGTTTTTCTCCTTCATCTCGTCGTATAAGCTCT
>JBAZKK010000050.1:0-4965 GCA_041650795.1 Candidatus Omnitrophota bacterium | reverse complement strand
GCTTTGACGGCCAGGACAGCCGTTTAGGATGGGTACTTCCTCCTTCCTGGCCGGCGGTCGAAGAGGCCCTTAATAAATTCTTAAGTTTAGATGCCGTAAAGAATAAGGATACCTTTATATTTTCCGGCATGGGCGGTTCAGTAAATACTATCAAAGCCCTGATCGGGGTCGTGAAAGGGCAGGACAGATTTAAGATCTACACCATTGACAGTTTGGATCGGGCCGCCTTGAGCGGGCTTTTGGCTTGCGTGCCGGACTTGTCCAAGACCTTGATCGTGGGTATTTCCAAGTCGGGCACAACAAAGGAAACTCAGGATATCTTAAAGGCGCTGAAAGAGAAGGTCTTAAGCCAGGGCCTGGATTACCGGGATCATTTCTTATGGTTAGCTGATCTGCCCAATAAAGCCAAGATCGAAAACGCAGGCTGGCAGGGGATCGGGATCCTGCCCATCCAGATCGACGGACGGACGGATATCGGCGGCAGGTTTACCGCGCCGCATACCCTGATATTCCTCCTGCCGTTATTGTTGCTTATGGACAAGGATATCGCGGGGTTAAAGCTGGTTTGGGATGAATATCTTGTTTTGAGGAACAAGCTTATCGTTCAGGCCGTCAACAAAGCTAACCAGTCAGCCGCCGCCCAAGCGCAGCATTTCGCTGTCCTTTTAGAGGAACGGTCTGTAAGCGCTTTAGAGACCTGGATAACCCAGCTTATCCAGGAGTCCTTAGGCGGTAAATCCGATACAGTTAATCCTAAAACTTTCGTAGTCACGCCGGAGAACATCCCGGCAGGATTTGAAACTGTCAGCTTTGATGTTCCCTCTTCGCTTATCCTCAATACCATGCTCAATATGTATCTCCTGCAGATATTCGCGGCAGTATACTCCTGTAATAAAAAGATGAACTTTGTGAATCAGCCGGAAGTAGAGAATTACAAGAAGAAGATGAAAGAGATCTCCGGCCGGGATATACCTCGCGGCGAAAGAGTATCCATCGCCGGGCTTATTCAAAAAATAGGCAGCGTGCTTCAGGAGAGTCCGCAGATAAGATTCCTGGAAGTAGTCTGCTATTGGTATCTTAAAGAAGAAGAAAAAAGAGCCTTAGAAAAAGTCCTAAAGTCCGCTTTTTCCGGTAAAGACATCATAGTCTTCCAGGGGAGCGATTGGAACCATCATTCTTATCAGGCCGCAAGCAAGAACAAGGAGAGCTTGTTTGCTGTCCTTACGAGAGCCGCGGACAAGGCAGGCGTATCCGGGATCAAGGAAGAAATTTTAAAACAGAACGATGAGACCCTGCGGACTATTGCCTATGCCACTTATCTTACCTTGCAGGATAAGGGGTTGTATTTTGAGGTATCCACGGACGCCGCTTCTAAAGAAGAGATCATTGTGGTGGTAAAAGAAACCCGCGGTGTTCCGCTTGAAGCGTCGGCGGTTTTCGAAGACAAGCTCCGCGAAGAATTAGAAAGGTTAAAATTTACGGAATTCGATTCCCATCTATTCACCGTGGAGGGGAAGGATTACGAGGCATATGGAAAATTAGGAGCCCATCCGGTATTTATCGACGGCGTGCCTGCCGGGGTGCATTTCTCGGTCTGGGCGCCTAACGCTAAAAGCATTTCTGTGATCGGCGATTTCAATAATTGGGACCATGAGCGTAATGCTATGGTCCGGCTTGAGTCAAGAGGCGTATGGCAGTGTTTTATTCCTGAAGCCAGGAACGCGAGCGTTTACAAATATTATATCAAAGGATCTGATGGAAATGCGCATGTAAAGTCAGATCCATATGCCTTTGCCAGTCAATACCCGACTAAGGATGAGCCCTACCGCACCGCCTCTATTGCCTGGGACCTTTCTTATGAGTGGCACGATGATCCCTGGATGGCCGGCCGCGGCAAGCGCCAGGACCTTAACGGCCCCATATCCGTTTATGAAGTGCATCCGGGTTCATGGAGAAGGATATATGAGAACGGGCAATGGCGCTGGATGAACTACCGTGAGTTAGCGCATGCGCTGGCACAGTACGCCCTGGAGAACGGCTTCACTCATGTCGAATTCATGCCCGTTAACGAACATTATTATTACCCTTCCTGGGGATACCAGGTGTCGGGTTATTTTGCTCCCACTTCCCGCTACGGTACTCCGCAGGATTTTATGTATCTGGTAGACTACCTTCATCAACAGGGAGTCGGGGTCATCCTGGACGTGGTCTACGCCCACTTCCCGGGTAACGGTGACGGCCTTGAGCGCTTTGACGGCACTGAATTGTATTCTCATGCCGATCCTCGCCAGGGAAAGCATCCCGACTGGGGGACCTGCATATTCAATTATGGCCGGCATGAGGTCAGGAGTTTCCTTTTGAGCAACGCGATGTTCTGGCTGCGCAATTACCATATTGACGGATTACGTTTTGACGCCGTGGCTTCCATGGTCTACCTTGATTATTCCCGTAAGAATGGCGAGTGGATACCCAGCTGCCGCAATGACAACAAGAATTACGACGCGATAGGGTTCTTGCGGGAATTGAATGAAGTGGTTCGTACAAGGTTCCCTGAAGTCTTGACCATCGCCGAGGAATCCACAGCTTTCCGCGGCGTATCCCGGCCGGCCCGGGAAGGCGGATTGGGCTTTTCAATGAAATGGGCGATGGGCTGGATGCACGATACCCTTAAATATCTGCAGCTTGACCCTGTTTACAGGAAGTATCACCAGTGGGACATTACCTTCTATTTAATCTACGCTTTCTGCGAGAACTTCATGCTTTCCCTGGCTCACGATGAGGTTGTGCATGGTAAGCGTTCGCTGCTTGAGAAAATGCCGGGAGACAGCTGGCAGAAATTCGCTAACCTGCGGCTGCTTTTTGGTTCAATGTTCTTCATGCCCGGCAAAAAACTCATATTCATGGGCGGGGAGATAGGGGAGCGCAGGGAATGGAACCAGGATATCAGCCTTGACTGGTCTTTACTGGATTACCCCGCGAACACGGGCATTCAGAAGTGGGTAAGGGACCTGAACCATTTTTACCGCAATGAACCGGCAATGTACCAGAGGGACTTCTCGGAGAACGGGTTTGAAAAGGTGGACTTTAACGATTGCCATAACAGCGTGCTTAGCTTTATCCGCAGGGGCGATAATCCGGATGAAAACATACTGCTTGTATTCAATTTTACCCCTATTGTACGCAGGCATTACCGCGTTGGTGTGCCGTGGCTGGGAGAATGGCAGGAAGCTCTGAACAGCGATTCCGCCTATTACGGCGGAAGCGGTGTGGGCAACGGTGGCAAGGTGTATGCCGGTCTTGAACCGATGCACAACCGGCCCTTCTCAGTAAGCCTTACTTTGCCTCCTTTAGGGATGGTCGTATTAAAGGGCGTGCGTCAACCGGCCAGCCTGCATACCTCGCGGTTTATGGTCCAGAAATTCGCGCAGGAATTAGAAAACGCCAGGGAAGACGCTTCTTACAGCGTAAGCTTAAAAATTGATGACGGTAATTTATCCTCTCAGGACGAGGACCTGCCCTTGCCCTTAAGAGAGCGTTTAAACGGCGCCTTAAAGATCGTCACCTGCCTGAAAAATTCCGATCCGCGCCTGAATGATCTGTATCTGCGCATTAATGAAAACCCCTGCTTATCAGTGGGTTTAACTTCCCGTTTGGAAAGGCTGGGATGCGCTTCCATTAACCTGATCATGCTGCATCATATCATCCATAGCCGCGCTCCGCCGTTGATCGCCGAGCTGACCATTGCCGAAGAGATCCTGCATTATTATTACCCCGAAGATTACTACGAAACAAAGGCCGATGATTTTGTGCATCAGATCATCGATACCTATATCGCTTCCCCGGGAATTTATAGTAGATTCAAAGAAGAGCTGATCGTATCCCAGAATAACGGAATATCCCCGCAGAGGGAATGGCTGGAAATGCTGGGGCTCTTAGCCTGTTATCCGGATCTGGGTAACCCGGATGAAAGCCTGCTTTTCGGGATAAAGATCAAAGAATGGGCAAGGATCCACGGCCTGTTTTTATCCGGAGCGGGACAGATATATTACCGGACGGACGAATTTTCCGAGAAGGACAGGAGGCGTTATATAAACGCGAAATATCCTCTTTCGCCGAAAAAGATACGTGAGGAGATCCTTAGGGCTGCCGCGATGGTGGGCAAAGAGGAGGAAACAAGGGAAGTTTTAAGCGGAAGAAGTACGCGCAAGCAACTCTACCCGCTCCTCTTGTGGGCGGCAAAAATAATGGTCCCTACCTATGGTAAGAAGGAAGAGCAGAAAGAAAGATTATTCGGCAATCCGGAGTTTGACGGAGAGTATTGGAAGAAATATTGGAGTACGATCAGCCGCGGGAAGCTTTCTTTCCTGCCCTGGGAAAAAGAAGACGGGACGATAAATTTATATCTGTTCAGGGATTTACTTCGCGCGAAAGAATTTCATCCGCCCTGCATTGAATATTATAAAATCGACAAGATCTCGATCAGCGAGATCTATGTTTTGATGCGCGATTCCGGCTCTTCGGCTTGTCCCTGCGAGCTGGATATACTGCCTGAGAACAAGAAGGATCCTTCATCCGGAACAACCTTGAATAGTTTTGCCTTCCTGCCTATGGCGGTCATGTTTGACTATTCCGGAGTAATTTTATGCGCGGCCCTGGCTATTTTATTAACGCTTACATATGTCCATAGTATTAACCAGTCAGCTGCGTATAAGAAGGAAAAGAAGGACCCCTGGGTGGTTATTATAGCTGCCGGGGGGAAAGGCACGCGTTTTGATTCCACGGTTAATTTTCCCAAGCCCATACATCTGGTCAACGGTAAACCGCTGATCAGGTATTTTGTAGATGTTGTAAAAAAGATCAGTATTCCTTCTATAGTGATCCTGGACTTTGGCGCTCCGGCAATAAAAGCCTTCCTGCCCAGGGACGTAAAATGGTTAATAGGCAGTAATTATTTTAACGGGCGTT
>JBAZKK010000049.1:0-4969 GCA_041650795.1 Candidatus Omnitrophota bacterium | reverse complement strand
GCAGAGATCAATGCCCCTCGGAACTTCCACCGGGATTAAGCTTAATACCGTCATCCGCTTCTTTGTTATGCGATGGGGTATCATTAAAAACACCGACAATAACCCCGTTTTTACCTAAATTGAATACCTCATTCCCAAAGCGCACCAGATAAGAAGCAATTGGCGTAGGCATTACCCCTTCAACAAAAATTACTTTCAGTCCGTTAGCCAGGGCAATGCGCGCTTGTTCTTCTTTGTAGATCTCATTATATCTACGCGGGTCGCCACCTATGATAATATATTTATCTTTACCCATAAACTCCGGATTTTCGGCAAAATTTTCGCATGAGCTCTGTGTTAGCGCTGCCGCTACCCATGGCCCCACCTGTTTGCCGCGCGCACCGCGATGCCCGGAAGTGCCAAAAACTAAACCCACAAACTCCTTAGGAACCTGATAGACCATCCCATCGTCAGCGGTAATTCTTCTATTGGGATCAGGATTGTCTAAAACATAGGCCTTAAGCGGAGCAAGAAGCAGAATAATGTCCTTCTCATTTTTCCCTTTATTTTTTAAAATTCTTTCTAAAGTCTCATAATTATTTTTCATTAGCAAGCTTATTGCGCCTCTCTTAGATATCGGTAATGCATTCATTATGCCCGGGACAGTCATCTGTACCGCGGAGAATCTAGCCTGTGGGTCATCAGTAGATTCAAGCAGGTCTATCTCTTCCTCAGAAAGCCCATAATTCCGATAGATCGCTGGATAATCAAATATATGGCTGGCTTGCGTCATCGACGAGGAGGCACCTATTATTCCTTGCGAATTACCTGTAAAGCGGACAGTATTAGGGTCGACATCGACCAAGTTACCTGCTGCGCTGCTGAATGTATTTGCCTGAATTGCGCTACTTCCCATGGCAACTCCCCCGCTGAAATAACTCCTCACCACCTGCCCGGTAGGGGTATGCACCGGTTCCTGGATATTGTATTCGCCTTTGGCAAAGGACTGCTGGTATTGATCGAAATAGGTGGTTTTGGACCAGGGGGTTGGGAAGATAAGGTTAGTCAGGTCTTTAGTGTCGATGAGATTAATGTAAGAATTTGTCTGTTTTCCGTCTTCTGACTTCTGACTTCTGTATTCCTGCTTAAACCAGCGAGAGAGAATTAAGGAGTAATAGACCTGGCGTAGCGGAGCGTATCTTTTGGAGGAGTTGACTTCTTTAGTGAGTTTGGGGATGATCAGTTCTTTGATCAGCTCGGTAGAGTAGTCGTTTAAGGCTTTTGAGCGGGTGTCTTTGAATGCATATTCACCACCGTAGTGCGGGCTTAAGCCCGCACTACCCTGTGGATAACTTGCTTTAAGGTAGTCGGACTCAAGCATAACCTTGAGCGTGGCCTTGTAGATATAGGCAGATGCTGGTTCAGAGGATTCTCTGATAATTATCTCTCCCGGCACGATCCAGGGACGGGTTAAGGTGGGGATAGTGACGTTATCAAACCCGTAGAGCTCTTCTGCCTTCTTATAGAGCTTATTCCAGTACTCCCTGCCTTCAGGGGTAGCTGGTGAGGTATAGCGGGAGGTGTCTTTTTTAAGCTCCAGGTCTGCCTCCAGCATGATCCTGCCTACCTCGGTCTTCTCTAAGTAGGGATCGATGATCTGGTCCTGGCTGTCAGGGCGCAGATTGACCCAGAAGGCGCTGTCTGGTAGAGAGATGCCTACTAGGAAGTAGTTTAAGAGGGTCTGGGTCTCGGAGCGGAGTTTGGCATTATCCCAGGGGACACTTTCCTGGGAAGGGGCTTTAGGAGCTTCTGACGGAAAGTGTCCCCTGCTGGTAAGGGGAGAGAACTGGTCGCCTTTGTCTACAAGTACCTTGAAGTTGTCATTTAGGGGGTTATAGGAGAAATACCTTAAGTGCGGGGGCCGGAACTTCTCTACTGAGATGGAGCTGGCTACCCGGGAGAGATGAGCCGCGATATTCAACTCAGCGGCTAATTGGGCAAAGCCGAGTTGCTGGAAGAGTAGGCTTAAGGTTAAGGATAGAGAGAGGATTTTGCGCAGCTTATTCTTCATTTTTAATCTCTTTAATAACAGCGTAAATAAAAAAACCAGAAAGCCGACCCTGTTTTTTCGTGGCATTCTGGTTCTTAATTACTTGAAACTTTGACGCTTACGGCGCTTTTGTCCTCCAACAAGAGCGCTTACTTAAGTATTAGAACAAATATACCATATTCCCGGGCAAATTCAAGTTTTTTTGAGTTTTTTTACCCTTCCTTGCGATTAGTTTTACGCAGGGCCTTAAGCATACGCAGGCGGGCCTCTTGAGGCGTGTTTCCTTCGGTAAGATGGTCAAAACAAATCGCGGCAAAACCGCGGCGGTTCTTAATCTTGAAAATATGCACCTTGAGGTGGCCGATCTTTTCTTCCACTCTCTCCTCCGCGCGCAGGGAATCTTAGCGCATCCGGGCAAAGGGGCAAATCTGGTTATAGGCGCAGTAGCTGCAGGCCATATAAGCAGGCGTAGCCTCAAAACCCTGTCTGCGGATCCCCTCGCTGACTTCTTTGATCTTTTCTTTTATTTTATCCAGCCCCGCTTCTTCGATAGAATGGCTTCCGATGATCCCCGATTCCAGGAAATGAAGTTCCACCCGGATAGGCAATTTTCCGAAGATATTCTGATAAGCCAGTGAATAAAGCGCAAGCTGCAAGCTCTCCTGCGCCTTCTTATCGGCGGCCTTCTGGGCTTTTATCTCCGAGGTCTTAAAATCGATGATCACCGCTCCGTCCTCCCCCTCGTCCACGCGGTCAAACCTGCCGGTGATCTTATTCCCTCCGAACATGAATGAAAAATCCTTTTCGATGAATTTTGGCTGTGTTTTACGGGCCTCCTCCGCGTGGAAAAAACGGCTTAAGGCGTCTGTGCCCACCCGGAAACGCTCTTCCTGATGCGCCTTATCCAAAAAGCCCTGCGGATCAAAACTCTTCTTAAAAGCAACAAGGAGTTCGCCTAATTCCATCTTCTTGCCGCTCATTTGATACTGATAATATCTGGTTACTGCCTCGTGCATCGCCCGTCCGTAGATAACCGTGTGGTGCTCCATGATCGGCACGCGCAGGATATTCACGTATTTATATTTAAGCGGGCAAGTCAGGTAATCATCTATCTGATAATAAGTCAAATGTACAGGCGCGCCTTCGTTAAGTTTCCTCGCGACCGGCTTAACCGAGTCCTTTTGGGGAGCAAAACGCTGGATCGCCTCCAGCGCCCCGGCCTTTTTCTTTTCCTTCTCTTTCACCTCCGTGCCTTGCGCCTCAAAAACAAACTGGCTCACCCTGCGCAGGCGCTTTCCTCCGTAATCCTCAGCGCTGGTTAAATACAACTCTTCTTTAGCGCGGGTCATCCCGACGTAAAAAAGCCGGCGCTCCTCCTGGATATGAAAATCTCCGGTCGGCAGGACTTCTTTGATCAGGACATCGGGCAGCTCGATCCCCTGCGAACGGCGCGGCCAGGGGAAACGCCCCTGCACCAGCGTAACCAGGAATACCACCCTGAATTCCAGGCCTTTGGCCTTATGGATGGTCAGGATGTTCACCGCGTCGGTCTCCAGATCTGCCTCCACCGTCGGCGGGTCATCACCTGCCTCAATCAGCAGATTAAGATAATTCACAAAACTGATCACCCGGTCCTCTTTGGCTACCAGTTCAAAATCGCGGACGTTGTTGAAGAATTTGGCGATATTCTGGATCTTGGCCTCATTTTCTAGGCTTTGTTCCCTGGTGAGTTTCTTTAGATAGCCCGTATCCGTAAGAAAGGCGTAAAGCAGCCGGCCGGTTGTTTCCTCGCGCGAAACCTTAAGGAATTTCTCCAAATCTGCCAGGATTTTTTCTATTTTTCCCCGGCTATCCCCCCCTATCCCCTTTAGTTCTTCTATTCCGCTTAACTCCGTAAAAACCGCGTAAAGGGATTTATTCCTGCGCCGGGCATAATGGCCGCAGGAATTAAGGTCAACCAGGTTCAATCCATAAATCTCGGAGCTGACCAGGTAATATAAACTTAAGGAATCGGATAGATTCGCCACTACCCTCAAGAAATTAATGCATAATTTTACCTCTTCCCGCGAGTAGAGCCCCTGGTTTCCGCTGAACTGCCAGGGGATATCCTCCATATTCAATGCCTGGATAAAGGGATTGGCGTCGGAATTTGAACGCACCAGGATGGCAAAGTCATTATACTTGAAACCGGATTTTACTTTTTCCTTGATCATCTTAACCACATTATCCGCCTCGGTAGAACTGGAATCAAAATGCAGGTGTTGAGGAGGCAGGCCTTCCTTATTTAATCCGATCAGCCGCTTATTAATATTCGCCTTGATCTCAAAACGCTCCGGGTTATTCTGCTGGATGAGGCGGTAGGCGCTGTCTAAAATCACCTGGCTTGAGCGGTAATTCTGTACGATACTTACACTTTTCCCGCCGGGAAAATCGCGTATAAAACTTAACAGGTTGGAATATGCCGCTCCGCGAAACCTATAGATACACTGGTCATCGTCACCGCAAACGTTGATATTCCCGTTCTCTTTGGTGATGAGCTTAACTAATTGATACTGTGCAAAGTTGGTATCCTGGAATTCATCGACCAGGATGTACTTAAACTGCTGGCGGTATTTCTTGAGAATGGCCGGATGGGTGCGTAGAAGATTTAAGGCCAGATAAAACTGGTTACCGAAGTCCAACAAACCCTCCTTAGCCAATAACTCCTGATATTTGGCATAAGCGCTGGCTATCTCGGCGTGCTGGATCGCTTCCTCCTGAAGCGCTTCATCAGACGGGTTATCTTTCGCTTTTAAGGCCAGCCCCTGGGCGTACTTAACGTATTCGTCAGGAGAGATATCTTCATCCTTGGCCCGGCTGAAGAGCTGGATCAGGGCCTCGATGAAACGCGTAGGGTCGGCAAGGGGACGGAAATAATGCAGGTCGAACTGAAAGAGGTGT
>JBAZKK010000048.1:0-5230 GCA_041650795.1 Candidatus Omnitrophota bacterium | reverse complement strand
TTTATCGTTAAAAAGGAATCCAAGACCAGGCTTTTAAGCAAGATACTGGCGCAGTATCACGGTTCAGTGCTTTTGTTTTCCCGCACCAAGCATAATGCCAAGAAGATCACCCGTTCGATCAAGGACCTGGGATATAGCGCCGCCGAAATACACTCTAACCGGTCCCTGACCCAGCGCCGCGAAGCGCTGGAAGGGTTTAAGCGCGGTAAGTATAAGGTGCTGGTGGGTACCGATATCGCCGCCAGAGGGATTGACGTCACGGGTATCGAGCTGGTCATCAATTATGATTTACCTGATGAGGCGCAAAATTATGTGCATCGTATCGGCCGCACCGGAAGGGCGGGGCATAAGGGGCACGCGATCTCTTTTGCCACTCCTGACCAGGCCAGCGATGTGAAGGATATTGAAAAGATAATCCGCACCCAACTGCCGATTTCCAGGCATCCCGAGGTCACGCCGGAACAGTTTGACCATAATGCCCCGCGGCCAAGCCCCAGGCAGTTCAAACGCGGCCCCAGGCAGGAACAGAAGAAGTTCCGAAAATTCTCTCCCCGCCGTTATTAAATAATAGAACAAAAAAATTTCTTGACAGTTTATTCTATTGTGCTACGATATTAAAATTAATAATACGAGGTGGATATTATGGCGCGATTAGTAAGGTTTGGGGTCTCCCTGGATAAAGAGCTGCTGGAAAAGTTTGACGGGCGTATAAGGAATAAGAGTTATACCAACCGTTCCGAGGCTATCCGGGATCTGATCCGCGAAGACCTGGTCAAGCAAGAGTGGCAGGAAGGCCAGGAGATAGCCGGGACGATCACCATGATCTATGATCATCATAAGCGCGAACTGGTAAATAAGCTTATGGATATCCAGCATGATTTCGGCGAAGTCATTATTTCTACCCAGCATATCCATCTGGACCACCACAATTGCCTTGAGATGATCGCGGTCAAGGGAAAGCCGAAGCAGGCTCAGGCGCTCGCCGATACGCTTAAAGCCGTCAAATGGGTAAAGCACGTGGCTTTGAGCATGTCTACCACCGGCAAGGATCTTTAGGCGCTGTAGTTTTTAGGATCTACTCCATGTGAGTATTATTTTTTTACTTATTCGTAGCACGAAATAAATAAACGTAGTATAAAAGGAAGGGGGAATGATGGTGCGTAAGGCCTGGATAGCGTTTTTTTTATCATGGTCGATCTGTGCCGCGGTGTATGCGAGCGAGGAAACGCAGGAAGAATGGAACCCGCCGTCTGCCGGTCCTGTGACTACAAGCACAGCGCCTCTTTGCAGCAAAGGGGCTTTTGTGGTACAGCCGTTTTTCTTTTACAGCCATACCCGCGGTTCCTTCAGCAGCCATGGGGATTATGCCTCTTTACCTGCCGGAGAGTCGATGTCCGCGTTCCAACAGCAGTTATCTATGAAATATGGCATTACGGACAGGCTGGAGATCGACGCCCAGACCGTCTATCAGGAGAATTACGCGAAAGCAGGCGGGGTTAAAGCTCATGATAGCGGCATCGGCGATAGTGTTTTTTCCCTGCGCTACTGCGTCTTAGAGGAAAAAAAGTACCTCCCGCATATAACGGGCGTATTCCAGCTAAAAACACCTACAGGAAAATATGAACACGGTGAGCTGAATAAACTTGGGACGGATATCATGGGCGGCGGTTCCTGGGATCCGGGATTAGTTTTGGTCCTGACTAAAAGGCTTAAACCCTTTATAGTCCATGGTGATATTGCTTATAGCTTCCCGCAACGGGTGCGTATTGACGGGATCAAGACACATTACGCTAATTATCTTAATTACGATGCCAGCGTGGAATATTTTCTGCCTAAAGGTTTTAATCTTTTGTTTGAGGTGAACGGCTTTTTGCAGGGGGATACGCGTCAGGACGGAGTAATGGTTCCCGCGTCAGATTGCAGGAGTTTGACGATCTCTCCGGGGATAGGCTGGTCTTGCGATAAGATCCAGACCCTTATAGCTTACCAGAGGGTCGTGGCAGGGGCGAATACGGATGCTAATGATACGGTTGTTTTTACCTGCGTTTATTCATTTTAATAAAAAGGAGGATAGATGCATATACCAGACGGATATTTAGGACCTGTGACTTGCGGCGTTTTTTACGCGGTGATGCTGCCTATATGGGCCACAGCGTCGAGAATCGTTAAGAAAACGCTTAAGGCCAAACAGGTCCCTTTACTGGCGATAGGAGCGGCATTCAGTTTTGTGATTATGATGTTTAACGTCCCTATTCCCGGGGGGACTACCGGGCACGCGGTGGGCGCCGTATTAGTAGCGATATTACTTGGCCCCTGGGCGGCCTGTATCGCGGTAACAGTGGCATTAGTAGTCCAGGCGTTATTGTTCGGCGATGGAGGGATCACTGCCATAGGCGCGAATTGTTTCAATATGGGGTTTGTCGAGGTATTTGCCGGTTATTACCTGTATAAGTTGATAAGCGGACGGTCGCCTATTACATCAGGCAGGAGGGTTATCGCTGCCGCGATCGCGGGTTATATCGCTTTGAATATTGCCGCTTTATCCACCGCGGTAATGTTCGGTATCCAGCCCCTGCTGCATAAGACAGCCGCGGGAGAGTCATTATATTGTCCATACGGCTTAAATGTGGCGATAACTGCTATGGCCGGCGAACACTTGTTAATATTCGGCTGGGTTGAGGCAGCAGTCACTGCCTTAGTCGTTAAATACCTGCAAAAACAGGATCCGGATCTTCTTGAAGCGGGAGAGGAGGTGGCAGAGTGAAAACGATAACTAAACTATGGATAGGGTTAGGGATTTTCGCGGTTCTTTCTCCCCTGGGACTTTTGTTGCCTGAGCATTTCAAAGCCGGCGATGCCTGGGGTGAGTGGGGGTTGGATGGTATCAAAGAGCTGGCCGGTTACATCCCGAAGGGACTAGAGAAGCTTTCCAGCCTCTGGAGCGCGCCTATCCCGGATTACGCGTTCAAGGGTTGGGAAGAAAAGGGAATGGCATTTTTAAGCCTGGCGTATATATTCTCGGCAATTATTGGTATGATTATTGTCGTTTTTGCGGTATTATTGTTAGGTAAGTTTTTAAGCAGGAAGAAATGACCTTAGCCGTGTAATAGATCAAGGAGACAAGGAAAATGCATGATCTGATGTACGCCAATAGTATTATTAACGCTCTTAAGGGAAGGCTGAAAGGGAAAGATCTTAAGAAAAAGATAACGGTGAACGTGGCTTTGGGGCCGTTTACCCATGTTACTTCGGATACCCTGCGCGCGGCGTTCAGCGCGCTTGCCGAGAAGGAAGATTTAAAGAACGTGGAACTTCACATTAAAAAGAACAAGGCGGTCATGGAATGCCGTTCCTGCGGGGTAAAGAGCGAGATATCCCATCCGACTACGGAATGCCCGGCTTGCGGAAAAAGTGATTTCAGTATTTCAAATATTGAGGAATTTGTGATACAATCCATAGAAATATAGCTGGATCGAATAAAGGCGCGGATATTACGCGTTTACTAAGAAAGGTATCATGCCGCAAGTAAGGTTGAATGTTTTGCTGCTTGAGATGAGCGAGCAGGCAGTCCCGATCATATATGCCGCATGCCGGCAGTGTTATTCCCAGGAGTTCGCGGGCCAGATCTTCTCCGATACCGGGCGCAGCGCCGAGCAGCAGGAGGAATTTGTGCGTAAGGTCGTCGCTTCCGGACACGAAAGCCCGCTGGAGCATGTAAAATTCACCTTTGCTGTTGAAGGCGTTTCCCGGGCGCTCACCCACCAACTGGTCCGGCACCGCCTTGCTTCGTATTCCCAGCAGAGCCAGCGCTATGTTAAAGAGAAGGATTTTGATTATATTGTCCCCCCATCTATAGAGCGCAACCCCGAGGCAAAGAAATTATTTGACGGTTTAATGTCCGTGATACAGGAGAAGTATACTGCCCTGCTTAAACTTATGGGGGATGATAAGCTCAGCGGCGAAGCGGCAAACCAGGACGCGCGTTTTGTCCTGCCTCAGGCGGCGGAAACCAAGATCGTGCTGACCATGAATTGCCGGGAGCTCATCCATTTTTTCAAACACCGCTGCTGTACCAGGGCGCAGTGGGAGATACGCGAGCTTGCTTCCCGGATGCTCAAGATCTGCAATGAAAAGCTGCCGGCGGTATTCTCCGAGGCAGGAGCCAAATGTGTTTCCTTAGGGTACTGCCCTGAAGGGGATAAATTCTGCTGCGGAAAATACCCGGTCAAAGACAAAGTTTTTAAGCCCGCTTAGCAATAAACAGGAACGATAATGGACAGCGCTACAACTTTTCAAGAAACGCCTCTTTACCGATCCCACGTAACATTAGGCGCTAAAATGGCCCCCTTTGGCGGATGGATGATGCCTATCCAATACCAGGGGATACTGGCGGAACACGCGCATACCAGGCAGGGAGTCTCGGTATTTGATATTTGCCATATGGGCGAGTTCATGATTGAGGGCGATGCTGTTTCAAGCGGCCTGGACCGTATTGTCACCCAAAAGATATCCTCTATGCCTCAGGGTACCTGCCGTTACGGCTTTATGCTTAATGAGCAGGGGGGCGTGATAGATGACCTGGTAGTTTACCGGCTGGATCAGGACCGCTGGATGCTGGTGGTCAATGCCGCGACTATTGCCGGGGATGAGGCGAACCTGAAGAAGCATCTTTCTAAAGAGTGCGTTTTCGAGAATGTTTCCCCGCGGACCGGCAAATTGGATATCCAGGGTCCCGGGTCTTTAGAGGCGCTTTCAGGGATATTCGGCGGGCGTCTTAAAGAGCTTACATATTATACTTTTGCCGATTTTACTTTTGAGGGCGGGAGTTGTATAATAAGCCGTACCGGTTATACCGGAGAGCTTGGATATGAGATCTACGTATCAGCCGGGCGGGTGGTAGAATTATGGGAACGCCTATTAAGCGACGCGCGGATTAAACCCGCGGGCCTTGGCTGCCGGGATACCCTGCGCCTTGAGATGGGATATCCTCTTTACGGCCATGAATTGGATGTGGATCACACCCCGCTGGCTGCCGGTTTGGGTAAGTTTGTCGATCTTTCCAAGGATTTTATCGGGAAAGAGGCTTTGTTGCGGGAAGAGAAAAGCGGCCCCAAAGAGCGTTTAGTATGTTTTCGCTCGGATTCGCGCAGATCGGCGCGCAACGGTTATGCCATATTTGACCTTAAGGGCAGCCGCATCGGCACAACGAGTAGCGGTTCTTTTTCTCCCA
>JBAZKK010000047.1:0-5340 GCA_041650795.1 Candidatus Omnitrophota bacterium | reverse complement strand
GGTCCCGCAGGCGGTGTCTCCGTTGGCTTTTCGGTAACAATGTTTCCCGCTCCGCTTAAAAGCGCATTGGTTCTTTCCTTGATAAGCGGATACAAATGCTCAATTTTGTTCCCGAAATCGGCGCTTAAAGCATTGGTTAAATCTTCACCGCTTATTTCTTTTATCCCCTTTTCCCTGGCATAGGTCTCCATGACTTTTGTGGCGGCTTCCAGAATTTTATTCTCATGTTCCGGCTCAAATCTTTGTTCTTGCGTGGCCACCGCGCCTTTTCCTGCAGATCTGCCTAACAATCCTTCGCCCTTGAATAATTGACGTTGTTCCGGCCCGGCTTTCAGGTTCTCCGCCTGCTTAATGACAACCTTCATGCCGCGCTCTACTTCTTCGGCAAACTTGTCATAGCGCGTTTTGGCATCAGCTTCCGTTATCCGGTTCGCGTTCAGAGCTTCCAGTAAGGCAATCGCCTTGCTCTGCAGACTCCGGGTGGCAAGGACTTCCGGGGTTTGATTCACCAGTGCTCCACGCTTGCTGGCGGCCACATTCTCTAACATTTCCCGGAAGACGGTTTTACCGGATTCAATCGGTATCAATTCCGGACTATGCGTTTGCGCCTGACCGGATAATAATTCTTTTAATTTCTGAATGTCAGACTTGACTTCTTCCCCGCCTTCTGGGGGTATATTACTTACGCGTTCCCCCTCTTTGCCTGCTGTTTCAGGAGCGCCAAGAGGAGCAGGCCGGCGCGCAGGTTGGACTTGCCTGCCATCTGCTGGTCTTCCGGCGATTTTGCCGGCGGTTCCTCCGCCGGTGCGTTGACGTTTGATGTATTCAGGGATTCTTTGTTCTTCATAATTTTGCCTCGCTTTCTTTAATAAATCCGTCAGATTTGATTCCGCTATTTGACCCGCAAACATATCCTGCGTGGTCGTATCCATCTTCATTGCCAGGCGTTTGTATTCCGCCAATATTTCCCTGATCTCTTTTGCGCTTCGCGCGTCAAGTAGGACGAGGGATAACGCCTCCTCTTCCGGCGTGTTCTTTAAAAGAAAATCATGTTGCTTGAAATAATCAGCCGGCCGCGTGATGTGTTTGGAAATTATATCCTGCCGAATACGCAAGATGGTCGGCATTACTTTTGCTAATAATGGCGATATATCAAAATTCGGCCTGTTGATCTTAATCTCTATCAGATCAGGTGCCTCCGCGCTCAATCCCTTGACCATATCCGTCATGCCGTATTCTTGTGCGCGTTCCACCATGGCCGATATTACCGCCGGCTCATAGGTTTTCTCCTGGGAAAGCAATGCCGTGAATAATGCTTTCTGAATGCGGTTCGCGGCTTCGGGTAATGGTTCGCCGCGCTCATTCACCAGTTCAGCCGCATCCCCGCTCATTTCAATAAACTTGCTCACGAATGGCATATTGTCCAGTGCCAGAATGTCTCCGCTTTCCGGAATGTTCAATGTGGACAATAAATTATTCCGCAGAATGATATTTGCGTCTCTTAATGATTTCTCCGCCGGCGAATATGCCTGTGCCACCCGCACATTGGATTCCGCCGCAAACTGACGCGGACTTGAATTTTCGTATCCGGTGATAAACCGCGCCAGAAACGGCCGCTCCATGTCTTCCGGCGCCGGTCCCAAGCCCAGCTCCTGCGCCTTTTCAGAATATGTCTGTTGAAGGTCTTGATAACGCTGGTCATCGGCCGGCAAGGAATAGACGTCCTCAATGGTCTCAAGGCGACCATAGCCGGCCACTGGCCGGCCCGAGGAGAAATCAAACAATGGCGCTCCTCGGTCCGCCGTCTCCGAATCCACCAGCCATTTACCGTAAAACTTGGTAAGTCTGTTCATCCTTGCGGCCGTATTGGCTTCGCGTTCAAGTCTTGTGCGATCCTGCGCCCCTGCCCTGATTGCTCCGATCGGCTCGCGGCCTTCAATCACGGCCGGGTCATTCAAATCCACCCAGGCCCAGAATCCCTTGGCGCGTTGCGCTGGCTGTGCCGGTGATGAAATGTCAAATTGCACTTCATTTCTTGGCACTATTACCGGACTATTCCCGCTCTCCAATGGCGCAATTTCCCCTACTCCCTTGCCACCTGCTACCTTCCCAATCTCTTGGCTTCCACCTCCACCCGGTTGGACCTCCTGTGTTTGAAGTATTCCACCTGGCGCAACCGGTTCTCCGCCTCCTCCTGGCTCGGGTATGGGCCTCCCAGGTTCTTCCCCTCCTCGCTGAACACCTTCCACCCTCCCTTGACTTTCCTGACCATATCGCATCCCCCCTTCTTGGCCCGGCGTAACTCCTGGCACGCCGGTTTCCGTTGTAATTGCTCCGCCTTTGATCTCCGCTTTCCTTATTCCCGACACTATATTTCGTAAGACCGGTATCATGTCCACCCAAGCCCTGCGTTCCGCAACTTGCACATCCAACCCTTCCTTGCCGCGCGCATACGGACCTGGCTTCTGCCCCAGTTCTTCCAGATAAGCGTTGACGTCCTGAACCAGCCTGACCTCACTTTCGTTTGCCTGATCGGTCGCAACACGGCGAACAATAGTCGGAAACTCCGTCTTAAACCGCTCTGGTGTCCAGTCATATTGCTGATAAAAGACCTTTGGAAGCACATGCGCCGCGGCGGCCGATCCTGCGCCAAATGCCGCAAACCCAGCCGTTGTTTCAAGCGTCTGTAATGCCTTCTGTTTGGCAATATCGCCGGCATTTTCCTCAGGTGTAACCATTGGCGCTTCCGCCGCCCCATAAACCGCGCCGGCGCCGGCGCCGACCGCCGCACCTTTGACAATCTTCTGTCCAATCGTCCGGGCCGCGGCAGGTAATACTTTCTCAACCGCCTTTGCCCCTGCGCTAACTAATGTCGTCCCGGCTGTGGCAGGAATCATAACCCCGAGAATTCCGCCCAATGTATTCGCCAGATGCCCCGTAAAATCCTTCGCCTTCTCCGGTTCAGTAGCTAATGCCCATTGGTATGCTCTGGCCACGTCTTGAGCCGATTTAACCCGTTCCTCGGGCGTCATTTGGTCTGCCTTGGCAAGATCGCGGTCATAAAGATGCCGGGCATAATAGGAAAATCCGGCCGCCGGCAGATTGGCCCAGGCCGATGCCATGTATGATTTCCCCATCTTTGCCAGGAAACTGCTGTCCGATTCATCCAGTGCCTTGCCGGTTATCAGCTTCATGTATGCCGGCTGACGCTGTATTTCGTCCATGACTTTGCCAACCTCTGCCTTATACGCCTTTATCCCTTCCGTCTCCTCTGGAGTGCTGACCACCTCTTGCGGCGTAGAAGATACCCCGCTCACCGGTATCGGGCCTGTCAAGCCTTTACCAACCGGCTCTTTGGGCCATTCCTCAGCCAGCTTTGCAATTCCGGCGTAGGGGTCATTGGTTGCCGGTTCCTCCAACTTGGCTATACCGGCATACGGATCCGGTTTTGCCTGTTCCGCTTGGCTCGGTTGTTCCAATCTCGCAATCCCAGCATACGGATCAACCGCCGGACTCTGTTCTGGCTTCTCTAAAACCGCAATCCCTTCATATGGGTCATTCATCTTTTCCCCTTGCCTTTCCCGTCAAACCTGTTAGTTTCCTCACATACATGCCCATGAAGTATGTCAATCCAGCGGCAAAAGCCCTTCGGCGCGGCGGTCCGTTTGATACGTCCATGTTTGATTTCAAGTGCATGGGTTGCCAAAAGGTATTTCGTAAGAACCTTCGTTGGCTTACAAAACAGGATGGGAAATGCCCCGCGTGTGGAGCGGCCATTGACCGGACGGAAATAAAGGCTCGTATCCAGGCGGCCGCAAAGGCGATTAGCATCCAACTTCAAGCGTTCAAGTGATTCCGTGGCGTTAATCAACACCCCAAGGCATATCGCCTCTTCTTTCAAACTCATCTTCTTTTGCATTTTCCCCTTGCCTTTGGCACGCCTCTTGCTCTATTATCTTGCCAGAGGTGAACCATGAAACTCTTATTAGCCATTATTTGCCTGTTTCTATGCGTATCTTTCCTTCCCGCTCAAACCAATCAAAATCTTGAATTTGGCCGGCCGGATGTCCTGAAAGGTCTCAATTCCTTTTCTATTGGTTTTGTTCAAAATGGGGACAAAATTGATTCCCTTCAAATGGCTGACTTGGAATATTTTATTATCCAGAAATTGCAACAAGAAGGACTTGAATGTGTGAATAATGCCCAGGGGAGATTTGATGCTAAAACGCGGAATGCATTCATAAATATTAATATCTTTCTTCATTATGTTCCGATCGTGGAGCGCGTTTACTTTTCTATTCATTTTGATATCCTTCGTGCTGGCGGTCTCACTATTCCTTTCAGCACTATTGGCATGGCCGACAATGTAACAACGACGGAAGTGATAGTTTATTCTCAAAAAAGTTCAGGGTATTCTTCGGTTGAAAAACTAAAAACTTATCTTGAATCGTCCTTGGATACCCTTTGTTCTATCTTCCTCACCGATTGGCGGTCCGTCAATAAATACATCAAAACTCCGGCCGGTGTGCGTTTTGTCCCGCCATCTTCAACTAATGATCCTTATGCCGGCATTGCCGTATTAGAAAAATAATTACGTCGTCCTGATTTTTCCATCACTGCCCTTGAAGCGAATCCCTGGCTTCAAATTCTTGGCTTGTTCCGGCGTATAAACCGGTAAATTTGCATCAAGCGCGCTTCCGCCTGCAGGAGCATTGGCCGATGCGGCCGTTTCCGCTCCAGTCGCCGGAGTTGCTGTTTCCCCCGGCGTAGATTGATGCGCCAGACTTAATCTGTTTATGGCCTCTTTCTTTTCTTCTGGCGTGTTGGCACTATCCATTGCCCTCAGTCCAACAAGCAATTGTGTTAATTGATCAGTTTTCATCTGAGCGGCGTCAATATGCCATTGTCCTGCAATTTGTGCCGCTTTTATTTTTGTTTCGGCGTCAAGAGTAGAATCATCGGCCAACTGTTTTATTTTATCCTTCATCAAGGGCAGTTGGTTGGCTGCTATTATTTTTTTAGCATCATCGCCATACATTCTTATCTCTTGTTCTATCCGTTTTGCCTTTTCAAGAGCATTTGCTTTTGCTTTTTCACTCTCTAGTTTATATTGTCCCGCGGTTTCCGCTTTCTCTACTCCATATTCCCCTTTTAGCCGCTCTTGTTCAAGTTTGGTCTGCCCGGCCGCCGCCATGCCCTTGGCCTGCTCTGCGGCAACCCCGATATTGCCGGCAATCTGTTCGGTTTGCGCTTCGCGCGCACTCCGCCTGGCTAATTCCGCTTGGGCCGCCCGCCGGTCCGCCCCGCTGTTCATCATGTTTGAGGCCTTATATTGCAAAT
>JBAZKK010000046.1:0-5355 GCA_041650795.1 Candidatus Omnitrophota bacterium | reverse complement strand
CAAAGGAGGACCTTTTTAAAGGTTCGACGGTGATCATGACAAAATCCAAAAAGACGGATACCGTAGCCGTGAAGAAACTGGAGAGGTTCTGGAAGTCATTGGGCGTATCAAGGGTTGCCGTTAGATCACCCGAAAAACATGACAGGATAGTGGCCGAGATAAGCCATTTGCCCCATATAGTCGCGGCGGCGCTGATCAATTCGGCAAGCGGCGAATCGCTCGGTTTTGCCTCCACCGGTTTCAAGGATACCACGCGTATAGCGGCCAGCGATCCCGATATATGGCGTGATATATGCATGACCAACAGGAAAGAGATATTAAGGGCGCTCGATAATTATGGGCGTAACCTTTCCAGGATCAGGAAGTTGATAAAAGAAGGTTCGGGTGCCGGGCTTTGCAGGGAATTCGGAAAGTCCAAGGCCAGGAGGAAAAGCTTAAGTTGAAGCGGCCCGTCATCGCTATCGACGGCCCGGCAGGTTCCGGGAAGAGCACAGTTGCCAGGCTGGTAGCCCGGGAACTCGGCTTTCTTTATATTGATACAGGGGCGATGTACCGGGCGCTTACTCTCAAGGCTTTAAGGACAAAAGCCGACCTTGGCGATGAGAACGGATTGGGTGTGCTCGCGGCTTCTACCGATGTCAGGCTGGAACAGCAGGGAGAGTCCCTTAAAGTTTTTCTCGATAATGAGGAAGTGACCGCCGCTATAAGGACGCCGGAGATCACCAATAACGTCAAATATATAGCGCGCGCCAAGCCGGTCCGCGAGCATATGGTAAAGATCCAGCGCAGGCTGGGGCAGGAGGGCGGCACCGTTATGGAGGGCCGCGATATCACCACGGTGGTCCTGCCGGATGCGGACAGGAAGTTTTATATAGATGCGGATTTTGAGACGAGGGTGCGCAGGCGTTTTAAGGAACTTTCCGAAAACGGGGCATCCGTTACCGAGGACGAGGTAAGGAAGGACCTTAAAATACGCGATGACAGCGACTTTAACAGGACGGTAGGTCCGCTTAAAAAGGCGCCCGATGCCGTGATAGTCGATACCACAGACCTTACTATAGACGGTGCCGTGGATAAGGTCGTAGGCCTTATAAAGGCCTGATGACGATGATGTATTTCCTTGTAAGGAATTTTGTAAAGCTGTTCTTTATGATATTCATGGGTTTCAAGGTCAAAGGCAGGCAGAAAGTCCCAAAAGAAGGAGCTTTTATACTTGCCGGTAACCATGTAAGCCACCTTGACCCGCCTGCGCTTTCGGCGGCCAGTCCCAGGATATTATACTTTATGGCGCGGCATACGCTTTTCGATAACCGTCTTTTCGGGTGGCTTATCGGTTCATGCAACGCGTTCCCCGTAAGGAGGGGAGAAGCCGATATGGGTGCCATGAAAAAGGCCATACGCCTGTTAAAGTCTGGTAAACCGCTTTTGATATTTCCCGAAGGGACAAGGAGCGAGACCGGTGATATGAACCGTGCCCAGCCCGGGATGGGCTACCTGAGCCTGATGTCCGGCGCGCCGGTTCTTACGGCTTACGTAGACGGTACGCAGGAAGCCATGCCCAAGGGAACCCATGGGATTAAATTAAAAAAGATTTCGGTATATTTTGGGGATCTGATCGACCCAGGCACGCTTGGTCTTCCCGATGACAAGAAAGAAGCCGCCCAACGGCTCTCCGAATATGTTATAGGGGAGATAAAGAAGCTTGGCGATACAGTAAAGAAGCAAAAATCCAAAGGAGAAGGGAGTAACAAAGAAGATGGTTGAGCAGAAGCACGAAGACATGTCCTCGGAAAAGATGGATATGTCAAAGTTGTACGAGGACAGTTTCAAGGATGTAAAGGAAGGCGAGATCGTAAAAGGAAGGGTGATCGAGGTCACGCATAAGGACGTCGTGGTCGATGTCGGCTACAAGTCCGAAGGAGTGATCTCGCTCGACGAGTTCATCGATCCGGCATCGATGAAGATCGGTGATGAGATCGATGTCCTGATCGAGTCGAAAGAGAACGATGAAGGCATGGTAGTCCTTTCCAAGAGGAAGGCCGAGCGCATGCAGGTCTGGGAGAAGATAATCGCCGAACGCAAAGAAGGCGATATGGTCACCGGACGCGTCACCAAGAAGGTCAAAGGCGGTCTTACGGTTGACATAGGCGTGGAAGCTTTCCTTCCTGCGAGCCAGGTCTTCCTTAAGGGCTTCGGCAACCTTAACCAGTTGCTGGGGCAGGTCCTTAACTTCGTGATAGTCAAGATAAACAAGCCGCGCAAGAACATCGTAGTCTCCCGCAAGGAAGCCATAATCAGGGAGAGGGATGTTGCCAAGGGCAAGCTGATGGAAGAGCTAAAACCAGGGCAGCTTATCCCGGGTGTCGTAAAGAACATAACCGACTTCGGCGCGTTCATCAATATAGCGCCCGGCATGGACGGTCTGTTGCATATAACCGACATGTCATGGGGCCGTATATCGCATCCGAGCGAACTCGTTGCCGTCGGGGACAAAATAGAGGTTATGCTGCTTTCCCTGGATAAGACGAGCGGAAAACTGTCGCTGGGCCTGAAACAGAAGACCCCGAACCCGTGGGAGCAGGTGGACGCCAAATATCCTGTCGGCAGCAGGGTCAAAGGCAAGGTAGTCAATCTCGTGCCTTACGGCGCGTTCGTCGAGCTCGAAAAAGGCATAGAAGGCCTGGTCCATATCTCCGAGTTCTCATGGACGAAGAGGATAGGCCATCCTTCCGAGGTCCTGGCCATCGGAGACATGATCGAAGCGGTTGTCCTTAGTATAGACAAGGATAACCAGAAGATAGCGCTTGGCATAAAGCAGACCGAGATGAACCCCTGGAACGAGGTTGCCGGCAAGTACCCGGTGGGTACCCAGGTCAAGGGTAAGGTGCGCTCATTCATAGAATATGGCGCTTTCGTCGAGATGGAAGAGGGGATCGACGGCCTGTTGCATAATACGGACATCTCCTGGACAAGGAAGATAAACCATCCTTCCGAGGTCCTCAAGAAAGGCCAGAAGATAGATGCGGTGGTCCTTTCCGTAGATGCGGAGAACAGGAAACTTTCACTAGGCATGAAGCAGCTGGTAGCGGACCCTTGGCAGGATTTTGTGGCTAAGTTCCAGCCCGGCACCGTGGCCGAAGGCACGATAACCAAGATAACGAATTTCGGCCTGTTCGTTGAACTTGCGCCGGACCTTGAAGGTCTCGCGCACATATCGGAGCTGCCTTCGGAGACTACCGGAAAGCTTGAGGAGTCTTATAAGGTAGGCGATAAGGTGCAGGTCAAGGTGCTTCGCATAGATGATTCTGAAAGAAGGATAGCCTTAAGCCTGAAGGTCTAAACCTGATGGAAGCATCAAAACAGTTAGAGATAATAAAACGCGGTACGGTGGAGATAATCAACGAAGCCGCCTTGCTCGAGAAGCTGAAGAAGAAAAAGCAGCTTATCGTTAAGGCGGGCTTCGATCCCACTGCGCCCGATATCCACTTGGGGCATACGGTCCTGTTGAGGAAGTTGCGCCATTTCCAGGATCTGGGTCATAAAGTCATTTTCCTTATAGGGGATGCCACCGCACTCGTCGGCGATCCTTCCGGCCAGACCCAGGCAAGGAAGGTTTTAAGCAGGGAGGAAGTGGAAGCCAATGCCGGAACGTACGAGAAGCAGGTTGGCAGGGTGCTTAAAACAGCCGATAAGGAAGTCTATGAGCGCATGCATAACAGCTCTTGGTTCTCAAGGTTCGGGTTTGAGCACCTCGTCCAGTTGGCCCAGCGTTATACGGTAGCGCGCCTATTAGAGAGGGATGATTTCCAGAAGAGGCTTAAGGAGAAGAAGCCTATAAGTTTTCTGGAGCTCTTTTATCCGCTCATGCAGGGCTACGACTCGGTAATGCTCGATGCGGATGTTGAATTGGGCGGCAACGACCAGAAATTCAACATGCTGGTAGGCAGGGACCTCCAGGAGTCTTACGGCAAGGAACCGCAGGTCGTAATAACCATGCCGTTACTGGTGGGAACAGACGGTGTCCAGAAGATGTCCAAGTCCTACGGCAATTATATCGGTATCAACGATGCGCCGAGAGAGATGTTCGGAAAGGTCATGTCGATATCCGATGGCCTTATGCTGACCTATTATGAACTTCTTACGGATGAAGATATGCGGGAAGTTAAGGCGATGCATCCCATGGATGCAAAAAAGAACCTCGCTTACCTTATCGTAAAGGATTATCACGGCCATGAAGTTGCCGCGGCAGAAAAGAAGGCATTTGAGGATGTATTCCAGAAAAAGAAGGACCCGGAAGACGCACCGGTAAAAAAAATTTCCGGAGGGCCGTTCAACCTGAATCAGGTCTTTGACCAGGCAAGGGATGAGTTCAAGGCTATGGGGATAGATTCGCGCAGTAAACTGCTTTCTTTGGTAGGTCAGGGGGCGGTAAAGCTCGACGGGGAAAAGCTTATTGACGCCAATAAGCAGTGTTTCGCGGCAGGCAAGCGCCATTTGTTGAAACTCGGCAGGCACTTCCTGAACGTGGACCTTACCTGAGGTTATGGGCGTCTTTTGGTCGTTGAAAAAATTTTAAAAAAAATACTTGACAAGCTCTTTCCTTAATGGTATATTTACCAGTTACCAAAACGGTACACCGCATTTTTGGTCCGGTATTTGGGATGGCGTTGTTTTTAATTAAACAACATTGCTTCGTAGCCAGGAAGGAGAAAAAAGAGTTTGAAAGAACTCTTTGACAGTTCCGGATGATTTAAGACAAGAGAGGATGCGGTAGGCCCGATTATTCAGGCATCGTCTTCGATGCCTTTTTTGTTGTCTAAATTTTCCGATCTTTGAAAATTGAATAGCCAAGTTCAACCGAGCGAATTAGCTAAGGATTGAAACTCTTTTTTTGGAGAGTTTGATCCTGGCTCAGAGTGAACGCTGGCGGCGTGGTTTAGGCATGCAAGTCGAGCGAATCTAGATTGACTTGAGTGGCCGCAAGGCTGCAAGAGACGGTCTAGATTAGCGGCGAACGGGTGAGTAACGCGTGGGTAATCTACCTTCGAGACTGGGATAACACTTGGAAACGGGTGCTAATACCAGGTAAGACCACGGCATCGCATGGTGCCGTGAGAATAGATGGGGAACCGCAAGGTCCTGTCACTTGAAGATGAGCCCGCGTCCTATCAGCTAGTTGGAGGGGTAATGGCCCACCAAGGCGACGACGGGTAGCTGGACTGAGAGGTTGGTCAGCCACACTGGGACTGAGACACTGCCCAGACTCCTACGGGAGGCTGCAGTCGAGGATCTTTTGCAATGGGCGAAAGCCTGACAATGCGACGCCGCGTGAGGGATGAAGGTTTTCGGATCGTA
>JBAZKK010000045.1:0-5757 GCA_041650795.1 Candidatus Omnitrophota bacterium | reverse complement strand
CGATGCCGAAAACCCTCTTTTGGTTTCGGTTCGTTCCGGTGCGCGTAAATCCATGCCCGGGATGATGGAGACCGTCCTTAACGTAGGCCTGACCGAAAGAACCATCCCCGGCCTAATTAAGCAGAGTAACGGTAACGAGCGCTTTGTTTATGATGCCTATCGGCGCTTGATTATGATGTATTCCGATGTTGTCATGGAGAAAGCCGCCGGCATAGAGCCAAAGGATGACGAATCCGGCATCCGCAAGCAGTTGGAAAAGATTATGGCCCGAACAAAGAAAGAAAAGGGGTATTCCAGCGATACGGATTTGACGACCGCCGACCTTAAAGAGCTCTGCAGCATGTTTAAGGACAAGGTGAAGGAGGTTCTGGGCAAAGAATTCCCGGATGAACCAATGCAGCAGCTCTGGGGAGGGATCGGGGCGGTATTTTCTTCCTGGAATGGAAAACGCGCCGTAAGCTACCGTCGTATCGAAGGCATCCCGGACGAGTGGGGTACGGCAGTAAACGTCCAGACAATGGTTTTTGGAAATATGGGGAGTGATTCTGCCACCGGCGTTGCTTTTACCCGTAATCCCGGTAACGGGGAGAACGGATTCTACGGCGAATACCTCGTTAATGCCCAGGGTGAGGACGTGGTGGCGGGTATCCGCACCCCGGCCCCGATTAACGAATACTCCAAATCCGAGCACAATAAGGATTTAAAAACCCTGGAAAACCTTATGCCAGCGATCTACCGGAATCTGCTGGATTTCCGCAGGCGCCTGGAGAATCACTATCGCGACATGCAGGATATCGAATTTACGATCGAAAAGGGGAGGCTCTTCATGCTGCAATGCCGTTCCGGAAAACGCAATGGCCCGGCCGCAGTACGCATGGGCATGGAGATGTTCAAGGAAAAGCTCATCAAAAAGGAAGACGTGGTTATGCGCGTAACCCCGGCGCAGCTGGATGAGCTGTTGCACCCGATCATCAATCCTAACGCGGAATTGGCGAACCGGCCTTTAGCTAAAGGCTTGCCTGCCGGCCCGGGCGGAGCCTGCGGACAGATTGTTTTCAGCGCCAAGGACGCCGTAGAGTGGGCCAAGCAGGGCAAGAAGGTGATCCTGGTTCGCGAAGAGACCAACCCGGAAGACGTCGAAGGTATGCGCGCTGCCCAGGCTATCCTGACCGCCCGCGGCGGGATGACTTCGCACGCCGCACTGGTTGCTCGCGGTTGGGGCAAGTGCTGCATTGTCGGGTGCGGGTCGTTGCACGTTGATTACGACGCCAGAGAGCTGCATTCAGGGGATAAAGTCTTTAAGGAGGGGGACTGGTTAACCTTAAACGGCACCAAGGGGAATGTTTATAACGGCCAGCTTCCAATGATGGATGCGACCGAGGAAAATGTCCTGCTTAACGGGTTCCTGAAAATCTGCGATTCTATCAGGAAGCTCGGCATCCGCACTAATGCCGAAAGCCCGGACGATGCCGCCAAGGCCAGGCAGTTCGGTGCCGAAGGCATCGGCCTGTTCCGAACCGAGCATATGTTCTACGGAAAAGGTTCGGATGAGCCGCTCTTTATCTTGCGCAAAATGATTGTCTCCAATACCCTCCAGGAGAGGGAGGTCGCTATTAATGAGCTCTATCCTTTCGTGAAAAAAGACATCAAGGGGACCCTAGAGGCCATGGACGGTTTTCCGGTGGTAATCCGCTTGCTGGACCCGCCGCTGCATGAATTTGTGCCGCGCGATCCTGTCAAGCTTGAGGAACTCGCCCGCGACCTGAATATCAGTATGGATGAGCTTTCCAGCCGCGCCGCAGCCTTACATGAATCCAATCCCATGATGGGGCATCGCGGAGTGCGCCTAGGGGTAACTTACCCCGAGGTAAGCGCCATGCAGATCCGCGCCATCTTCGAGTCTGCCGCGGAGTTAATCCGGGAAGGCAAGAAGCCTTACCCCGAGATTATGGTGCCCGTAGTATGCGATGTCGGTGAGCTTAAGGACCAGCTTGCAATCGCCAAGAAGGTTTACGGAGAAGTCCTTGTGAAATACGGGCTCAAAAAAATCAGGCACATGTTCGGCACCATGATTGAAATACCCAGGGCTGCATTGGTGGCTGATAAAATCGCAACAGTCGCGCAGTTCTTTTCTTTCGGCACCAATGACCTTACCCAGATGGGGTTTGGTTTTTCCCGCGACGATATCGGCGCCTTCCTGCCTGATTACCTTAAGAAGGGAATCTTGCCGGAAGACCCGTTCCAGAGCATTGACCAGGAAGGTATCGGCCAGCTTATCCGGATCGGCATCCAGCGCGGTCGCTCTACCAATAAAAGCCTGGAGGTCGGCATTTGCGGCGAGCACGGAGGCGAACCGCGCTCAGTGGAATTCTGCCATTGCGTAGGCATGGATTACGTGAGCTGTTCTCCTTTTCGCGTGCCGATTGCAAGGCTGGCGGCAGCCCAGGCGGTATTAAAGGAGAGGTCTCCTAATAAAAAGAGCTCCGGAAAGAAAAAATAATCTATGGAAGCTATCAGGACCTACCTTAAGGAGATTTCCAAGATTTCCCTATTGACTCCTAAGGAAGAGGTGGAGCTTAGCAAGAGGATTAAGAAGGGCGATGAGCAGGCGCGCAAACAGATGATCCGTGCTAACCTGCGCCTGGTAATCAGTATCGCCAAGAGGTATATTTATCTCGGCATACCCCTTATCGATTTAATCGAAGAGGGCAACATCGGATTGATGAAGGCGGTGGACAGGTTTAACCACCGTAAGGGCTATCGTTTTTCAACATACGCCGCATGGTGGATACGCCAGGCCATTACGCGCTCCATTATCGAGCAGGGTAAGGTTATCCGCATTCCGGTTTACATGAACGAGCTCATCACCAAATGGAAGAAGGCCAAGGAGGAAATCTCGCATAAGATAAAACGCACCCCCAGCGACGATGAGATAGCAAAGAAGCTGAAACTTTCCAGGGAAAAGGTAGAGCAGATTAATTTCTGGTTATCGGCCACTACCTCATCGCTTGAGGCGCCGGTAGGGGAGGAGGGCGAGGGCCAACTGGTGGATCTGGTGGAGGATGAACATGTTCAGGAGCCGGATAAACAGGTAACCAGTTTCCTCAACAAGGAAAGATTAAATAATCTTCTGGCTGCGATGCCGGAGCGCGAAAGGGAAATCCTCTCAATGCGTTTCGGTTTGGTTGACGGCAAGCCCAATACGCTGGCTGAGGTATCCGGGAAGATGGGAGTTTCGCGCGAGCGGGTGCGCCAGATCGAAGAGGCGGCTTTAGGCAAGCTTAAAAAAGTGGCCTTGCGGCAGGAGAATAAGTATGAATCTTAAAAAGAAGACGCGCCTTAAGGATTCTATCCGCAGCATCCCCGATTTTCCGAAACCCGGGATAATTTTCTACGATATCACCACTCTTCTACAGGATAAGCATGCCTTTGGCGATGCCATAGATGCGATTGTCAGAAAATACCGTCGCAGAAAGATAGATGTAGTAGTGGCGGCAGAGGCCAGGGGTTTTATCTTGGGCGGCGCCGTAGCGCATCAATTAAGGGCTGCGTTTGTGCCGGTGCGTAAAAAAGGCAAGCTCCCCTGGAAGACGCGCAGCGTTACATACGAGCTGGAATACGGCAGCGATACCCTGCATATGCATGATGACGCCGTAAAGAAAGGAGATAGGGTCCTGATAGTAGATGACCTTTTGGCTACCGGCGGAACCGTAAAGGCGACTGCTGAATTGATAAGGAAGTCCGGTGCGAATGTTGTCGGCGCTGTTTTTTTGATTGAACTTGTGGATTTAAAAGGCAGGGATAAACTCAAGGGTTGTCCGGTATTTTCTTTAATAAAGTTACGCGGCAAATAGCGCCCCTGCCCTCTGGAGAATCGCGCAGGGGCAGGCGGGCGGAAGTAGTTAATAGGCGCCCCTGTAGCTCATAAGGATAGAGCAGCGGTTTCCTAAACCGCGTGTGGCAGGTTCGATTCCTGCCAGGGGCACCAGATATTGAAAAGGAATCGAACGAAAGGGGCACGGGGAAAATCTTTCCCCGCGTTTTCGGGGCGACAGTCCGCCGCGTTTCTTGGCGGACGCCATAGGGGCTCTACCCCTATGGGGAGTTCGATTCCTGCCAGGGGAGCGAATTTATATATGTATAACCTGCATTGCCATTCTCTATTGAGCGACGGGGCATTGCTTCCTTCAGAGCTTGCTGTCCGCTACGCGGATAAGGGCTATAAGGTCATTGCCATTACAGACCATGCGGACTACAGCAATATTGAACAGGTGACTAGAGGCATCCTGCGTTTTGTAAGGAAGTGGCCCAGAGATAACTGTTGCATCCGGGTTTTGCCGGGCGTCGAATTGACTCACCTGCCTCCGCAGCAGTTTAGACCTTTAGTCCGCTACGCGCGCGGAAAAGGGATTAAGATTATCGTCGGCCACGGAGAGACCTCGGTTGAGCCGGTAATTAAAGGGACTAACCGCGCAGCGCTGGAGGCGGGCATAGACATCCTGGCGCACCCCGGATTGATTACGCAAGACGACGCCGCTCTTGCCGCAAGTAAAGGTATTTTTTTGGAGATTACCTCTCGCCGTGGGCATTGCGATACCAATCCTCATGTTGTGGCTGCGTCAGTGAAATCCGGGGCACCCCTGATTTTGAATACTGACAGCCACCAGCCGCAGGATATTATTGCGCCGGCTGATTTAAGGTCGGTGGGTTTGCATGCCGGCTTGAGCGAGGACGGGATAGGAAGGTTGTATTTAAAAGCAGGGGAATTCCTAAAGGGGCGGGGGATTAGATAGCAAAAAGGAGGGTTGGATGAAAAGGATGGCTTTGTTGTTATCGGCAGCGGCATTGTTGTTGATTTCGGGGTGCGCAGGCCTTTCCAGCAAGAAGGATAACGGTGTTCCCGCTAATCCGGAGATGCTGGAGCCGCAGGCGATGCTTAGGTTTAGCGACATACCTGTGCCTGCCGGCTTTAAACTACTGCCCAGGGAGTCCTATTCTTTTGAGAATGCCGGCATCAGGGTGGGGTTGTTAAAGTTCCAGGGCAAGGCAACGGCAGACCAGGCCGTGAATTTCTATAAGGAGCAGATGTCAATGTACAACTGGAACCTCCTTAATATCATAGAGTATGGCGACCGGCTGATGAATTTTGAGCGCGATTCCGAAACCTGCGTAATCACCATTGTCCCGAAGGGGAAAAGCATGACCATTGTTATATCTATGGGGCCTAAATCCCAGTTTCCCAAGAGGATGGAGAAGGAGAGGGCAGAAAAGGGCGTCAAGTAGCATAACCGTATATACTTGAAGCGATTATGCTTAAAATTCCCTGGTTTAAAAAAAATGCTTGACAAGCAGGGGGTTATGTGATAAAAAGTAATAAAATTTGGTTATACCACTGGATATGGCTTTAATTTTAGGCAGAAAGGGGGGAGCTTAATAATACGCCTGAAGTCATGAGAAATCCAGTGATATACTTAATAGATAAGGAAAATCTCTAGGAACACATTTATAACCCTAGTTAGAATATAGCAGATTCCAAGTTTTAAAAAGGAGGCTTAAACAAAATGAGTAAACGCTTGATATTGGTTCTGGCCTTGGCGTTCGTAGTCGGCACAACATGCGCCGCCTACGCCGAGGTGCAGAATGTCAAGGTATCCGGAGACATCAATTTTCTGGCAGTTGCCCGGAACCAGTTTGACCTGACAAAGGGGACCGATGGCAATAAATACGATGACCACGAGTCCTTTTTTGCCACCCAGA
>JBAZKK010000044.1:0-6041 GCA_041650795.1 Candidatus Omnitrophota bacterium | reverse complement strand
AATTTTGCCTATCCTGAAACGATACCCTCTTTTAAGCGCCTCCCTGCGGACATATTCCAGATAAAAACCTATCCTCCCCAAAGTCCTGCCTTGACGCCTGAATCTTTCTAACTGGGGATGTTTTTTATAACCCTCGGTTTTCCCCTCTAATACCCTCTGCGCAAGAAGCGACTCCCGCCACAATGCCAGAAGGCCTTGCCTGTCCAGGTATCTGGGGTGTATGCTCCAAAGTCTCATCTTTAGCTGGAAACAATAGGGTTTTTAAGACTGCCTATGCCTTCAATGGCTACTTCCACTATATCTCCGGGATGCATTGGGCCGACACCGGATGGCGTGCCGGTAGAGATTATATCGCCCGGCATAAGGGTCATTACCCGGGAGATAAAAGATACCAGGCGCGGGATGGAAAAGATGAAGTCTGCGGTTGAGGATGATTGTTTTAGTTTACCGTTGACTAACGTTTTTATCGCCAGGCCCGAAGGGTCAATCTGTGTTTCAAGCCAGGGGCCAACAGGAGAGAAAGTATCGAATGACTTTGCCCTTGTCCATTGCCCGTCTCTTCTTTGCAGGTCACGGGCAGTAACGTCGTTTAGGCAGGTGTAACCTAGAATATAGCTTGCAGCCCTGGATTCGGGGATAAAGCGCCCCTTCTTTTTAATTACCAGCGCCAGTTCGCCTTCATAATCAAGTCTCTTGACCCCCTTCGGATAAATAATCTTCTCGCCCTGGCCGCAGAGAGAGCTCGGCGGCTTGATAAATATAAGGGGTTCCTTAGGTATAGACATGCGAAGCTCTTCGGCATGCCGGCGGTAATTAAGTCCTACCAGCACTATCTTGGAAGGGGCTGCCGGAGCAAGAAGCTTTACCCTGTTTAAATCGAAGGCACCTCCGGTAGTTTTTATCTTTGCGCCTTCGCATATCCCCCAAGCTTCTTTAGAGCAGTAGCGGAAACGGGCAATACGCATCCTTAATCTGCCTACCTCGTCACTTCAAGTATCTTATACCTCAACACGCCTGCCGGGATCTTAATCTCTACTTCTTCCCCCTTCTTATGCCCCAGAAGGCCTTTGCCTACCGGAGAAGTAACGGAGATCTTGCCGGAATCGTAATCTGCCTCTAATTCCGAGACCAGGAGATACTCAATCTCTTCCTCGGTATCCAGGTCCTTCAATTTGACCTTCGCCCCCAGGAGCGCTTCGTCGCTATCGATATCCTCATTATCGATAATGCGCGCCCTGGCAAGCTTATCTTCGAGTTCGGAAATCCTCTGCTCATTCAAGGCCTGGGCGTCTTTGGCTGCGTCGTATTCGGCATTTTCGCTGATGTCACCCTGCGCCCGCGCCTGGGCAATAGCCTCGGAGATCTTCTTGCGCTTGACGTTGCGCAGGTATTCCAGTTCCTGGATTAATTTTTCGTATCCGCCCTGCGTCAAATAAATGTCATCCATCTTGCTTCCCCGTATATTACTGAATTATGGCAATTTTAAAAAAATAAGGCCGGTGTGAGCCGGCCTTATTTGGGACCGCTTAAGGTCAAAGGCAAAACTTAATCCCCATAAACCGTAGTAGTATATTCTCCGTAGATGCCGAGTATATTCCTGGCGTCATAATCTACATATTTTACGTTCTTGATTCCGCCGTTGGCTGCCGCAGCTTTAATGCTGGCGTCTCCGGTAGCTACCAGACCGAGCACTGAGGTGGCCTTGGAAACCCCGACCTTACTATAAGACATCCCGTCGCCTCCCGTAGCTATGGGAGCCTTTATCTCGGTATAAATAGCTCCGTAAGGATAAGGCGTTGCGCAACCGCTTAAATACAAAACAGCTACACCGACCAACAGCAGCATAAGAACAGCCCTCTTCATGCCATACCTCCTTGTTTTGCCTGATGTCTAAATCTTAACATCGGCCTATGCACTTGTCAAACGATTATTTGCGGCCGGCCTCTGCCCTTTTCTTAGTAATGAGATAAAAAAGATTTAAGATGCTTGACAACCCCATCCCAAGGTATCCCCAAAGGGTCATCCAGATGCCGTGGCCGAGGCGCACCGCGATGACGACCTTATCCAGGCTTACCGAATTAAGTTTATACCCCGCCAACGCAAAAATCATAACCCCTACCAGCCCTATGATAAGATTCGCCAATTTATTTTGGGCAAGGAGTATGCTGAGTAAGAAGATGGCGGCGGCCAGGGCCGGGATGGCCCAAACCAGGTAGCTCTTTTTATCTACATCCCTTACGTCCGGTTTAAATATCTTAACGATGCTGATTACGAGGCGTGCGTCCGGGCCGTTAGCAAGCACCGGCAGATCGTAACCGCTGATGCTGCGGTTAAGCAGCTGCTGGTTGCCTATCTCAATCTTCGGGATATTGGCAATCTGTATGCTCCCTATCTGGATGGTGCCTCCCTGAAAAGATTCTATCTCAACCCAGGGCTGAAAAAATGCGGTTATTACCAGCAGCGCGAAAAATAACATTGCCAATCCGTACAATATCTTTGCCATTCGTCCTCCTTGTTAGGTCTTAAACGCCTCTTTAACCCCGCTTTCTCCAAAACTCCGCCAGGATTGCTGCGGTAATGATGCACCATGTCGCAAATAAGGCATTTGGTATCGCGGTTGCAGCTGAAAAATGCTTCAGCGCCAGTACCGCTCCCAGGCCGGCGTTCTGCATCCCTACCTCGAAAGAAAGGGTACGGCAGCGCTTGGTGTCAAAACGATAGAGCCTGCCTGTTCCGTAGCCAAGGATTAACCCCGCGAGGTTATGCAGGAACACCGCCGCGAAAACCATCAGGGTTATGCCTGCCAGGTAATCCTTGTTAAGCGCTACCACTAACCCGCAGATAAAGGCGATAAAAAGCGATGAGAGCGCCGGAAAAACCTTGATTATCTTCTCTATCTTCTCTCGAAAATAATGCCTCGCCAGCATCCCCAGAAACAACGGCAGTATAACCATTTTGACGATGCTCGTTACCATCGGCAAAAATTTTATCTCGATAAAGGAGTGAGCGAAAATATAGGTAAATAGCGGCGTCAATAACGGAGAAAGCAAAGTGGAGGTAGTGGTTAATGCCACGGAATAAGCCACGTCTGCCTTAGCCAGGTAAGATATGACATTGGAGGCCATTGCCCCGGGCGTCGCCCCTACGAGGATTACGCCCAGCGCAAGCTCGGCCGGTAAATGCAGCATTTTAGCGAGCAGGAATCCGGATAAGGGCATAATCGCGAACTGCGCCGCTGTCCCCAGAAGGACTGACTGCGGGCTCTTCAGGACCGGCTTAAAATCCTCCGAAGAAAGTACCGCACCAATGCCGAACATCGTAACGGCAAACAGCCATTCGGTGTAAGGCCTGAAGCCGATTAAAGACTGCGGCCAGAGATAACCGAGCGCTACTGCCGACAAAACCCACAGGACCAGTTTACGGGTAAACCAATCCGCTATTCTGTTTATCATCGGGAATTTTTGACGTATCCTTAGAAGACGATGGTGGTATCGCGATGCCTGATGATGCGGTAATCAAGATAACTCTGGAGCGCATCCGAAAGCGCCCTTTTCTCCAGGTTCTTGCCCTTCTCGACCAATGCCTTGTAATCGTCCTTATGCGAAACCCTTTCAACCCTCTGGCTGATAATAGGCCCCTCGTCAAGCTGCTCGGTTACAAAATGCGCGGTAGCGCCTATTACCTTGACGCCGGTCTCCAGGGCCTGGCGGTAGGGGTCGGAGCCCTTAAAGGATGGAAGAAAACCGTGATGGATATTTACTATATCTTTGCCGTATTGCTTTAAGAATTTAGGGGAAAGCACCAGCATGTAACGGGCAAGAACCAGGAAATCAGAATTATTTTTGGCTAAGGCCAGGATTTCATCTTCGCAGCGGTTTATCTTATTGGCAGGGATATAATAAAACGGGGCCTTGAACTGCTCTACCAGCTCCGAGTGGCCTTCGTAATTACTGATGACAAATGATATCTCGCCGCGCAGCTGGCCGCAACGCCACAGATATAGAAGCTCAACCAGGCAATGGTCGGGACGGGAAACCAATATCCCCATACGCAGGGTTTCGTCACGCCGGTAGATATTCCAACTGGCATTGAATTTTGCGGCAAGGGGCCTGAACTCTTCGGATAAACGCTCCTTGCCGTAACGCTTTAGGTCTATCAAGAATTCCACCCGCATAAAAAAATAACCACCCTCGGCTCCGGTGGTATGCTGGTCGGCGTTGACGATATTGCCTCCGCGCTCAAATATAAACTGGGATACCCCTGCCACAATGCCCCTTTGGTCGCGGCACTGCAATAAAAGGATACAGCTATTCATGCCCATAGCATCATTATACCCGCATTAACTTTCGGTAACAAGCCTTAAGATTAACGGGGCTGAGAGGTAAGATAAACGTACTTTAAAATTCCGGTGCCGGTATTTTTCACATTATGGCAGGTGCCGCGCGGAAGATAAACAAAAGAGCTGCCGCAAGCAGTAACGGTTTTCTTGCCGAGATAAACCTTGCCCCTCCCCTCCAGGATAATCAGAGCCTCTTCTTTATGTTCGGTGCTATGCCATCCTATGGACTCGCCGGGCTTAAGAGCAACCAGGCCTGAACGCATACCCCTGGATTCCCCTGAAACCCCCAGGAGCCGCTTGAATCTCCTCTTAGCGCTTAGTGTCTTTATAAAGGGCTTGGGGTCTTTCATTCCTATATTATAACCTGTTTAGCATAAAAGTTAAGGGGCTTCTTTAAAAGGCGCCGGCTTAGGAGTAAGCGGCCTCAGAGGATAACATATGGTAGGTATTGTCTCTAAGCCTGGCAAAATCTTCGGCTCTGAAGCCGGCGGTATCAATCTCGGGAAGAACGACTAACCTGCACGAGGCCCGGGATTTAAAAATCCAACTGCCGCGCGGGATAACCCCGCGGCTGCCTTCGATGTAAACCGGCAGGATCGGTTTCTTTTCTTTTATGGCCAGCTTGAAAGCTCCGTTCTTGAAATTATTCATGCCTGGGGCAATGCTGCGTGTCCCCTCGGGGAAAAAAAGCACCGAGACACCGCGACGCAGCCAATTAGCCGCTTCCCCGTAAACATCCCTGACACTGGAATATTTTCCGCGGGTGAGCCTGATGTACTTCATGCGCGACATACACCAGCCGAAAACGGGGATCTTGAAAAGGCTATCCTTGGCGACCCACTTAAACTGCATACGGGTTTTGTAAAGCATTACGATATCGGCGAGACTCTGATGGTTGGCTACTACTACGTAGGTTTTCTGCGGGTTGATATGCTCCAGCCCGCTAATGTTGAAGCGCCAGAAAGGGTTCAGTCCGATGATGGCGTCTGCCCACCAGAACCCCTGCGAATGGGCAATCTTCCTCTTGCGGTCAAAAGGCAGGAGAAACAACATTACAAACAGAACTGCAAAAAATACCAGCAAGGTCATCAGGGCGGCAATGCCCCAGATGACTAGGGATGCTACCATTTTCATTGCTGCATCCTCTTAGAGATATTCAGAGAACCGCTTAAGCGGCCGACGGCTTAACGTTGACAGCCCGCGGGCCCTTGGGGGAATTCTCGACTTCAAACTCAACTGCCTGCTCTTCTTTTAGGGAATCGAAGCTAGCATCTATAATGCTGGACTGATGGAAAAACACTTCGCGTCCATCGGTATCGCTGATAAAACCAAAGCCTCTTTCCCGCACCAATTTCTTGATTTTTCCGGTGTGCATTTCTTGCCTCCTTCTTTAAAAGAATAAGCCCGGCATCCTGTGGAACCGGGCTTATTTTTCAGGTTTATAACTTCACTACCTTGGTAGCTTGGTCACCCTTAGGCCCTTTTTCAACTTCAAATTCAACCTCCTGGCCTTCGTCTAAGGACTTATAACCATCACCCTGTATCGCGCTGTGATGCACAAAAACATCAGTTCCCGATTCAGTAGTGATAAAGCCGTAACCCTTAGGATTGCTAAACCATTTTACTTTACCTCTTGCCATTATTTACAACCTCCTTTCTTCTAGAATTATAGTAAATAATGACAGAAACAAAAAAAGCCGCT
>JBAZKK010000043.1:0-6255 GCA_041650795.1 Candidatus Omnitrophota bacterium | reverse complement strand
CCTTCCTAAGAGAGGGGTTTTGACTAAAAGGCCCCCTGATATCAAGGAGTGGGAGGATATTTATTTCGGTTTTGAGCTGGCAAAGGCGATAGGAATGCTTGACATCGGACAGACCGTCGCCGTTAAAAACAAGGCAGTGGTGGCAGTAGAAGCTTTGGAAGGGACGGATAACCTCATAGGGCGGGCCGGCAGGATTGCCAGGGGGGGGTTTACCCTGGTTAAGGTAAGCAAGCCAAAGCAGGATATGCGTTTTGATGTGCCTGTCGTGGGGTTGAATACCGTCAAAAGACTTGCCTCTTCAGGCGGATGCTGCCTGGCGATTGAAAGCGGAAAGACCCTTTTTATAGATAGGGCCGCCAGCATCAAGCTCGCTGATAAGAGTAAAATTGCCGTTGTAGCAGTGTAAAAAATCTTGACACTGTTATCCGGCTGATATAACATAGATAAGGTATAAAAAAGGAGGAGGGGGATGGCAAAAATTTGTAGAGTCAAAGCCACGGAATTCAAATTCTTTGCGCCTCAGGCTAAAAAGGTAAATTTAGCCGGCAGCTTTAATGACTGGGATACCGGTTCACTTTGCGCCAAAAAGGACTCTAGGGGTAACTGGGCGGTTAAAGTGGGCCTGAAACCCGGCAGGCACGAATATAAATTCCTGGTGGACGGTACGTGGGCGAATGACCCGCGTTGCAAGAGCTGTATTCCGAATTCCTTCGGTAGCCACAACTGTGTCATCGAGGTAAAATAAGCTGTATAAAACCCCATCTTGAATACGGTAAGATCTAGGAGAGGTGGGGTTTTTATTTTTTATTATGAAATATGAAATACCTCTACGGTCCAGTAAAATCAAGACGGCTGGGTTTTTCCCTGGGATTGAGCCTGACCCCCTATAAGGTTTGCACCTTTGACTGTATCTATTGCCAGCTCCAAGGCACGAGCACAAAGACCGCGGAGCGTAAAGAATATATAAATACCCGCGAGGTCCTGGGGGAGCTGAAAACCTGGCTGGAGAATAATGCCGAACAGGTAAAGACCTTAAACTACATTACCATTTCAGGTTCGGGAGAGCCTACCCTGAATATAAAGATAGGCGAGCTTATTGCCCAGATAAAAAAGCTGACTACGGCACCTCTGGCTGTAATTACCAATGCTTCGCTTCTGAGTGACCGTGTTGTTCGTAGCGATATAAGTAAAGCCGACCTTATAGTTCCTTCATTGGACGCTGCCACTGATGCGGTTTTTGCCAGGATTGACCGGCCTCTCCCCGCTATAAAGGTAGAAGACGTAATCCGGGGTCTGGTAGCTTTAAGGCAGGAGTATCGCGGCAAAATCTGGCTAGAGGTAATGTTGATAGCCGGCGTAAACGACGACCTTAGGCACATCAAGAGGATAAAAGAGGCACTTGATAGGATAAATCCGGATAAGATACAGTTGAATTCTCCGGTACGCAGTAGCGCCCAGCTTAACCTGCGCGTGGTCTCGGAGGCAAAGCTCAGGAAAATCAAGTCGCTGTTGGGCGAGAAGTGCGAGATAATCTAGGAGAATAGCGCCCGTCGCCTAATGGATAAGGCACCAGTCTTCGGAACTGGGTATTGGTGGTTCGACTCCACTCGGGCGCGCAGGCGTAAAATTAGATGCAAAGCCTCCTTGCAAATCCTCACAAAATTTGTTACAATACCCCTTGCGCAGTTGCGCAGAAACACTTTCCAACCCAATCCGGAAACAGTTTCCGACGTAATCGGGAAGGTGTTCTTTGGATTAAAACGCCAGTAGGTAGCAGTTAAATTCGGGCCATTAGCTCAATTGGCAGAGCAGGACACTCTTAATGTCAAGGTCGAAGGTTCGACTCCTTCATGGCCCACCAATTCCATCCGCCGGTGAAGAACTACGAGATTATCGAGCACACCGCAGACATCGCGCTTCGCATAAATTCTAAAGACCTCCCCGGTTTATTCAGGAATGCAGCGCTGGCGCTGTTTGAGATTTCCGCAAAGAAAAACCCCTCCGCTCGAAACCCTAAGAAGGAAACATTCTCCATCAAACAAAAAGCCGATACGTTAGACGAGTTGTTTATCAACTGGTTAAACGAGCTCCTCTCATTATCAGCTGCCAAGGGATTGGTGTTTTCTGATTTTAAGATAAACAGTATTAACGAAAAGGAGCTTGAGGCGTTCGCCGTAGGAGAGGACGCGAGGGGTTTTAGGCTGGATAAGGAGATCAAAGCCGCCACTTACCACGGGTTGAAATTAACAAGATCCGCAGGGGGTTGGCAGGCAGAGGTGATTTTAGATGTTTGAGCCCTGGCAGGGAAAATTAGAGAAGATCGACGATTACCGCTGGCGGATACCAAAGTCCTATAAGCCTGGGATGCGCGTGCCAGGCATCATTTACGCCGACGAGAAACTCCTTAAAGACATCAGGCAGGACAAGGCGCTGGAGCAGGTGGCGAATGTCGCATTCCTTCCTGGTATCGTGAACGCCTCCCTGGCAATGCCGGATATCCACTGGGGGTACGGTTTTTCCATAGGAGGGGTAGCGGCAACGGATGTTGAAGAAGGTGGCGTTATCTCGCCCGGAGGAGTGGGCTACGATATCAACTGCGGGATACGCCTCATGCAGACAAACTTCTGTTACGACGATATCAAGGATAAGATAGAAGAGCTTACCTGGGCACTGTTTAATGATATCCCGGCAGGCGTAGGTTCTAAGGGTGATATCCGGGTAAGCCCGCGCGAGGAAAAGGAGATTCTGGTAAAGGGCGCGGGATGGGCAATAGGCAAGGGCTACGGGATTGAGGAAGATCTTGAATGCACCGAGGAGAACGGCGCTATAGCAGGGGCTGACCCTGATGCTGTCTCCGATAGGGCGTACGAAAGGGGTAAGGCCCAGGCCGGGACCCTTGGTTCAGGCAACCACTTTCTGGAAATACAGGTAATCGAGCAGCTCTATGACCGCGATGCCTGCGATACCATAGGATTGGATTTAGGCCAGATTACCGTGATGATTCATTCCGGCTCGCGCGGCCTGGGTTACCAGGTCTGCGACGAGTATGTAAGAAGCATGATCCATTGCCTGGATAAATACAGGATCAACGTCCCGGATCGCCAGCTTGCCTGCGCGCCGGTTAACTCACCCGAGGGGAGGGCGTATCTGGCTGCAATGAAATGTGCGGCAAATTACGCTTGGGCAAACCGGCAGTGCCTGATGCATTTAGTGCGCAAGTCATTTGAACGCGTATTGGGGGAGTCTTGGGAAAAGATGGGGATGAAGCTGATATACGACGTAGCCCACAACATCGCCAAGCTTGAGAAATACAGAGTAGGCCCTAAAGAAAAACTTCTCTGCGTGCACCGCAAGGGAGCTACGCGCGCCTTTGGTCCCGGCCATCCTGCCTTACCTGAAAGATACAAAAAGATAGGCCAACCCGTGATTATACCAGGTGATATGGGGAGGAATTCATATCTTTTAGTAGGTACCCAAAAAGCGATGGATGAGACATCCGGCAGCACCTGTCACGGTGCCGGAAGGTTAAAATCCCGCACCCAGGCTGCGCGCTCTGTTAACGCAAATGCCTTATTGAAAGAACTGGAATCTAAGGGTATAATAGTCAAGGCATCGGGACGCGGCACCATTGCGGAGGAGGCGCCCCAGGCGTATAAGGATGTCAACGACGTAGTTAGCGTGGTGCACAACGCCGGCATCTCCAAGCGCGTATGCCGGATGAGGCCTCTTGGGGTGATTAAGGGTTAGAAATATCAAAAGCAGAAACAGTTTCCGCTGGCAGGAATAATATGTTAGACATAAAGTTCATCAGGGAAAATCAGATTCTCGTTGAGAAGTCTCTCCTGGAGCGCAATCTCAAGCTTGACCTCGGCAGCCTCCTGAGGCTCGACGATGCCAGGCGCCGCGCATTAGGGGAATTAGAGGATCTGCGTTTCCAAAAGAACAAAGCCAATGACGAAATAAGCGCGCTCCTGAAAAATAAGAAGGACGCCAAAGAGAAGATTTCCTCCATGAAGGATATCGCCAAGAGGATTGATAAGCTGGAGGATGAGTTAAGGGTATTCGATGCCCAGTTGGATAAATTGATATTGACCATCCCGAATATACCGCACGCATCCATTCCGCGCGGTGCCCCTTCTGCCAATAAGGTGGTGCGTTCCTGGGGCGAGAAGCCAAAGTTTAATTTCAAGCCCTTCACTCACATAGAGATCAGCCAGAAGCTGGATATTATTGATTTTCAGCGCGCGGCAAAGCTCACTACTTCCAATTTCATACTTTACAAAGGCTGGGGCGCCAGGCTTGAGCGCGCTCTTATAAATTTTATGCTTGACCTGCATACCTCAAAGCACGGTTACACCGAGGTATTCCCGCCTTTTTTGGTAAACCGTGCCTCTATGACCGGCACCGGGCAGCTGCCTAAGTTGGAGGAGGATATGTACCGGCTAAAGGACGATGACCTGTTTTTAATCCCCACTGCCGAGGTCCCGGTAACCAATATCTTCCGCGATGAAATACTGGATGAGAAAGACCTGCCGGTTTATTATACTGCCTATACTGCTTGCTTCAGGAGGGAGGCGGGTTCTTACGGCAAGGATACAAAAGGGCTGGTGCGCGTGCATCAGTTTGATAAGGTAGAGATGGTAAAGTTTGCGCATCCGGATACCTCTTACGATGAACTGGAGAAGCTGGTCGGCAATGCAGAGAGCGTCCTGCAGCTGTTAGGGTTGCCTTACCGGGTAGTAATGCTGGCAACGCAGGATTTAAGCTTTGCCGCAAGCAAGTGCTATGACCTGGAGGTCTACGCCTCCGGTATGGATAAGTGGCTGGAGGTCTCAAGCTGCAGCAATTTCGAGGCTTTCCAGGCCCGCCGCGCAAACATAAAGTTTCGCCGCAAAGACACCCAAAAGGTTGACTTTGTGCATACCCTAAACGGCTCGGGGGTCGCTTTGGCGCGCACGGTAGTGGCGATCCTGGAAAATTATCAAGACAAGGACGGCTCGGTGGTTATCCCGTTGCCACTTAGGCCATACTTAGATGGAAGACAAAGAATCCCCTAACCTGCTGGATACCAACATCGGCACCTTTAAGGCCAAGTTCAGCACCTTCGGCAGCAGGATGTTTGGCCTCTTCAAGTTATCCCTTGGCGTGGTGATGCTGGTTTTTGTGTATTCCTTCTCGCGCTCCTTCCTTTATGAATTAGGCCTGGTTGAATCGGAGTATCAGCGTTATTTCTGGTCCGGGGTAATAAGTATGCTTTTGTTTTACCTTTTTGTCTGGGAGCCGGCGATAATCTATAACAAGGGTTACCGCCTGGTGGAGCTCTTGTTTAATTTTTTTAAGCCCCTGGTCAGGGTTGCGCCGTACCTCCTGCCCATCTATACCATAGTTTTGTTCCTGGCATTTGTGGTGTTGTTTTACATCTTTCAACTCAAGGATACCCTCGGGTATTTTGTTTTCCTGTTCGGTCTGACCATCGCCCTTCACCTGATATTCAGCGCCAAGACCATCCGCGGCAAGAAAGGCGATTTCCTGAAATCAAATTACGTATTCGGGTTTTCCTTTATCTATATCCTGAACGTCTTCATGTTGGCTTTAATCCTGGGTTTTATCTTCAACAAATTCTCCATAGTAGACTTCCTGGGTAATTCCTTCCAGATCGCAGCCTCGATATTCAAGGCGGTTTTCCGCCAGCTCTTCCTTTAAATTGACAAGCCCCTTAATTGATGTTATGATTTAGAAAACCAAGGAGTTACGGCGACCGGAGGAGTGGCAGAGTGGTCGAATGCGGCGGTCTTGAAAACCGTTGAGGCCGTAAGGTCTCCGAGGGTTCGAATCCTTCCTCCTCCGTTTTTATACCGCTAGTGAGAAAACTAAAAAGATAGTTTTCTCGTAACAACATAGAGAGAAAAACGGATGCCGGCGAGCCTCCGGCGAGCCGGCGCATAGATTTGGAGAGTTGGCAGAGTGGTCGAATGCGGCGGTCTCGAAAACCGTTGTCGTCGTAAGACGACCGGAGGTTCAAATCCTCCACTCTCCGCCATATAAAAGGAGGCGCGATGCTCAGGTTAATAGAGCGCCTTTTTAATCTTAAAAATCTTAACACCAATATTCGCACCGAGATAATTGCTGGCCTGACAACCTTTATGGCAATGGCCTACATTATCTTCGTAAACCCCGCGATGATCTCGCAGACCGGGATGGATTTCGGGGCGGCGATGATGGCGACCTGCATTTCCGCTGCGGTAGCCACCATCC
>JBAZKK010000042.1:0-6304 GCA_041650795.1 Candidatus Omnitrophota bacterium | reverse complement strand
GTTATTCGCGCGAAGATGAGCTATTGGCAGACCAATATGGCACGCGTTACGCCAGGGCCGCCGGTTATGACGGCCACGGCATGATAACTTTCCTGGAAAAACTGCGCGCTTATGACCGCAGGCAGCCGCTAAGGGCCCATAGTTATTTCAAGACCCATCCCTATATTCCGGACCGCATACGCATAGTGAAGCAGGAGCTTGGAGAAAAGACTGATTTTGATGATTATATAAATATCGAGCAGGAGCCGCATAAGAAATAACAATATGGGGGAGCGTAAAATGAAAAAAGCGATCTTTATCGCAGTTGCGTTATTATTTTTTAGTTCCTTGGTTTGCGCGCAGACAGGCACACTGCAGGAATTAAAAGAAAAAGCCCTGACCGCGGAAGAAAGTGTGGTCTCCAAGATCGATACCGGGGTATCCAGCACAATGACCGGGTCGATGGATTTCCTGCACAAGGTCGTCCAGGAGGAAGGCGAGAAGGTCCCGCAAAAAATGGATCTCAAGGAGACGGTTATCCTGACCGTAGGGAATCTGGTCCTGTCGTTATTATGCCTGGTATTGGCCGTATTCCTGGTCACTAAGGTGCCGGCTTCCCAGAAATATCTCTGGTTCCTCTTTATTTTTAACGTCTCCTGGTTTATTATGGTGATAATCGCCAAGGGCGTGTGGGCGACGCTGGATTACCTGGTCATAAAGTTAGAGCCGGCCCTGGCAGGCGGCATCTATGATCATTTTTTCATAATATTCGTGATAGTGAGTATGCTTATTTATATCTGGCTTTTGGCCCGTACCTTCGGCTTGAATTTTTACGGAGCGCTGGGGAGCTTTCTGGTCGCGCATTTTATCTATTTCTTCGTGGTCGCGTTTTTCCTGGCGGTCTTCAGCCCATATAACGAGAACAGGCTTTTTTCCCTAATAAGGGAAAATATCGGGATACGCTCGGTAATACGCAGCTACGTCGGGGATATGAATAGCATCTCCCATAATGCCGATATAGGATCGTTTGTTAAATTTAAATATTATCACCTGTAATCTAGATGAGGCCGCATGCCCTCTGAACGTTATAAGGTCCTTGAGGAGTTTATAAGCGATCCTCTAAGCGTTGTTTATAAGGCGCGCGATCTTGAGCAGGGAGGACCGGTATTATTATCAGTCCTTTCCGAAAAAGCGAGAAACCGCCCCATCGATATCCTGATGCGTTTTAAAAGAAGCGTGGAGCAATTTTCCAAGCTTGCGCATCCCAACCTTCTTAAGATCCTCTCCGTACTTGACTCCGACGACGAGTTCAGCCTGGTTTACGGGTATTTCGATTCCGAAAGCCTTTCTAAACATTTAAATAAACCCTGGGATATAAATAAGGCCGTGGACCTGATCATACAGGTCTCATCCGCCCTGGACGAAGCGCATCAACAGGGCCTGCTGCACCAGGCTGTCTCGCCCGGCAGTATTCTATTGGGCCGTGAGCAGCCCCAGGCTGTCAGGCTCTATAATTTCGGTTTTTCCATACTCAGGGATATAAGCAAGATCACCCGTAAGGAAGATGTGGTAAGTACGTTCGGTTATCTTTCTCCCGAGTCCAGCGGAATATTGCGCAAGCCCGTGGATTACCGGTCGGATATTTATTCCCTGGGCATTGTTTTTTATCAACTCCTTACCGGAAGACTGCCTTACCTGGCCGACGATATGTCCAGCCTGGTCCATCAGCATATCGCTACTAAACCCGCCGCGCCGTCGGTCCTCAACCGTCAGATACCGCCGGTCCTGGATAATATTATCTTAAGGCTTATGGCTAAGGAGCCCCAGGAGCGCTACCAGGGTTTAAAAGGGTTGATCTCGGACCTGAGGGAATACCAGAAGCAGAGCGCGCAGGGTAAGCCGCTCATCGATTTTGAGATCGCCAGGTCCGACAGGTTAGCCCAGCTGTCTTTTTCTTCCAAGATGATAGGCCGGGAGAGCGAGCTGGGCCGAATGAGGGATCTTTTAGGGCAGGCTAAACGGGGCAACGGGTCCCTTTGTTTTGTCTGCGGCGAGCCGGGTATCGGAAAGTCGCGTTTGATCGACGAGCTGCGCGGGTATGTTTACGGATTAGGGGGATTATTCGCGGGAGGTAAATGCTATCAATATGAATTGCGCGTCCCTTATCGTGTCTGGAGCGAAGCGATCGACGCCTATATCGAGAAAATAAAACGGCTCTCCCAGGCTGAGCAGGATGTCCATATAGGGCGGATAAGAGATTCGCTGGGGGAATTGGGCAGTGAAGTGGTAAAAATAGCGCCTGCCCTGGCCGACCTTGTCGGCGTCCAACCTAAGCCCGCGGAATTGGAACCGGAAAAAGAAAGGGTTCGTTTTCTTATAACCGTGGCTAATTTTGTCGCCTCCCTGGCTTCGCGGGAAAATCCGCTGCTGCTGTTTTTGGACCATATGCATTGGATGGATGATGTCAGCGCGGAGATCTTGTTCAGGGTAGCTGAGAAAATATCAGGCCTGCCTATTCTTTTGGTCGTTTGCTATCGTGACGCTGAAGTAGGGCACAATCATCCTCTTGACCAGTTGATTAAAACGCTGGATAGCCGGGATATCCCATATTCCAAAATAAGCCTGAAGAGCTTGACGGTAAAAGAAACCTCGGAGATGGTTTCCCAGATACTGATGGAGAAAGAGGAGCAGGTCATGCCTTTGGCGCAGTTCCTTAATCAGCGGGCCAAAGGCAATCCTTTTTTTACCATTGAACTCCTGCATTCGCTGGCCGAGACCGGACTTATATATTTGCAGGAGGGGCAGTACATCTTTAATTTAAGCAGGATAAAGGAGGTCGCCCTTCCCGAGGATATCGTTGATATTATCCTCAAAAGGACAAAAGACCTCTCCTTGGAACAGCAGCAGTTCCTTTCTTACGCCGCGGTCATGGGCAGGGAGGTCCAATTCGACCTTCTCTCCAGGGTAACGGGCCAGCCTTCGGATTTCATAGTAAACACAATAGAGAAGAGTATAGAAAAGCAGTTCTTGTTCCGCGACATCGTGGGAAAAGAAAAAGTGTTTTTTATGCATAGCAGGATCCGCGAGGCCTTCTATAACAGGATCTCTTATGAGGCCCGGGTCCCTCTTCATCGCCAGATAGGAATGGTGCTTGAGGAGCAGAATAAGGCAAATCCGGATGTTATCTTGTATGATCTGGTGCACCATTTTACTCAAGGTTACGTACACGAAAAAGTCCTGCATTATTCGGTCATCGCCGCCGCGAAGGCAAAGTCTTCTTACGCCAATACCATGGCCGTTAATCTCTTCGAGCTTGCCCGCGATATACTGGAGAGGGAAAACAGGAAGAACTCCCCGAAATACATGGAAATAATCGAGAACCTCGGTGAGGTTTACCGACTGGCCGGAAGGCTGGATGAATCCATCGCAACGTTTAAAACCCTGCAGTATTATATACCCAAGCAGGATATGATATCTCAGGCCCGTGTTTTGTCTAAAATAGGCGACGCTTTTTTTGATAAAGGAGAAGTAAAGGAAAGCATTTACGCCCTGGAAAAAGCCTTATTGGCCCTGGATGTGCGCATTCCTAAAACCAGGCCCGGATATCTCCTGGAGATACTTAAAGAGATCTTGGTGCAGGCGCTTCATACCTGGTTTCCTGGGGTATTCATCGGGAAAGGGCAGGTTTCTTCTCCCAGCCGGACCATAATACTTAAGACATTCTTAAGGTTGGTGCATATTTACTATTTTTCCGACATCAATAAAGTCTTTTATTTTTATCTTAAGACCTTGAATATGGCCCAGGAAACAGGCCCCGGCCCGGAACTTGCTTATTGTTATATTGAGGGGGCGGCGGTCTGGCCCACTTTGCCCTGGTTCTCCCGCGCCTTTAGCGATGGTAATAAGGGATTAAAAATGGCGCAGGAGATGGGCGATAAGATGCGCGAAGGGAGCGCTAATGTTTACCTGTCGCTCTATTCATATGTCGTGAATGACCCGCGGGCCAGCCTGGACTATTCCCGGAAGGCTATCAACCTGTTAAAGGGCCTGGGTGAATATTGGGACCTGAGCATGGCCTATACCTTTAGGAATTACAGCAGTTGGATAACCGGAAGGTTAAAAGAGAATATCGCCGAGGGGGAAGAGTTCATCGCGCTGGCTAAAGAGGCAAATGCCCTGCGGTGCCTGGGCTGGGCGATATTCGGCAGGTGCAAGACGCTATGCCTGATCGGAGAAGTGGACGATGCCACGATAAAGACCGTCAATGAATTCAATATCCTTATCCAGAGAACGCAGGATAAGCCCAATGTCTTATGGTCGCTGTGTATTCTTTCATTCGCTTATCTAAGGCGGGGTGAGTATGAACAGGCCATACAGGTAATCAAGGAGGCTTCTGATCTGTTCGCCCTTCAATATAATAAGACCCCCTGGCTGTTAGATTTCTTTCCTTTAGGGGCTCAAATATATCTTGATGTTCTGGCTGACGCGCCCGGCCTGTCTAAAGAGACAAAAGCGGCCTATATGGAGAAAGCTGAGTGGTTATGCCGCTTGTCTTACAAATGGAGCAGGAAATATCAGTATTGCCTGGGTTGGGCATATCAGGTGAATGGCACCTGCCTGTGGCTTGCCGGTAAGAAAGAAGACGCGGTTTATGCCTGGGACGAGGGTATAAAATTCCTGAGGGAGAAAACTGGGGATAAGTACCGCTTAGCCTATCTTTTGCTTGAGGAATCCAGGTTTTCTCTGATGGATGACCCCCGCGATAAAAAGGCCCTGACTAACCTTCTGGAGGCCAAGGAGCTCTTTATCAGTATGGGTTGTAAGCAGGACCTTCAAACCTGCAATGAATTGCTTTTCAAGTTGATACCTCAGGGAGAAGGAGTAGAATCCAGGGATGCCCTGACCCAAAGGCGCCACCTGGAGAGCCTGCTTTCGGTAACCAGGGCGATCGGTTCGGTATTTGCTCTGGATGAGCTGCTCAGAAGGGTCCTGGATTACGCCTTGAAGGCTACCGGAGCCGAACGCGGCTTATTGCTGCTTTATGATGATAAAACCAATCAGCTTAATTTGAAATTAAGCCATGGCGTGGAAATATCAGATTTCTTTTCTTTTGAGTCCTACAAGATCAGCCTGGAGTTGATCAGGGAAGCGGAAAAAGCTAAAGACGCTATTCTCGCCAGCCCTGAAAGCGCGGTCAGCGCGAAAGTCCAGAATGAGCTTAAAAGCTACAATGTAAAACAAGCCCTGGCAGCTTACCTGAGTTCGCGGGATAAGCCAATAGGCATACTTTATCTGGATAATTCACTTTCCGGAGGCACATTCGGCAAGCAGGAACTGGAGCTGATGCAGTCTTTTGCCGTCCAGGCTTCGGTATCCCTGGAAAACGCGAACCTGATCTCTGACCTTCTGGACCAGGCGCGGCTTAAGCAGGAACTGGAACTTGGGCGCGAGATACAGATGGATCTGCTTCCTAAAGTTACGTCTGTTATTCCGGGCCTTAAGGTATCGGGGCTGATGCTGCCGGCTAAGGAGATAGGAGGGGACTACTACGACTTTTTGCCTAATCCACAAACTAACAGCCCGAGCATTGTTATAGGAGACGTCTCCGGTAAGGGGGTAGCCGCGGGATTACTCATGGCTATGGTCAAGACTTGCCTCTACGCGTTAAATAAACAGCCCATCTCTCCCCGCGAGATACTACTGGCCACCAACCAGATGCTTTATGAGCATATCAACGCCAAGAAATTCATGACCATGCTTTATTTGACCTGGGACGCGTCCAGGAAGAAATTCATTTATTCATCGGCCGGTCATGAGCATATAATTACATACAGGGGCGGTATTGCGGAGGCGGTCTTGAGCGGCGGGTTCATGCTTGGGATGCTGCCCGAGATAAGCTCTTTCCTGGAAGATAAGGAATTAGTTTTAAATCCGGGAGATAAGATAGTGCTTTATACCGACGGCGTAACCGAGGCCAGGGATCCCAATGAGAAGCTGTTCCGCTTAGAGCGCCTGGTTGAATTGGTCCGGAAGCACGGGGCAAAACCTGCCGACCAGCTCCTGTCGGTCATTAAAGAGGAAGTCTATTCTTTTATCGGCACCCGCGAGCAGTTTGATGATATTACTCTCGTAGTCATGGAAGCTGCGTAAAGAAACGGGGTCAGGCCTAATTTAACTAATTAATAATTAGGTCTGACCCCGTTTTTATATGGTGCGGAGGGGGGGAGTTGAACCCCCAAGTCTTGCGACATATGCTTCTGAGACATACGCGTATGCCAGTTCCGCCACCTCCGCGCAAATTGTGTTAAAAGTATATCTTATACCT
>JBAZKK010000041.1:0-6599 GCA_041650795.1 Candidatus Omnitrophota bacterium | reverse complement strand
AAAGGCTGGGTAGCTATGTTCGGAAGGGATAAGCGCTGAAAGCATCTAAGTGTCAAGCCCTTCCCAAAACTAGGTATCCCTCCCCGGCGGCAACGTCGGGGTGTAGGCCGGTCGTAGACTACGACCTCGATAGGCGCAAGGTGTAAGATCCGTAAGGATTTCAGCCAATGCGTACTAATCGGCCAACCGGCTTGGCCTTTATAAAGTCATCTTTCGCAGATTGCGGTTTTACCAGGTGTAGTTGTTGATATTTTTGGAGTGTCCATACCGAGGGGGAAACACCCGTTCCCATTCCGAATACGGTAGTTAAGCCCCTCAGGGCCGATGGTAGTGTACTCGTAAGGGTATGTGAGAGTAGGTCGGCGCTCCTTAAAATAAAAAACGCCTGTAGCTTTTTAGTTACAGGCGTTTTTTATTTTACCCATGAGCTTACGCAGAAAATTTTTGATGTTTTGCGTCTAAAAATTTTCAAGTGTTTAAGCTCATGGGTAAGGTAGAAACTTTGGCAAAAGGGGGCTTGCCCTTCTCCTAAGGAGCGAGCGACTGAGAGCAGGTTGACGTTCCAGCAAGCTTTTTATTTCCTTTTTTATAAGTAAGAGTATAATATTATTAAACCTACAAGGAGGTAACAAAATGAAAGCTAGCGCGGTTGGTCTAATTGCTATTTTTTCACTTGTCTTTTTCCCTCTTTTTGTTTTGGCAGAAGAAGGCACTACCAATGAGCTCGTTACAACCGAAAACAGCGGGGCCATTGATTCAGTGGACGTAGAAGACCAAGATATTGTTCAGGTCCAACCACCATCCGGATCGGATATGTCAGTCTACGGCACGCAAACCGAAGATTTCGGACAGACTTTTGGTATTGACTCTAAAGGCGAAGATGTCGGTATGTATACGCCTGAAGACTATAAGCCCGAAGGCCAGAGCCAGCCGGCAGAAGAAACAGACCCAGCTGCTTACCCCAGCTATCAGTATTAAAGCAGCACTTCCGGATAATTAACTTAAATCCCAAGCGCAATTATCCTTAGATACCGTTAAGGAGATTTCGCTTGGGATTTTTTGCGGCAGAAGTATAATAATAGCCAGGGAGGCGATCTATGAAGATTAAAGTAGAGAAGTTAAGCGATGACAAGCTAAAGAAAATGGGCGTATTCAACTGGCCTATCTGGACCAAGGAGGCCTCGCGTTTCCACTGGACCTACGACAGCACAGAAGAATGCTATCTGTTAGAAGGAGAGGTTTCCGTAGAAACAAAAGACGGGGATAAAATTAGTTTCGGCAAAGGAGATTTTGTGAGTTTTCCCAAGGGGCTCTCTTGCGCCTGGGAGGTCAGAAAGCCGGTCAGGAAGCACTACAATTTCAAATAAGACACAGTCAGATGTCCCGGAGGGTAAATTTAAGATTAACGGTATGCTTCGCATTCCTTTTTAGCACATTTATCTTTACCACTCCCGCCACCAGCTATCTTGGCATCAATATGTATAACGATTCCATGCCAGGCCCCAAACTTCTTTACCCCATCACTGAAGACATTGTTTTAACAGGCAAGGATTACCTGGAGTTTAGATGGATGAGGTCTAACATGGCAATTACGGACCACGTGGTTTTCAAGCTCTATAAGGGATATAATACCATCCAGGATAATTTAATCATGAAGCAGGATTTTCCTGTTGATGCCTACCCGATTAAGCTCCCTGCGTCGCAGTTTGAAGAAGAGAAGGTTTATACCTGGGTATTGATAGAGGTTTTTCGTTCCGGTAAAAAAAGCGACAAGAGCTTCAGTTCATTTAAAGTCATAAAGAAATAGCGTCTTATCAGTCCTTGCGGTATAATCAGGTTAACAGGAGGAGACATATGTGTGCAAAATTGGATGAACGCCTTAAGAAGCTTAATGTCCTGGATATCGGTCTTGTCAAATGGTCGGTATTTTTCTTCGCCATTATCATCGTTAAGCTTTTCCCGCAGCTCCTTAAACTTAACTACCTTATTCTTATTGTGCTGATACTTGCCTGCGGCGCCCGCCCGTTTTACAGGTTCTGGTTTAAAAAATAGCCTATGCCAACCGCCCGTATTATTACTGCTGTCCAGGCCAGGGATTTAGATGCGAAGGCCCGCGATAAATACGGTATCCCTACGCTTATCCTGATGGAGAATGCAGGCCGCGCTGTAGCGCAAGAAGCCTTGAGAATTCTCGGAAAGAGAAAAGGCAGGGTTGCAATCTTCTGCGGGAGGGGGAATAACGGCGGGGATGGTTTTACTGCCGCGCGCCATCTTTTAACATCAGGGGTAAAGCCGGATGTATTCTTAGCGGGTAAGATTTCAGACGTAAAAGGCGAAGCAGCGGTAAATGCTGGTATTCTCCTGAGACTTAAACAGAAGATAAGCGAAGTCACAGCCCTGAACGTAGATTCAATCAGAAAAAAGCTTCCAAAATATTACTTAATAGTTGATGCGCTTTTAGGCGTAGGGTTAAGCGGAGAGGTAAGAGGTATTTATTGCGATTTAATCCGGCTGATTAACCTTGCAGGCACCTATGTTCTATCTGTTGATATCCCCTCAGGCCTGGACGCCACCAGCGGTATCGTCTTTGGATGTTGCGTTGAAGCGGATGAGACAGTTACCTTTATCGCCAGGAAACGCGGGATGGCTTGCGGTAAAGGGCCCGGGTATTGCGGCATGGTTAAGGTCGAGCAGCTGGGAGTAAAATTAGTATAGATAACAAGACGAGGCCAGAGGCGCGTTTCTTTAGATAAGAGGCGCGCTGCAATAAAAGCGATAATTTTACCGGAGAGGAGAGCCAGGATGTCATTTACCCAAGGAGTATTATTGAAAGTTTCTACGCCGTTGCTGGGGATGAGCATGATAGGGGCGATACTGGCGTTGGTAATAGCCGGTTTGCTTTTAGTGCGCAGGCTTATCCCGCAGCACAGGTTGAAGCTACACCATGACGTAGCCGGCCCTATATTCGGGACAGTAGGGGTTATCTATGCCGTGCTTTTGGCGTTTGTCTTTGTGGTGGTCTGGGAGGATTTCGAAAGAGCAGACATGAACGTGGAGAAAGAAGCCAACTGCCTTCTGGATATCTATAGGGATGCCGAGGCATTCCCCCCGGATTTGAAGGAGAAGGTCCGTTCCCTCGCTAAAGAGTATGCCAGCGTGGCTTCCACGGATGAGTGGGAGAGTATCGCCATGGGGAAAACAAGCCCGAACCTTACGGCAGTGCTGGATAAATTTTGGACGCTCTACGCCGGTTATTCCCCCCGTTTAGAAAATGAGAAGATATTCTATGCGGAGTCATTGCGTAACCTCAATGCCCTTGGAGAGCTTAGGAGCACCCGGCTGGTTGATTCAAAGACAGGGGTGCACCCTTTATTATGGTTTGTCCTGGTATCGGGAGGAGTGATTACCATCGCCTTCTGTTTCTTCTTTGGAGCCGAGAACCTGAATTCTCAGATTGTGATGACTGCTTTGCTTACCCTGCTGATATCGCTTATAATCTTTACGATTTTACTTTTTGATTTTCCTTTTACGGGCGGCGTCCGCATCTCTGCAAAGGCGTTCCAGGAATTGCTGTTGCACCAACACTAAGGAGTCCGGGCGGCCCGCCGGGTTGGGCAAAATCCATTTGGGTATTTCGTTTATTGAGGTATAATACAGGCTATTATGGGGAAAAAACAGAAGGTTGATTGCAATAAGTGTAAGACTAAACATGAATGCTGCAGGATGGGGGCATGGGTGGATTTGGAAGAAGCCAAGAAGATACTCGAGCTTAATATAAAAGGCGGGGATTTCTTCCATCTGGAGAAAGACAAGGATTACCCCTCCGGCTACAGGATAGGCACGAGCATAGAGGACGAGCCGTGCACCTTTATCACCAAAGACGGCCTCTGCTCTATACACAAGATAGACTATAATCTCAAGCCCCATTATTGCAAGGAGTTTCCCTATGAAAGGGGGCGGCTTTCCAGCTTTGCGAGGTATCTCTGCTGTATTGTCAAGTCAAGGCATAGAAAGAAGAGGGCGCCTAGCAGGTAGCCCCAGAAGGAGAACGCAATGAGTTTTACCTACCTATCTAGAATAGCGGCTGCGGAAGAGATAGTTAAGAAATTACCCCTTTCGCCGAAACTTAAGAAGGTCAAGCTGGTCAGGGACCGCGGCATTATCGATATCTTCAAAGGCAAGAGCTCCAAGTTTCTAGTTATCATCGGCCCATGCTCTGCCGATGACGAGAAGGCGGTGTTGGAGTATTGCCGGCGCCTCAGCAAGCTGCAGCAGGAGGTAGACGATAAGATCATCCTTACCCCGCGCATATACACTAATAAACCGCGCACTACCGGAGAAGGCTACAAGGGCATGCTGCATCAGCCTAACCCGAAAGAGAAACCAGACGTTGCGGAGGGTATCAGGGCTATCAGGAGGATGCATATCAAGGTATTGGAAGAGACCGGCCTGAGCGCTGCCGATGAGATGCTTTATCCCGACAACTACGCTTATTTAGAGGACCTTTTGAGTTACGTGGCTATCGGAGCGCGCTCGGTGGAGAACCAGCAGCACCGCCTGACGGTAAGCGGGCTGGATATGCCGGTGGGGATGAAGAATCCAACCAGCGGAGACCTTAATGTAATGCTTAATGCGGTGCAGGCTGCGCAGGCGCCGCATACATTTATCTACAACCGTTGGCAGGTGCGTACCTCGGGTAACCCCCTGGCGCACTGTATCCTGCGCGGGGCAGTTAACCAATACGGCCAGAATTTCCCGAATTACCATTATGAGCATATGATAAGGTTAACCGAGATGTACCTGAAGCGTTCCCTGAAGAACCCTGCCGTGATCGTGGATACCAATCACGCTAACTCGGGGAAGAAATTTAAGGAGCAGCCGCGCATAGCCCTGCAGGTTATGCACAGCATCAGGAATTCCGGTCTGTTGCAGAAAACCGTCAAGGGCTTGATGATTGAAAGTTACCTGGCAGAAGGGGCGCAGGCAGTAGATGGCAGGGTTTTCGGAAAGTCCATCACTGACCCATGCCTGGGATGGGAGGAATCCCGCAGGTTAATAATGAAGTTGGCGGAGAGGCTTTGAATTCTGCGGTTGACAAGGAGACCCTTTTTTGTTACGATGCAGTAGGAAACAGAGGAGAATCAGCGCAATGCGCCATATCTTCCTGATAGGGTTGTTGTTGGCGTTTTTCGTATCCAGCGCCGCGGCCAGCGGAACGGTCATTACCGCAGCTGCTACCATAAGTTCCGTGATGTTTAAGGGCTATATCATTGATAACCTTTCCGCCGGCATGAGAGATTCGGCTGAATTTGAGAAGCTGGTTAAAGACTATACTAAAGAAAAGGCCCTCCTGCCTGAGAGCATTAAGAGCGGTTATTCGCTTTTAGCAGGCGGCAAGCTCTATAAATTTGACGAGATCAGCGGCATCAGGATTATGGAGTTTCTTCAAAAAACCGACAGCGGGTTGCGTGTCACAGTGATGGCAAAGAAAATAGAAGGAGAATTGATCCTTGTTTCTATCCAAAACCAACGATAAATACATAGGCTTTGAGGAGCTCAAGGAAGAGCTTAAGGCGGTAGGGTTTGATACCATGCGCATTGAGCGCGAGGATTACATGGAGATAGTCGTAACCGCTGATAAGCTGGGAGCGGTTAACATCAAGCTGGAATCTCTCATGGGTCCGGTAATCTGGCCCTCCCAGAGAAGGCTGGAGGCCATTCTCGAAGAGAAACTCAACGGTTTCGGCGGAATTATGGCAGGCCAGGCGCTCTACTTCAAGCGCCAGCAAAAAGAGGCATTTTTTGTAATGCTTTGGCCGTGGAAAGACGGCCAGCATACCACCATCAAAGTTATCAAAGGCGTCCTTCCTTAAGCAGGCTGACCTTAGGATAAATCCTTTTATCCGATGCTGCAAATCGGCAAACTCAAGTTAAAGTCGAATTTAATCCTGGCTCCCATGGCCGGGATAACCGATCTTCCTTTCCGGCTCTTGAATCGCAGGTTCGGATGCGAACTGGCATTCGTTGAGATGATTAACGTGCGTTCCCTGGGGTATAACAGCCGCAAGACACGCCAGATGCTCTCTACCAGTAATGATGATCGGCCCCTCGGGGTGCAGATACTCGGCTCTGAGCCGGATTTTATCCTACGGGGACTGGATATCCTGAAGGCCTACCGCTATGATGTGCTGGATTTTAATGCTGCCTGTCCCGTAAGAAAGGTTACCCGCAGGGGGGAAGGCGCCAGCCTCTTGAATTCGCCTAGGCGTCTTGGCAGCTTGCTGCGTTTGATAATCAAGCATTCGGCGGCGCCGGTAACGGTAAAAATCCGCAGCGGATGGGATAGGAATTCGCTGAATGCCGTTGAGTCGGCCCAGGCAGCAGAGGAGGCAGGGGTAAACGCTGTGTTTATTCACGGCAGGACCAGGATGCAGGGCTATAGCGGCAAGGTGGATTATGGGCTGATAAGACGCGTTAAACAATCTGTTAAGATCCCGGTAATTGCAAGCGGTGACGTGTTATCGCCGCAATTGGCAGTAAGGATGTTTGAGGAGACCGGTTGCGACGGAATCCTGGTTGCGCGCGGGGCGCTGGGCAAT
>JBAZKK010000040.1:0-6773 GCA_041650795.1 Candidatus Omnitrophota bacterium | reverse complement strand
ACTATTACTTCACCTTCCACTCATACGCGCCGCTCTGCACATTGAGGGCTTCTACAGGCGTTCCTGAGGGAGCATCCGACTGCAGGCGTTTAGCATTCATCTTTTGGACTTCGTCAAGCGAGACGCCGTTTTTTTCCGCCACAGACCTGTAAATGGCCATCCGGTCATTATTCTCCTGTCCGACCAGCGCGTTTGCCGCGGCATCGGCTCCGCTGCCCGGCATTATCTGGACCAGGCCGGACTTATTTTCACCCACTATACCCTTTTGCTCCAACACGATCAGCTCCGGGCGCCTGTCCCTGCGGCTCAAGGCCGCTTTCTCGATATCCGCGCTTAAACTTCCTTGAGCGTAGGCATCGGTTACAAAAATATTCAAGAGGCTTCCTTTATCCTTACTGCCCGAAACAATACTTTCAATATCGTCTAATTCCTTGGCGACATGCTGATAGATATCCAGGCGCATCGAGATATCTACTTTAATAGGCTCTTTAGGGCCCTCGACCCGTACCCGCGCGCACCCTAATCCTGCCACTAATATACCCGCGATAACTATAATTAGCTTCCTCATCTCTCCTCCTTGATTTTGTTATATTATACCACTATTTTGCCCGGAGTGTGATTTAATAGCAGGATCGCCTTACTCCGGTAAATAATCCTTCAGATCAAATTTATGCAGAGTGATATTCAAGTTCCGCTTGCCGTCTTTCCCGTTTAACGCGGCATCCAGGATCAGATCCCCTCCATTAAGGTCTAATTTGACGATCCCGGTATCGTATTGATAATCTTTAAAACTCTCAACCAGCATGTCCAGGGATTGCTGAGTTTGCGCGGCCAGGTTTTTCAGGAGCCCTTCATCAGTGATCGCCAGCGTGCCTCCGGGCTGCGCGACGCTCAAGTCCCCGTTTATCAAAGCCAATTTAAGCCCCGCGCCTTTAACGCTTACAGTCCCTTCCAGTTTTCCGGTCATGCGCATTTTCTCCGCCAGTTTAAGGTCATCTACTAATGCTCCTAACCCTATCCCCGAGGCGCTAAGATCAAGAGCGTACTGCCCTTCTTTATCCAACATAAGCGCCAGGCTGCCGCATACCTTCCCGCCGAATAATCGCGCGCAGAGCGGATACAAAGCCAGGCCTTTGCTGCCCAGTACGATCCTGCCCTCGATATCCTCTAATTGTACCTTATCGAACTTGAGCCTGCCGGCGTAAAAACTTCCCGCCTTTACCCTTAGCGCGCTCCCCAGGGAAATATTTTCAAAATGCGCTCCGCCAGCGTCCAACGAAGCCGCCCTTAAAGCCAGATAATAAACCGTGTTATTGCTCAGGTCTATCCCCAAAGATACCCCGCAATCAAGGCTCAGATCCCGCGTCCTTGCCTTGATATCGGCTCTAAGTATATCGGCGCAAACCACCGTAAAAGGCGCCGGATGGGCGGTATCAAGATCAAGCAACCGGGTAAACTCCGCCGCCTTCTTATCGGGCGTATTTATATCCGCTTTTATCCCCTTTAGGGCCACGCGCGTGATCCTGCCTTTAGAGAGCGTCGAGAACCTGTAAGAAAACCTGATCTCCTCAATACTGAATTTATAAAAAGGCTTGCGTTCGATCCCGATACCGTATATGGCCAGGCTGACCGGACTTAAACGGCAGTCCTTTATTGAAACGGAGCTGTCCTTAAAAACCCTGCCCAGCTGCTTCTTGGTGACGGAGAGGATCACGGGCTTAAGTACGAGCGGCAAAAAGTATAAAAAAGCCGTTATTGCAAGCAAGATTAATATTGCTTTCTTCACCTTGACAACGTCCTCCGTTATTTTACCTGGTCATCCTTTTTTGCAAAAATTCGCGGAATTCCTGAGGATATTCGATCTTAGCGGTGCCTGCGCTGCATTTGTCCAGAGCCGCAGCTATTTTGGGAATTTTATCGTAAGGCATGCTTACCAGAAGCTTATCATTTTCTACCTTGCACAGCTTCCTGGCGGTATAATCGTAGAAAGAGATATTCAGCTCAGCCGAAAGCAAAGGCTCCATTATCACCATCCGGCAGGTCGGACCGCCTATCTTTATATTAGGCATTTTCCCGTCAAGGAACACCGCCAACGTAAGAAGGCGGCTGGCCTCATCGGCATCGCAGACAAATACGGCAAGCTGGGGAATAAAATCAGCCGTTTCCATCGGCGAGAGGACAAAGAAAGAACCGCTGTTATCCGGCACCTCATGCATCTGGGAAACAAGCATATCCAGGGCTTCGTAGGAACAGAAAAGCTTTTCTCCTTCTACCACGAATTTTCTTGTCAGCGCGGCCACTTTAGGATTATCGAGCTTATGGAAGCCAAGGTGCCAGGCTGCTCCAAAACAGGCATTATTTTTCCCGCTGATCTTGACTGTTCTGCCTGCCGCCGCATCAAGTATGGCACGGCACATCCGTACCTTGGTATCAAGAGTATCACTACCTGCCGCAGGTCCCTTAAGGCAGGCTACAGCAACAGGACTCAACTCCAGCCCCAATACCTCTTTTATTTTCTTAACCTGCCCCTTCCACTCGTTATTTTCCATGGGCTTATTATACCATTATAAACGGGGTCAGACCTAATTTTAAACCTATTTAATTTAATAAAATTAGGTCTGACCCCGTTTTTAACCCGGCTCGCCGCGATATGCCTACGTTGCTTCCATTACTACCAGAGTAATATCGTCGTACTGGTCGCGGGTGCCGATAAAAGAGTAAACCTCCTGTTTAATGATACCGAGAAGTTCCTCGGCAGGTTTATGCCCGTACTTAAAAACTATATCGGTAAGCCGCTTGAGAGTGAAAAGTTCCTCAACCGGATTGCGGGCTTCGGTAACCCCATCGGTATAAAGAATGACTTTATCCTGAGAATGAAGTTCGATGTCATGGTCCTCCAGGAAATCGTCGATTGACGGTATCATCCCCAGCATAAAGCCCCCGGACTGGACGATCTCCATAGCCAGCTTTGCGGTACGGTAGATGATAATATGCTCATGGCCGGCGGATGAATAAGTAAGCGTCTTGTTTTGAGGATGCCAGATAAAATACAAAAGGGTCATGAACTTCTGAGCGCCGATGTTCTGGTGCAGCATCTGGTTGGTCCGGATCAAAATATGCCTGGGCGAATCCTCTTCCTGGGAAAGAGTGTGAACGGTAGCCTTGACCATGGACATCAAGAGCCCGGCGCCCACGCCTTTACCCGATACATCCCCGATGACAACCGCCAGCGCCTGTTTAGCCGGAATGGAGACAAAATCATAATAATCTCCGCCTATTTCTTTGGCTGGCATCATAAGCCCGTAGACTTTCAAACCCTCTATTTCCGGGCTGGTCTTGGGCAATAAAGCCATCTGGATCTCGCGGCCCAACTCCATTTCCTGTTTTAAACGCTCCTGCTCCATCAGGCTTGAGACCAGAAAGGCGTTCTCAATAGAAACTGAAGCCTGGACCGCGAATGATTTCATAAGCTCAAGCTCATCTTTACCGAACATTCCGCCTGCCAGACGGTTATCCATATAAAGTACGCCGAGGGATTTCTCCCTTGTCCTTAAAGGAATAACGATAGCCTGGCGGACCTGAAAGCCTTTAAGCTCGCTGGAGATCTTCGTATCAGGCGCGGCTTGAGGATCGGCAATAAAAGCTGTATTGCGCTCTTGTACTTCTTTAATAAGCTCCAGGCTTAGTTTATAGTTATCATAAGAAAAGGGAAGTCCCTGCAGGTCCTTCTCCAATCCGTGAGAGGCCTTAAGCGCCAGCGCGTTCTTCTTTTGATCGTGAAGCAAGAGGAATCCCCTTTCAGCTCCGGTGACTTTCAGGCCGTATTCCATGATCTTGTCCAGCAAGTCCTCCAGGATAAAGACGGACCCGATAGCCTGGGTCACGGAAAGAAGCGAATCCAGATGGCGTTTTTGAGTGAGGACCTGGCGGGAATCCATACCTTCGCCTTCAGAAGTAATACTTTCAAGAAGCTTATCGGCATTGCTCGTATCGCGCCTGCAATCTAATCCATTAAAAAGCTCCCTGGCTTCGCTCAAACATTCATAGGCCTTTTTGTCACGCGCATTATCCTGCAGAAGGAATCTGCCCTGCTCAAAAAGGATACATGCCAGGCGGTATTTATCTTCAACCTGGTCCCGTAGGAACTTGATGCCTTCCCCCCATACTTTAAGCGCCCGCCTTTTGTTCCCGATAAGCCACAAATACGCGCCCTGCACCTGATAAGTCCAGCCGCGCAGATACTCGTATTTTTTTGCCCAGGCAAGAGACTGTTTACACAATATGCCGGCGCGCTTTAAACACTCCTGTTTCTTTTGGACCGGGATATCGGGCGCCTCGATCACAGCTTCCAGATAAACTTGAGCCGCGGCGGCAAATACATCCAAGATCCAAGTACCTTTATTGTAATGCGTGGGAAACAGGCTTACCGCTTCCTGCGCCGCCTCTATAGCCTCATTATATCTTTTTTGCCGCAAATAGATCATGGCTAATGCGATGGTCGACCATACTATATTTGGTTTATCTTTCGTTTCTTTCATTAATCTGTTCGCCTCTATACTATCCCTGATCAAGGCATCATCTATATCCAGTGAATTATACATCCCGGCAACAACCGTCGGAGCAAATAAAGCCCAGCCCAAAGGCTGCAACATCTTTGCTTCCCGGCTTACTCTCATAAACTCTTCGTTATCATGGATACTTTGTTTAAATTTGCTCATCATCCAATTACTGTGGTTTCTAAAAGTATACGCCACGCCAAGATCCCAATATTCACCCACCTCCTTAAGGATATTGATTCCTTTTTGGGTGTATTCAAGCCCCTGTTTTGGCTTATTAGCTATACGGTATGCCATGCCCAAATAGGCATAAGAGCGGCCTTCGTTAAATTTGTCCCCGATCTCTTGAGCAAGCTTAAGAGCCCTGTGGCCGTCATCAAACGCGCGCGAGAACCAGGGGAAGGTCACCCAGATCGCGGGCATATTAGAAAGCATGCGCGCCAGGTCGCTCTTGGCATTGGCTCTTTCAGCCATGTTTAATCCTAACAAGACTACGTAAAACATCCTATCCGTGTCTACAAAATAATAAATATGCCCAAGCCTGATCAACAGCCTTATTATGGTCGAGGTAAGCAATGTTGATTTCTTCCTGCCCGTCAACAGTTTCGGGAACCAGGTATTCAACATCAGAATAAAAAATTCTTTGGGGATCCTCAGGCCGGAACCGATCTTACCGGGGAGCTTCAGTCCTAAAATGCTCAGCCCGCTTTCTAACACTTTAATACTGTTCTCAATATCGCCCTTTTCATAAAACGTATCCGCCATGCTCGCCAGGATATGGCATCGGCGTATCTTATCTGTGGCCGGAACAAAAGATTCACAAACACCAAGCGCTTCTATAGAAAGGTCGAATTTTCCCGATAGCCTGTAGGCTTCTCCCAGGTTCTCCATAACTTCCATGTATTGCGCGGATTGTTTCTTATCCTGTTTTTCCAGTATATCTTTGGCAGAACTATACAGGCTTATTGCCAGAGTATTGGCATAAGATGACTTTGCCTTATGAGCCGCGGGTAAACAATATTGCAGAGCTTTATCTTCAAGCTTACCTTCACTAAAATGATAAGCCAGCTCATAAAGGACAGGGCCGGGATCAGCTGAATTCTGCTGCTCCAATGCCGCGCCGATACGCTGATGCAAAGGAACCCTTTCATCCTCGGACACTCTTCTGTAAAACGCCTCGCGGATACGGTCGTGCATAAAGAATATATCCTCCCGTCCGGTAAGGTCGCGCATTAAAAGCTGGTTCTGGATGCCGTTCTCTATGGCATTGAGCACTGCCTCAAAAGGCCTCTGGGTCAACTCCGTCAAAAGCCCGAATTGCATTTCCTTGCCCATTACCGAAGCGTAAGAAAGGATCTTCAGGTCTTCTCCGGGGATATCCTTGATCCTCTTGACCACTATTTCAATGATATTGTCCGGTAAGGCGGCCTGCTTCAACTTATCGAGGTCATAGGTATAATGATCATCTTTTAAAAAGACTATCTGCTCGTCTACCAGGGTATGCAGAAGCTCCAGGGTAAAAAAGGGATTGCCCTTAGCCTTAAAATGCAGCTGTTGCGCAAGAGGAAAGACCGTTTCCTCCTTTTCCAGGAGTATCTGGGAAAGCATCTGGGTAGTCTCTTTAATACCAAAGGCCTTAACCGGGATCTCGGATATAGGGATGTTCTGCTGTTTCAGTCTCGAAATAAACTGGGCCAGCGGATGATTAACATCCACCTCATTCTCACGGTAACTTGCCACGATAAGAAGCGCGCCTGCCTGGCATTTCTCAGCCAACCTGCCTAAAATATCCAGGCTTCCGTCATCTGCCCACTGCAGGTCATCTAAGAACATTAACAAGGGGGCTCCCGCGGAACCAAGAGAAGCCAGGAAATTGCTTAAAGTTACCAGGAAACGTATCCTCTCCTTTTCCGGTTCCAATTCAGTAAGCTTAGGAGGCTCGCCGGTAAGGTCAACGATAGCGGGGGCTATCTTAACTATTTCCCCGCCCAATTCTCCCAGCGCATCTTTCACACGCTGAATATGCGCCTCCTGTTCATCCTGCGAAAGGCGTTTTACTTTCTCGACATACGCGTCGATGGTCTCACCGAATACTTTATAAGGCGTACGCATCTGGAACTGATAACATTTACCTCCGACAAAAAGCCCTCCCAGGGAATGGATCCGGCCGCGCAATTCATCGACCAGGCGGGATTTTCCGATACCGGGCTCGCCAAA
>JBAZKK010000039.1:0-7119 GCA_041650795.1 Candidatus Omnitrophota bacterium | reverse complement strand
CCCGGAGAGGGACCTGCCGGTAAAATTGCCGGCCGAGGTGAAGTTCTCCGGCAAAGGCGGCAGCCCCCTGGCGCAAGTAAAGGGTTTCGTGAATACAAAGTGCCCGCGCTGCAAGGCCCCTGCCCGACGGGAAACCGACACCATGGCAACCTTTATTGACTCCTCATGGTATTTCCTGCGTTTCTGCTCTCCTAAATTCAAGAAAGGCCCGTTTGAGCGCAAGGAGGTTTCTTACTGGATGCCGGTGGACCAGTATATCGGCGGCATTGAACATGCGGTTCTGCACCTGCTTTATTCGCGCTTCTTCACTAAATTCCTCAAGGATATCGGCTGCCTGGATTTCGAGGAGCCTTTCCAGCGGCTCCTGACGCAAGGGATGGTTTTGAAGGAAGGCGAGGTGATGTCGAAATCGCGCGGCAACATCGTAGACCCGGATTTGATGATTAACAGATACGGCGCCGATACCCTCAGGCTCTATATTTTGTTTGCTGCTCCTCCCGAGGTAGAGATGGAGTGGTCTGAACAGGCTGTTGAGGGGTCTTTCAGGTTCCTGAACCGTATCTGGCGGCTCCTGGATTATCTCAAAAATGAGAGGCAGGCACCGGCGAGCCCCGCGCTTAAGAAAAAAACACACTGGGCTATCAGAGAGGTTACGGGTGACATCGAATCCTTCAAATTCAACACCGCCATCTCCGCCGTAATGGAATTAGTAAACGTTATTTATCAAAGCCTGAGTACCGATATCTCCGAAGCGGTCAGGACTGCCGTTATATTGATTTCCCCGTTCGCCCCGCATATGGCTGAGGAGATGTGGCAGCTCATGGGCAATAAAGGAAGCATTCTGGATGCCGGTTGGCCGAAATACGAGCAGAGGTTCCTGGAGGAATCCGTTATTACTTTGGTGATTCAGGTAAACGGCAAGGTGCGTTCTAAGATTGAGGTCCCCAGGGATATAGAGGAAGACAAACTTAAAGAGTTAGTGCTTGGAGATGAAAAGCTGAAGACCTGGCTTGCCGGTAAGCCCGTCAGAAAATTTATCGTTGTCCCGCAAAAACTCGTTAACCTCGTAATCTAATCCCATTCCAATTCGGATTGCTCTCTTTCCGCCCCGACGATATCACGGATACAAAATAGCAGGCGTCCCATGTCAATCGGTTTTTCCAGGTATTCTACTATTCCGTTTTTGGCAGCGATGTGCTTGTCAATGGCGTCCTTTTTGAAGGATGCTGCTACGATGGGAATATCCTTGTACCTCTCGGTGGACTTAATCTTCTGGGCAACGCGGAATCCGCTTTCGTCAGGAAGGACCAAATCCAGCAGGATTAAATCCGGCAGGAACGATTTCAGTCTCTTGAAGGCGTCTACGGAACTATTGGCGCAGCAGACTGTATAACCCGCCTTCACCAGGACCTCCTGGGTCCGGTGCACTATATCTTGGTCGTCATCAATAATGAGTATCTTGCCGCTACTCATACCTAAATTATACCCTAAAATCCCCCCTTTTTCCACCTAACATAACAAAAACACTTTCCAGTCCCATCGGGAAACACTTTCCGGTTCAACCCGGAAAGTGTCTTTACCCTAAAGCGGAAACGTTTTCCCACCCCATCCGGACAGTGTATTTTTTATTAACAAGATACTGTCCGGAGCGAGGAGGAAAACGCCCCCAAGAAATGAGGGTGTTAGATTCGGTGGAATGATGCGTCTATTAAGGCGGAAGGAGGAAAACATGTTTAACCTTACGCAGCAGGAACGCCGGGTAATTTTATTCCTGACAGCCTTGGTTTTAATCGGCTCAGGGGCAAATTTTATTATCAAGATGAATTCCAAAGCCAGAACTATACCCGCCTTGTCTTTTGATATTGCCAGGCTTAACCTGAACAATGCGGATAAAGATGCATTAATGAGGGTCCCGGGTATCGGCGAGAAACTCGCCCAGCGCATCCTGGACTATCGCTTTAGGGAGGGCGGATTCGGCGATATCGAAGAATTAAAAGGTATTAAAGGCATCAGCGGATACCGTTATGAAAGACTCAAGGATTATGTTACGGTAAAGTGAAGCGTCCCGTTCTTTTGCTGACTGTTAGTTTTTGTTGCGGGATAATCCTTGTTGCTCATCTTAAGGCGGAGTGGTCATTAATTTATGTATTCGCGGTTTTGTTTTGGATTGGGGCAGCCTTCTTCTTAAAAAATCCCGTTGGCTTTGCCGTTTCTATTATCTCTCTGGCGTTTTTGCTTGGTGCGTTGTTTCTGACTTCAAAGCGCATCCTGCCAGCCCGGCATATTGCCAGGTTAATTCCTTACAGGACTTCCGAAGCATATCTAATTAAGGGCATTGTTGTCCGGCAGCCGCAGCCCAGGGGCAGGGGAACGGCTTTTGTCCTGCGGGTTGAAGAAGTGCAGGGAAAATCTTTAAACCGCAGCTCATCAGGCAAGATAATGGTTTATTCCGCAGATAGAATAGCGTTGCATTACGGAGAAAGGGTTATTATAAGAGGAAGGCTTTACCGGCCGTGGGGCCGGGGAGGTGCCGGGCAGTACCGCAGTTATCTCTACAGCAACGGTATCCGTTATATCATGAGCCTGAAGAGCGGCTATGATATCTCTAGGCTAGGCTCTGATAGTGGCTTCTGCTATAGATGTTTTACCGTGGGTCTTAAGGATAGGCTGGAAGGGTTAATCTTTAAGTATCTTGACGGAATTCCGGCAGGCATACTTGACGCCGTGATACTCGGCCAGCGGCACAAGGTAGCCGGTTTTGCCAATAGCCTTATGAGAAGGTCCGGGACAGTGCATATACTCGTTGTAAGCGGCTTTCACGTGGGGCTGGTAGTTTTTATCATTGCCGTGTTTTTGAAATTATTAAGGGTGCCGCGCTACTGGCGCTTTGTTATAAGTTTACCACTTATTATCACTTATTGCCTGTTAACCGGCGCTTCCAATCCGGTAGTGAGGTCAACCGTGATGGCCGTTATTTTTATCACGGCGTATCTTTTGAAGAGGGATCCCGATATCTGCAACAGCATTTGCCTTGCAGCGCTATTTATCCTGGTTTTGAACCCAGAGCAGCTCTTTGATGTTGGATTTCAGCTTTCATTTGCCAGCGTAAGCTCAATCGTTTTTCTGTATCCCCGCCTGAAGCGGTTTCTCTGTCCCCAGCCCATAAAGGCCAAGCCGTTGGTATTTATGATTGACAGCTGCCTGGTTTCAGTTTCTGCCTGGCTGGGGACCTGCGGTTTGATCGCTTATCATTTCAGGATTTTTTCTACGGTGGCCGTATTGGCCAATTTTTTAGTCGTGCCCTTAGCCGCGCTAATTACCCTGGCGGGCTTCAGTTTTCTTGCTGCGGCTTTATTATTTCCTCCGGTTGCCCCATTATTCGCCCGTGCCAATGAAGTCCTTATCTGGACAATGGTATCCCTCAACGCCTTGCTTATGCGTATACCCGGCGCATGTTTACGTCTTCCTTTCTGATGCCGCCAATAATCTGTTGACAAAGGCATTCGCCTATGTTAATTTAGACTGACATGAGACGCACAACTATAATATTTATAATAATTTGCTTGTTTTTGGCAGTGCCTTCGGCACACGCCTACTGGATATGGACCCCCAAGAACCAGAAATGGGTAAACCCCAAGACTGCGGTTAAGCCTACTCCCAAAGAGCAGTTTGAGGTTGCCGAGTCTGCCTATGACTCCAAACAATATGAGGACGCCAAGCGCGAATTCAAAAAGCTCCTGAAGGCATACCCTAAGTCCTCTGAAGCGGCAGAGAGCCAGTATTATCTGGGCAGGATTGAGGAAGAGCAGGATAATCTTTACGAGGCATACCAGTCCTACCAGAAGGTTATCGATAAATATCCTTTTTCAGACAGGATCCCCGAGATTATCGAGCGTGAATACAAGATAGCCGAGGCCTTTATGGAGGGCAAGAAACGTAAGGCCCTGGGCATTACCCTGCCGGTAGAAAACCCCGCTGTGGAGATATTCACCAAGGTAGTGGATAATTCCAATTACGGGCCGCTGGCGGCAAAGGCTCAGTATAAGCTGGGCCTGGTTCTGAAGAGCCTGATGCGTTATTATGAGGCAGAGGACGCTTTTAATAAAGTCATAACTAATTACCCGGACAGCGAATGGGTGAACGCAGCTAAATTTCAGATTGCCTCCTGCCGTGCCAGTCTCTCCAAAGGGCCGGATTATGACCTTGAGGCTACCCGTGAAGCCAAGGAGAAATTCGAGGAATTCGTCCAGGAGCATCCTGATGCGGTCTTGTCGCGCGATGCGGAAGCCAATATCAACCAGCTTAAGGAAAAAGAGGCAGAGAGTTCCTATAATATCGCCCGCTTCTACGAAAAGCAGAAGGATTGGGAGGCGGCGCGTATCTACTATAACGATGTGATGAATAATTACAGCGGCAGTCCGTGGGCAGCCAGGGCCATGGAGAGGTTGCAGATAATGGAGAAGACAAAGAAATGAGCTACGTTTGTCTGTGTCGTCGGGGTTTGATGCTTTTTTCGCTCGCCGGGCTCCTGTTGATTTCGGGATGCGGGTATACGACCCGTTCCGCCATCTGCGAGCACTACCGTACCGTCTATGTCCAGCCCTTTGTGAATAAGATTAACATTACTGGCGAGGCGGATGCCGCTAGCAAGTACAAGATTAACAAGCCTATGGTTGAGACCGACGTCACCAGGGCGGTGGTGAGTAAATTTCTCCTTGACGGAAACCTCAGGCCTGTAAAGGAGGGGGAGGCCGACCTTATCCTAAAAGGGGAGGTGGTAGAATTTCGTCAGGATGCCCTGAGGTACACCGAGAACGACGATGTGGAAGAATACCGCCTCAACATCATCGTTAATATCAGCATGTGGAATGCCAAAGAGAATAGATTGCTCTGGGAAGAGAAGGGGTTTACCGGTTACGACGATTACTTTACGACCTACGCCTCCAGCTCTGCAGTAGACAAAAAGACTATGTACGAGGCTACACCGGGCGCTATTGACGATCTTGCCCGCCGTATTGTGGAGCGCACGGTTGAGGAATGGTAAGGAGAGAAAATCTCGTCCATCTTTTTATCGGCCATGATATCATCGGGCCGGACGGTTCTTCCAGGAAGAGCGAAGCCCTCCAGCGGTTAAAGAAAGAATTCCTCTCCAAGACCACCCTGGAGTTTAACACCGATACCTTATACGCTAAAGAAACCGGATTAAAACAACTGCAGGAGGTATTCCTGCGTATCCCGGCTGGTTCCCCGAAGAGGCTCCTGGTCATCAAGGATACGCAGCTTCTTAAGGAAGACATCCGCGCTCATCTCCTGCGTTATATCGCTAAACCCCATCCATCGCTTGTGTTGGTTCTGGATTTCATACCACGCGACCAAAATGATAAGGAAGAAGTAAAATTTATTTTAGCCCTTTCCAGGCACTCCAGGGTGCAGCGGTTCAGGGAAATCCGCCCCATTAATGCCTTCGAGCTAAGCAGGCTTATCGAGGCAAGGAGGGCGCCCCAGGCGCTTTACATCTTAAAACAGCTTTTTGAAAGCGGACAGAGGCCTGAGAAAATTCTGGGAGGCTTGAGAGCAAGCTGGCAGAGGGGTTTACACAGCCGCATGGAATTAAGGAAACGGCTTAATCTGTTGCTTAGTTGCGACGTAGATATCAAGACCGGGAGGCTGGAGCCTTCCTTTGCATTGGAGAGACTGATAGTCTATCTCTGCAGCTTGGATAAGGCAGCGCACTAGGTTCTTTTATGCGGCCTGGGATATTTTTGAGAAGCTTTTTTTGAAGCGGGATTTCTTACGGTTGGCAGTATTAGGATGCACCACGCCTTTTTTGGCGGCTTTATCGAAAAGGGAATAAAGCTTGGTTAAAAGGCCGGATGCCTCCTTGGTATTTTTAGCTGCTACCAGGGCCTGGAATTTCTTGACTGCTTTTTTGAGCTCGGTTCTTACTTTCGTGTTATGAACGCGTTTCCTTTTGTCGGCGCGCGCCGTTACGATACCGCTTTTACGTCTTGGCATTTTTTCTCTCCTTATAGATAGCCTATATTATAAGCACGGTTTTCTACTTATATCATAAATAAGTAGCCATGTCAACACACAAGTCCATCGTAAAATCCGCCAGCGTAATAGGTTTCGCCACCCTATGTTCGCGCCTGTTGGGGTTTGTCCGGGATGTGGTGATTGCGCGGCTATTTGGGGTCTATGTCTACGCCCAGGCGTTCGTGATTGCCTTCCGCATTCCCAATCTCTTCCGTGACTTGGTGGCAGAGGGCGCCAGTAACGCCGCGTTTGTGCCGGTTTTTAGCGAATACACCGTAAAGCACAATAAGGAAGAGTTCTGGGAATTGGCCAATGTAGTCCTGAACCTCCTCTTGGTGATACTCTCAGCTATCACGCTCTTAGGCATCATCTTTTCTCCGTTGATTGTGCGTCTTATTGCCCCGGGTTTTGTAACAGACCCCTATAAGCTTCAAACCACCATCCTGCTAAACCGCATTATATTCCCTTACTTGCTGTTAATAAGCCTGGCTGCTTATGCCATGGCAGTGCTTAATTCCCTGAAACATTTTGCAGTTCCGGCATTTGCCCCCTGCCTCCTGAATATCTCCATTATTGTTTTTGCACTGCTTTTTGGGGAGGGGATTAAAGGACTGGCGCTCGGCGTACTCGTAGGAGGTGTTTTGCAACTGGCAATCCAGGTTCCGGTGCTCTACCGCAAGGGGTTTAAGCTGCATTTGTTTCATAGGTTCCGTCACCCCGCAGCAGTTACCATCGGTAGGCTTATGGTCCCGCGGTTATTCAGTTCCGGCATCTATCAGCTGAATAATTTCGTGGATTCTGCTTTTGGCTCTCTGGCTTTTATCGTAGGAGAAGGAGGGGTAGCGGTATTATATTTTGCCTACCGCCTGATACAATTTCCCCTAGGCATATTCAGCAATGCCCTTTCCCAGGCAATCCTGCCGACCTTCTCCACCCAGGCGCTGGAGGAGAACAAGGATAATTTAAGGCGCACGCTCTCCTTCGGGATGCGGCTTGAGTTTTTTGTAATGCTTCCTGCCTCAATGGGCTTTATTGTGCTGGCGCACCCCATTATAAACGGGCTATTTGGCGGGGGCAGGTTTG
>JBAZKK010000038.1:0-8179 GCA_041650795.1 Candidatus Omnitrophota bacterium | reverse complement strand
CGCCCCGGAGGAGGAGCCACCCCTGACCGCTATGGTTTTAACGCCCGCGTTCCTGCCTGCCAGGACATCTATAGCCATATCCCCGACGTAAATGACCTTATCGGGCGATACGCTCAGCTTTTTCATAACCTTGCGCAATAATCTAGGGCTGGGCTTTAAGTCTTTCTTGTCTTTGCCGCAGGCGACCATATCAAAATAAGGCCTTAACGCCAGGACGCTTAAAAGGATGCCGGTAAACCTTGCCGGCCGGTTGCTGGCTATGGCCAGCTTCAAACCCCTGGCGCGCAGGGCCGCCAGGACCCTCCTTGCCCCCGGAATGACCCTGGAATATTCAAGCAATGATTCTTTATGATGTCGGCGGTAGATCCTGAGCGCCTTTACGGCATCGTTCTTATTAAAGAAGGACCGGATAAAATTTTTATCGCCCCATCCGACCGAACGGCGGACCGCGGCCAAACCGACAGGGCGGCGGCCGGACTTACGGAGAGTAAAATTCAAACTTCTGCCTATCGCTTGGTAAGCATCGACAAGCGTTCCATCCAGATCAAAAATAACCAACTTTATCATGATTTTAACGCCAGATCATCCGGGGATTTAAGTCTGTCTTAGAAAAACACCAGGCTGGTTTACTGTTACTTCACCTTCCACTCGTACGCGCCGCTCTGCATATTGAGGGCTTCGACAGGCGTTCCTGAGGGAGCATCCGACTGCAAGCGTTTAGCATTCATCTTTTGGACTTCGTCAAGCGAGACGCCATTTTTTGCCGCAACCGAACTGTAAATGGCCATCCGGTCATTATTCTCCTGCCCGACCAGCGCGTTTGCCGCGGCGTCGGCTCCGCTGCCCGGCATTATCTGGACCAGGCCGGACTTATTTTCACCCACTATACCCTTTTGCTCCAACGCGATCAGCTCCGGGCGCCTGTCCCTGCGGCTCAAGGCTGCTTTCTCGATATCCGCGCTTAAACTTCCTTGAGCGTAGGCATCGGTTACAAAAAAATTCAAGAGGCTTCCTTTGTCCTTACTGCCCGAAACAATACTCTCAATATCGTCTAATTCCTTGGCTACATGCTGATAGATATCAAGGCGCATCGAGATATCTACTTTAATAGGCTCTTTAGGGCCCTCGACCCGTACCCGCGCGCACCCTAATCCTGCCACTAATATACCCGCGATAACTATAATTAACTTCCTCATTTCTCCTCCTTGATTTTGTTATATTATACCACTATTTTGCCCGGAGTGTGATTTAATAGTAAGATCACCTTACTCCGGTAAATAATCCTTCAGATCAAATTTATGCAGCGTAATATTCAAGTTCCGCTTGCCGTCTTTCCCGTTTAACGCGGCATCCAGGATCAGGTCCCCGCCATTAAGATCTAATTTGACGATCCCGGTATCGTATTGATAATCTTTAAAACTCTCAACTAGCATGTCCAGGGATTGCTGAGTTTGCGCGGCCAGGTTTTTCAGGAGCCCTTCATCGGTGATCGCCAGCGTCCCTCCGGGCTGCGCGACGCTCAAGTCCCCGTTTATCAAAGCCAATTTAAGCCCCGCGCCTTTGACGCTTACAGTTCCTTCCAGCTTTCCGGTCATGCGCATTTTCTCCGCCAGTTTAAGGTCATCTACTATCACCCCCAGCCCTATCCCCGAGGCGCTAAGATCAAGAGCGTACTGCCCTTCTCTATCCAGCGATAGCGCCAGGCTGCCGCAGACCTTCCCGCCGAATAATCGCGCGCAGAGCGGATACAAAGCCAGGCCCTTACTTCCCAGTACGATCCTACCCTCGATATCCTCTAATTTTACCTTATCGAACTTGAGCCTGCCGGCGTAAAAACTTCCCGCCTTTACCCTTAGCGCGCTCCCCAGAGAAATATTTTCAAAATGCGCTCCGCCCGCGTCCAACGAAGCCGCCCTTAAAGCCAGATAATGGACCGTGTTATTGCCCAGGTCTATCCCCAAAGATACCCCGCAATCAAGGCCCAGGTCCTGCGTCCTTACCTTGATATCGGCTCTGAGTATATCGGCGCAAGCCACCGTAAAAGGCGGCGGATGGGCGGTATTAAGATTAAGCAGCCGGGTAAATTCCGCCGCCTTCTTACCGGGCGTATTGATATCCGCTTTTATCCCTTTCAGGGCCGCGCGCATGATCCTGCCTTTAAAGAGCGTCGAGAACCTGTAAGAAAATCTGATCTCCTCGACACTGAATTTATAGAAAGGCTTGCGTTCGATCCCGATGCCGTATATGGCCAGGCTGACCGGCCTTAGACGGCAGTTCTCAACGGTTACAACGCTGTCCTTAAAGACGCTTTTTAACTGTTTCTTAGCTGTGAGTAAAATAACCGGCTTGAGAATAACAGGAAGAGAGAAAAAAACGGCCAGGATAACCAGTAAGACACAGATAGCTTTTCTCAATTTTCAAACCTCGATATCTTTTATTCTTTCGTGGCCACAAAACTGCGCCATTAATGGCGCGGATGGAGCTTGGCCACTCAAGTATTTCGGTAAGAAACCATGGACTTTAGCCCGTGGAGTATTCATTTTTCCTTGTTCCTGCGCAGCAGCCCGCGCAGCTGCCTGGGATATTCCACTTTAGCCGTGCCGGCAGAACACTTCTCCAGGCTCGCGGCAAGCGCGCTCATCCTGTTCACAGGCACGCTTACCAGAAGCTTGTTCTTATCTACCTTACACAGCCTCCTTGAGGTATAATCATAAAAAGAAATATTCAGCTCGCCGGTCAACAAAGGCTCCAGTATCGCCATCCGACAGGTAGGCCCGCCTATTTTAAGCTTAGGCATGATCCCGTCCATGAATACGGCAAGGCTGAGAATACGGCTGGCTTCTTCGGCATTACAGATAAATACTATAAGCTGCGCCTGAAAATCCGCGTTTTCTACCGGCGATAAGATAAAACAAGAGCCGCTATTATCGGGCACCGGGGACATTTGCGAAGCCAGCTTATCCAGGGCGTCATAAGAACAGAACAATTTCTCCCCCTCAACGACAAATTGCCTTGCCTGCTCAGCCGCCTTAACGCCGCCAAATCCGCCAAAACCCAGATTATGATCAGCGCCGAAACAAGCGTTATTATCCTTGCGCAAGCGTAAAGTATTGCCTGCTGCCGCGTCTAGAATAGCGCGGCACATCCGGATCCTGCCGGCCGGGATATCCCCCCCAACGACAGGCTCTTTAAGGCAGGCTATTGCCACAGGGCTCAATTCCAGCCCCAATACCTCTTTTATTCTTTTAGCCTGAACCTTCCACTCATTATTTTCCATAGGCTTATTTTTCATTAGGGACAGCGCCCTATTTTTTAAAAAAATAGGGCGCTGTCCCTAATTATGTTGCTTCCATTACTACCAGAGTAATATCGTCATACTGGTCGCGGGTGCCGATAAAAGAGTAAACCTCCTGTTTAATGATATCCAGAAGTTCCTCGGCGGGCTTATGCCCGTACTTAAAAACTATATCGGTAAGCCGCTTGAGGGTAAAAAGTTCCTCCTCGGGGTTGCGGGCCTCAGTAACCCCATCGGTATAAAGGATAACTTTGTCTTGCGGATGAAGTTCGATATTACGGTCCTCCAGGAAATTATCGATGGAAGGGATCATCCCGAGCATGAATCCTCCGGACTGGACGATCTCCATAGCCAGCTTTGCGGTACGGTAGATAATAATATGCTCGTGGCCGGCGGATGAATAGGTAAGCATCTTGTTTTGAGGATGCCAGATAAAATACAAAAGGGTCATGAACTTCTGCGCCCCGATGTTCTGGTGCAGCATCTGGTTGGTCCGGATCAAAATACGCCTGGGAGAATCCTCTTCCTGGGAAAGAGTATGGATGGTAGCCTTAACCATAGACATCAAGAGCCCGGCGCCCACGCCTTTACCGGATACATCCCCGATAACAACTGCCAGCGCCTGTTTATCCGGTATCTGGACAAAATCATAGTAATCTCCGCCTATTTCTTTGGCTGCCATCATTAGCCCGTAAACCTTCAAACCTTCTATTTCCGGGCTGGTCTTGGGCAATAAAGCCAGCTGGATCTCGCGGCCCAATTCCATTTCCTGTTTTAAACGCTCCTGCTCCATCAGGCTGGAGACCAGAAAGGCGTTCTCAATGGAGACGGAAGCCTGAACCGCGAATGATTTCATCAGCTCAAGCTCATCTTTACCGAACATGCCGCCGGCTAAGCGGTTATCCATATAAAGGACACCCAGGGATTTCTCTCTTGTCCTCAAAGGGATAACGATAGCCTGGCGGACTTGAAAGCCTTTAAGCTCGTTGGAGATCTTCGCGTTAGGCGCGGCCTGAGGATCGGCAATAGAAGCAGCGTTGCGCTCTTGCACCTCTTTAATAAGCTCCAGGCTTATTTTATAGTTATCATAGGAAAATGGGAGATCCTGCAAATCCTTCTCCAGCCCGTGAGAAACCTTAAGCGCCAGCGCGCTCTTCTTTTGATCGTGGAGCAAAAGGAATCCCCTTTCAGCTCCGGTGACCTTAAGGCCATATTCCATGATCCTGTCCAGCAGGTCCTCCAGGACAAAGACAGAACCGATAGCCTGGGTTACGGAAAGAAGCGAATCCAGATGGCGTTTTTGGGTGAGGACCTGGCGGGAATCCATACCTTCGCCTTCGGGCGCGATACTCTCCAAGATCTTATCACAATTAGCCAGGTCGCGCTTACAGTCTATCGTGTTAAAAATCTCTCTTGCTTCGATCAAGTATTCGTAGGCTTTTTTATCTCTGGCATTATCCTGAAGAAGGAAACGACTCTGTTCGAAAAGGATGCTTGCGAGACGGTATTTATCCTCGCCCTTAACACGTAACAATTCAATACCTTCACCCCACACCCTAAGCGCTTCTTTCTTTCTCCCGCCTAACCAAAGACAGACCCCTTTTACCTGAGCTGTCCAGGGCCTCAAATATTCAAACTTTTTTGCCCAGGCTATAGATTGCCTGCATAATTCATCAGCGCGTTTAAGAAACTCCTTCTTTTTCCCGACCGGTATATCCGCCGCCTCTGTAACAGCGGCAAGATAGACCTGGGCCGCTGCTGAAAATACATCCAGTATCCATGTCCCTTTATTGTAATGCGTCGGGAAAAGATCAACCGCCTCCTGAGCCATCTTAACCGCTTCATCGAAATTCCCCTGTCTCATATAGACCATGGCCAGAGCTATTGTAGACCAAACAATGTTCGGCTTATCTTTTGTTTCCTTAAGCAACCGGATAGCTTCTTTACTGTTTTTAATCAGCTCATCATCTATCTCAACTGCATTGTAGGCTCCAGCTACGATCGTCGGAGTAAAATATGCCCATCCCAGCGGCTGCAGAATCTTAGCATCTCGGCTGACGGATAAAAATTCCATATCATCCTGGATACACTGTTTAAATCTGCTCAGCATCCAGTTGCAGTGATTTCTGAAAGTATAGGCTACGCCCAAATCCCAATATTCACCGATACCTTTCAATATATTTATGGCCTTCTGAGCATACTCAAGGCCGTCCTTAGGCTTATTGGCGACCCTGCTGGCCAAAGCCAAATAAGTATAAGCACGACCCTCATTCAGCTTATCTCCGGATTCTTGAGCTAGCTTCAAAGCCCTCTGGCCTGAGGCAAAAGCCTTGGAATACCAGGGAAAAGTAACCCAGACCGCCGGAGAATTAGCGTAAAGACTGGCAAGCGCTGCCTTATTGTCAAATTGCTCTGCAAAATTACATACCAACAGGTAAACATAAAACATTTTGTCCGTATCGACAAAATAGTAAATGTAATCCACACGAGTGATCAGCTTGAATATAGTCATATTGAGAGAATCCATTTTCCTGCGCGGGAAAAGCCCCGGGAACTTGCTGCGGACCATCATGATCAGGAATTCCCTGGGGATGCCCATATTCACACCCATCTTACCCGGGATCCTTATGCCCAAAATGCCCAAAGCCTTTTCCAATACTTTAATACTATTGTCAATATCCCCCTTCTCAAAATAGCTATCGCCCATCTTGGATAGAACGCTGGTCTTATGCAATTTATCACTTGACGGCATGATCGCTTCACAAGCTGAAAGAACCTCCAAAGAAGCATCAAATTTCGCCGAAAGACGGTACGCCTCTCCCAAATTTTCAAGCACTTCTATATATTGCGCGGACTGCTTTTGCCCCCTCTTCTCCAATATGCCTTTAGCCGTATTGTAAAGATTTATAGCTAAAGAGTTGGCATAAGAAGATCTTGCTTTATTGGCTGCCGGCAGGCAATATTGCAGGGCCTTTTCCGTTAGGCCGCCTTGAGTAAAATGATAGGCCAAATCGTAGAGGATGGGATCAAGATTGGCGATGTTCTGCTGCTCCAATGCCTCGCCGATCCGCCGATGCAAAGGGACCCTTTCATCCTCGGATACTCTTTTGTAAAACGCCTCACGGATGCGGTCGTGCATAAAGAATATGTCCTCCCGTCCGGTAAGGTCGCGCATTAAAAGCTGGTTCTGGATGCCGTTTTCTATGGCATTAAGCACTGCCTCAAAAGGCCTCTGGGTCAACTCGGTCAAAAGCCCGAATTGCATTTCTTTGCCCATCACCGAAGCGTAAGAGAGGATCTTCAGGTCTTCTCCGGGGATATCCTTGATCCTCTTGACCACTATTTCGATGATATTGTCCGGCAAGGCGGCTTGCTTCAACTTATCAAGGTCATAGGTATAATGATCCTCTTTTAAAAAGACTATCTGCTCATCTACCAGAGTATGCAGAAGCTCCAAGGTAAAAAAGGGATTGCCCTTAGCCTTAAAATGCAGCTGTTGCGCAAGGAGAAAGACCGTTTCCTCCTTTTCCAGGAGTATTTGGGAGAGCATTTGGGTAGTCTCTTTAATACCAAAAGCCTTAACCGGGATCTCGGATATAAAAATGTTCTGCTGTTTCAACCTCGAAATAAACTGGGCCAACGGATGATTAATGTCCACCTCATTATCGCGGTAGCTTGCCACTATCAGAAGAGAATTAGACTGGCACTTTTCAGCCAGCCTCGCGAGGATATCCAAACTACCGTCATCAGCCCACTGCAGGTCATCCAGGAACATAAGCAGCGGCGACTGAGAACTACCCAACGCGGCCAGGAAATTACTTAAGGTGATCAAAAAGCGGGTCCTTTCCTTATCCGGCTCCAATCCGGTAAGCGCGGGAGGCTTACCGATAAGATCAGTAATAGACGGGACTACTTTAACTACTTCCCCTCCCAGCTCTCCCAACACTTCTTTCGCCCGTTTGATATGCGCTTCCTGCTCGGTAAAAGGAAGACGCTTTACCTTTTCCACATAAGCATCTATCGTCTCGCTGAATACCTTATAAGGAGTGCGTAGCTCAAACTGATAACATTTACCTCCGACAAAAAGCCCTCCCAGGGAATGGATCCGGCCGCGCAATTCATCGACCAGGCGGGATTTTCCGATACCGGGCTCGCCAAAGACAAAACACAAAGACCCCCTACCATCCTTGGCGTTTTCTAACATCTGATTAAGGCGGGCTATCTCTTCATCCCGGCCGATGAGCTTGCTGGAAAAACTTATCTGCGCCAGCCGGTCGGAACGGGCGATCTCAAAGTCGATCGGGCTCTTGCCTTCAAGACGCTGTTTCTGATACTCTTTGAGGTCGACAATAAGCCCGCTTAAACTCTGATAGCGCTCCTGCGGCTCTTTGGCGATCAAACGCAAAATAATATTCTCCAGGACTAAAGGTATCTGGCCGTTTAATTTAGAAGGGACGATCGGCTTCTGGGCGATATGCTGGTGGATAAGAGTGGCCGCATCGGTGGCGTCATATGGAAGGCTGCCTGTTACTATGCGGTAAAAAAGAATGCCCAGGGAATAGATGTCTGACCGGCTGTCTATGGGCTTACGCAATATGCCGGTGGACTCGGGAGCCATATATCCAAATGTGGAGACTACTTCCTGCGGCTCGCTGACGCGGCTGATATCCATAAGGATATTCAGCCCGAAATTAGCCAGCTTAAGAGAAACTGCCTTTTCTTGTTTTATCAAGATACTGCCAGGCTGGATATTTTGGTGCAAAAGTTCTTTCTGGTGGATGCCTTCCAGGGCGGATGCGGTCTGCAGGATTATTTCAACTGCGGCGTCTACTCCCAGGGGCTGGGAGTCCAGGATCACGGAAAGAGGCTTACCTTCAAAATACT
>JBAZKK010000037.1:0-9633 GCA_041650795.1 Candidatus Omnitrophota bacterium | reverse complement strand
GTTTAAATCCAGGTAGTTGGTAGGCTCATCCAATAAAAGAATATCATAGGGGCAGGTCAGAAGCTTTGCTAAAAGCGTGCGCATCTGCCATCCGCCGCTTAATTCCTTAACAGGCCTGGTAAAATCATTTTCCCTGAATTCCAGGCCCATCAGTATTTTCTTTGCCTTGTGCTCCAGCACAAAATATCCCAGCGCCTCCAGTCTCTCAAGGATTTCCCCGTAACGGCTAGAGCCTGCCAGGCCTCCCTTCTCAAGCTTCTCTTTTTCCTTGTTGAGCTGATTAATCTCGCGGTCACCCTCGATTAATTCCCCTAAAACCGTCTTATCAGAGTGGAAACTCGCTTCCTGAGGCAGATAACCGATGCGGATATTCTTAAGTATCCCTATTGTCCCTGCCGATGGCTCGGCCTCTCCCAGGATGATGGAGAAAAGCGTGCTCTTTCCGCTCCCGTTTGGGCCCAGGAGCCCTATCTTCTCCCCTTTATTGATAGTGAGAGAGATGTTTTCAAAAAGGACCTTCTTGCCGTAGTTTTTAGAAAGGCCGGAAATGGTTATCATGAATGGTTAAAATTCGCGGCGGGATTCCAGCGCCTTAGAGAGAGTAGCGGAATCCGTGTATTCCAGGTTAGAACCCACCGGAAGGCCCAGGCCTATACGGCTCAGGCGCACCCCCAGGGGCTTAAGGATCTTACTAAGGTAAAGCGCGGTGGTTTCCCCTTCGGTGTCGGCATCAGTGGCGATGATAATTTCGCTGACCGTATCCTGCTTGATGCGCTGGATGAGGTTGCCGATCTTCAAGTCACTCGGCCCCTTCCCTTCCAGTGGAGAAATAGAGCCCATCAACACGTGATACACCCCGTTATAATTACCGGCCTTTTCGATGGCGGTGACGTCGCTGGGGTTTTCTACGATGCAGATGGTATCTTTCCTGCGGCGCGCGTCCCGGCATATCCTGCAGAATTCATCCTCGCTCAGATTGTTGCAGGCGCGGCAGAGGCGCACGTTCTCCTTGACCTGGGATATTGTGCCGGCTAACTCCTTTATCTCATCCTTTGAGGCATCAAGGATATAATTAACGATACGCTCGGCGCTCCTCCTGCCGATGCCTGGCAGGCGGGTCAATCTCTCAATAAGTTTTTCGATAGATTCGGTATAGGTTGACATGGATAAACTAATCTTCCTTCACTACCCTGCCATTAAACATATCCAGGGCGGATTTTATGACATGGTCGTCCTTCTTGTGACTGCCGGCCCCCTGCGATACGCTAAACTTGACCTTAAGGGCGGCGTGAAGCAATTCCCCCAGCATTCTCTCGATAATATTCCTGTTTTCTTTGTTCTCCAGGGACTCTTTATAGTAATTACCGCTTAAGGCTATCGTCAGCACGTTCCCGTCAACACCGGCTAATTCTCCGTGCCCGAGATAAGTCGCTACGTGCATCTTAACCCTGCTTATGGCTTCTATAACCCGCGGCCAGGCGTCTTTAATCTCGTCAAAGGAAACCGCACTCCCCCTGGCAGGTGGAACCCCCGGCTCATTCTTCTCAGGGGCAGGGCTGATAGGTTTTGGCTCGCTTGCCTTTACAGGATTATCGGAATGGGCCGAAGGCTTGCTTGCTGCTGGCGGATGAGATTCATGCTTATCCTTGGGCGCGGCCAGAGGACTGACAGGCAAGGGCTTATCCTTATCATAGCTTAGCTTCACCAGTACTATCTCAAGGGGGATACGCAAGGAGTCTATTCTCTTGGACATTTCATGTGCGGCAACCAGGGCGTTAAAGCCGGCGAATATCTCCTCCAGCTTAAAAGACTCTGCCTGCTCAAGCAACCTGTCGCAGGTATCCTGCGGAAGATCCACGAGCCTGAAATCTGCGTGGGAGACCTTAGCGACCATAAGGTTACGCCAGTGTTCGATAAAATTATCCAGGAATACGCCGATATCCTTGCCATCGTCAATAATACTATTCAACAATTCCAGCGCTGACTTCGGGTCCCTGCGTATAATCCTGTCGGTAATCTCGAATAATGCCTCCTGCTCTACCAAGCCCAGGACCGAAATCACATCCTTTAAGACGACCTTGCCTCCTGAAAAAGAAACCAGCTGGTCCAGCACTGATTCGGCATCCCTTAATGCTCCATCGCTGCTTCTGGCAATGGCAGAAAGGACATCCTTGTCTATGATTATCTTCTCGGCAGCGGCTATCTTCTCAAGCTGGGAAATAATCTCCATTACCGAGATGCGCCGAAAATCCAAACGTTGGCAGCGCGAGAGTATGGTGGGTATCACTTTATTCGGCTGGGTGGTAGCAAAGATAAACTTCACGAACTCCGGGGGCTCCTCCAAGGTCTTAAGGAGGGCGTTGAAGGCCTCGGTGGTAAGCATGTGCACTTCGTCAATGATATAAATCTTTAACCTGCCGCTTGTCGGAGAGAACTTCACGTTTTCGCGAAGGGTTCTTATCTCGTCGATGCCACGGTTAGAGGCGCCGTCTATTTCAATAACGTCAAGGCTGCGGCCCTGGCTTATCTCAAGGCAGGAGGGACATTTCTGGCAGGGCTTAATAGTAGGGCCGTTCTTGCAGTTAAGGGACTTAGCGAGTATCCTGGCAGTAGAGGTCTTGCCTATCCCGCGCGGCCCGGCAAAGATATAGGCGTGCGCAAGGCGATTGTTAGTGATGGCGCTTTTGAGGGTGGTTACGATGTGGTTTTGACCGACAATCTCGTCAAAATCCTGCGGCCGCCACTTTAAGGCAAAAACAGTATAAGACATGCGTAAAAAATGAAAATCCAAAATAGGGGACTACTCTTAACAGCGCCCTATCTCAACTGGCGGAGAGGCTGGGATTCGAACCCAGGGGTCAGGTTACCCCGACCAATTGCTTAGCAGGCAACTGCTTTCGACCGCTCAGCCACCTCTCCGGTTATATCAAGATACCTTCCTTTTTTTCTTGAAGAAATCCTTCAGCAAAGAAGCGCACTCCTCTGCCAGGATGCCCTTCTTTATCTTAATTCTATGGTTGAGCTTCCTGTGATTTGCAATATTGATTACCGAACCGCAGGCGCCGGTCTTGGGGTCTGATGCGCCGAAAAAAACACCTTTTATGCGCGCCAGGACCATTGCCCCGATACACATACTGCAAGGTTCAATTGTAACATAGATGGATGCCTCATTCAACCACTTTGTCCCAAGGTAACTGGCGGCTGATGTAATGGCGAGTATCTCGGCGTGCGCAGTAGGGTCTTTAAGGCGCTCTACCTGGTTATGGGCGCGGGCAATAATCCTATCCTCGCGCACGATAACGCAACCAACAGGCACCTCGTCTTCCCTTGCTGCCTGACGGGCCTCTTTGAGGGCCTCGGCCATATAAATCTCGTCGGTTTTATTCATGCGCTGCGGGTAAGCGAAGTCTGCTTAAGACAAAAGGCAAAGTCGTATCCTAGGGGCTAAAAATCAAAAGTGCGCCTAGCCCTTCGGCTTCTGCCTCAGGCCAGGCGGCACACGCGTAAATAAATGCGCCTGGCAGGAATTGAACCTGCAACAACTTGCTCCGTAGGCAAGTGCTCTATCCAATTGAGCTACAGGCGCATACCAAATTTTTTCCTGAACTTATCCTTGGTCTCAAAACTTATCCGAGGACTAAACTACCGGCGCAGACAGAAAACCTGGCTGCGTCGGATAGTATGTTACAATACAACACCCCCCTTGTCAAATAAACTTTTGATTGCCCGCAAGGGCTCTTTTTGGTATATTAACGCCTATGCGCAAAGAGGCAGGCTTAAGCTTCGAGATAACGGATAAGATAAATGATATACCCCGGCCGGATTGGGACCATCTTTTCGGAAAAGAGCTTATTGAAGGTTACGGCTACCACCGTACCCTACAGGAATCAAACCTTAAGGAATTCTCTTTCTATTATCTCCTTGTCAGGCGCAGTAACGTTATTGTAGCAATCATACCCTTCTTTACCACGATTTTTTCCTTCAGCACCACTATCCAGGGGGGATTAGAAAAGTTAATCCTCAAGGTGCAGAAGATATTTCCGGGGTTCTTAAAAACCCCCATCCTCTTTGCGGGAAACCCCACCTGCGAAGAACTCTACCTGGGGATTTCCGAAGATGAAAATAAAGAGGCGCTGTTGAAGGTGGTCTTGGATAATCTTTATAGCTTCTGCAAGGATAAAAAAATAGGCACCATGCTCTTCTATAACCTTACCCGTCGGCATTCCTGGCTTGCGTGTTCGCTTAGCAAGGCCGGCTTCCGCAAAATGGAAGGTTTCCCCAACACCGAGCTGGAGATTAAGGCCGCTTCCCTCGAGGATTTTATAAACAAGCTCGGCAAAAGCACGCGTAAAGGGCTAAGGCGCAAGCTCAGGGATTCTCTCGAGCGCGTAACCCTAAGAACAGAAATCCGCGATAATATCTCCGGTATAGAAAACCGCATCTACGAGCTATACCTCAACAACCTTACGGACGGGGATGTCTATTTTGAAACACTCACCCCGGAGTTCTTCCGCGATATCTGCCGTAACACCAACGGCACGGCGAGGTTCTTCGTGACTTACGCGGGAGACAAAATTGTCGCCTTTAATCTGCTTTTAATTAAGGGGGGGCGTGCGATAGATAAATTCGTGGGTTTTGACCGCGAGGTATCGCATAGATACAACCTTTACTATGCCACCTTTACGCATAACATAAGTTACTGCATAAAAAACGGCCTGCGCTTCTATCAAATGGGGGTCACTGATTACGAACCCAAGGTACGGCTGGGCTCCAGGCTAATCCCCCTCTACATCTATGCCAGGTTCCTGAACCCCCTCCTTAACCTGTTTGCCGGCATCGTCATCAAACTGATAGAGCCTAGGAAGTTTGACCCCGTGTTAAAAAGGGCTAACTATATCAGTAACGAATCTCGCTTTTAGCATCCCCTCATCCCACTCCCCCTGCGGGGTGGAATCCCAGACAATTCCTCCACCTATCCCCATTTCCCCTGAGCCGCCTGCGATAAGAAGCGTGCGGATCGGTATATTAAAAAATAAATCCCTCTCGGGAGAAATATAGCCGATAGCTCCGGTATAAATCCTGCGTTCCTCTGTCTCCAGCTCTCTGATAATCTCCATTGCGCGTATCTTGGGCGTGCCGGTAACCGAACCCGACGGAAAAAGCGAAGAGGCTAAGTCGTAAAAAGTTATATTTTTATCCACCTTGCCCGTTACAGTCGAGGTCATCTGGTAGAGCGTTTTGTAGCCGGCCACCTCAAAAAGCTTTGGGGCCCTGATATCCAACCCTATCCTTCCAAGGTCATTCCTTAGGAGGTCGGCAATCATAACGTTCTCCGCCCTGTTCTTCCGGTCATGCTGGAAACGAAAACGGGCAATAAGGTCGGGGATGATACTCCTCCCGCGCGGCCAGGTGCCTTTCATGGGTTTAGTCGCCACGCGACCGGATACCTTTTTGATAAACATCTCCGGAGACAGGGAAAGGATGTGGAAACGGTCTGTCTCGATATAAGCGGGATACGGCACCGGCTGTTTCTTTAAAAGCAGCCTGTATAAAGAAAGCGGGTCGCCGGAAAAATCAAAAAGCAATTTTACGCAATACGTAATCTGATAGACTTCGCCTTTGGCTATATAGCTGCGAATGGCATCTATGTTTGAAAAATACCTCTCTTGCGAAATGTTCAGACGCAGGTTCTTAAGGGTATCTCCCGAGCCTGATTCCCTGACAGGAAGATTTCGACGCGCAGGCGCTTCATATATCCCCATATACAAAAGCGGGAAATCGTATTTCTTATCCTGCCGCAGGTTATCTTCAAAACAATATCCGGCCTCATAAGACAGGAAACCCGCCACATAATATCCGCGCTCCAGCGCAGAATCAATATCCTTAAAACACGATGTAAATGAAGAGGGGTGAAAACAAGAAATTATGGATTTTGGCTGCTGGAATAAAAGGGGGATTTTTTCGAACTGCATTAATGCCTTCATAGCCCTTTAAAGAGGTCTGGGTGCCCCCTTAAAAAGGGCTGAAGGTCATGACCGTTACTTTGGATTATATTAACTTCGCCTTATCTGTTATTAAGGTGCCTTTCTGCCGTTTTCAATTTCTGGGAGAACTTTCCTTTTTTAAATTCTGATATCCACCCTTTCATGATTACCCATCCCCCGAAACGGATCAGGTTATTGCGCCAGGGCCGGTACCACTTCCTCCATCCTATTTTGATATTGTGCAAAAAGAAAAACATGGCCGGAAAAGAAAAGACATGCAGTCCTATCATGAACATGTACTTAAACTGGTAAAACCTTCCCATAATCTTGCGCACTGAAAACTGCAGCTCCTCGGCGGTGATCGGTTTGTCCGGTTCGAAGAGCGGAAAATTGCCGTCGTAATACTCCCAACCTATATCCTCGAGCGGATAAATCCTGTTTTCCCGGGCGAGCCTACCCCTGAGCTCTGTCCCGGGCAACGGAACCGGTAGGAGGACTTGCAACGTATCAATCTTGCTCTTCCTGACGAAATTCTTAAAGCGCCTGATGCGCTCCGCCGCCGGCATCTGAAAGGCATTTCCTTCTTTCATGGGATAGCCGAAGATAAACATGCCGTGCACCAGAAACCCGAACTTACGGTACTCCCTGGCAAGTGATATCATGTCCTGTGGCTTCACATGTTTATTCATCGCCTCCAGCTCCTCTTTGATAGGCGATTCAAAACCGATGGCCACAGCGTTGATGCCTGCCTGACGCATCGCTGAAAGCAAAACGGCGTCCCCTGCCTTGTCCAGTCTTATCTGGACGGTAAAGTCCAGCCTTCTGCCGATATCAGCCTGGTAATCTTTTAACATTTTGCAGAACCTTATGGTCTCTTCCCGCTGCTGCCCGAAAAGGTCATCAACGATAAAAAAATGCCGCGCGTCTTTGGTTTCGACGATATAACGTATGCTTTCCAGCAAACGCTCGGGAGAAGCGGGCCGGGGCCTGCCTTTGACGGTGCAAAACTCACAATCCATTCCGCAACCTCGTATCCTGCCGACGGGATAAAGCTTAAGCTTGGCATAGCGCACCAGGGAAAAATCCGGCAGGGGCAGCTTATCGAAATCCGTCAGGGGGGGCCTGGCAGGGCTAAAAACAACTCTGCCATTCTCCTGATAGGCAATACCCTTCACCTTGCGTATATCCTGCTTTTCTGCTACCGCCTCCAGAAATTCTTTTATGCCTTCCTCCCCCTCTCCCATAATTATATAGTCTACCCCGGAATGTAACGCCTCGGAGACATTATCTTCAATAAAATGCTGCCCGCCGGCAAGGATTATTGCGCCTTTCCTCTTATAAAAACCGGCTAGCTCGTAAAGCCGCGGTATAGTGCTCGTCAGGCCGCCGTATAAACCTACGACATCGGCAGGACGCAGTCTCTGCAGGAACTCATGATCAACCTCTCCCTTGGCGTTTCGGGGGCCGTATCTGCTGAAGTTATTTTCATCGATAACCTCTACGTCCCACCCTGCCATCTTATTTGCAACGCTAGCTACGCACACCGGGCCCAACGCCGTAGTCCTCTTGGCAATATGGGAATAGATATTAAATACCGGGTATGCCGGTATTACCATTCTTAACCTAAACCTTCTTTTGAATGCCTCAGACATTAATCTGCCTTTCGTGGAAATTGCATGCAGGATAGCCGCTCCTGTCTCTATCTAAATTATACATCAAATGACATAAAAGCCAAAGACAAACGTAACTCCCCTTCCTTATCGTTCTGGACAGCGTCCATTGGAAAGATTATTCAAGACAAAAAAATCCTAACTCCATTACTGGCTTACAAACCAAGAATCTGTTTCACCGGCCTTAAAACATCGTCTATCCCAATGCCATCCATACAAACACCTACCTGGGATTCTGTTTTCCTGTAGCAAGGCTTATGCCCCGGGTAACAAGGCATACAATCAATTTTTGCCTTAGAAGTAATCACATTATACCGATGAAAATACGGATAAATATAACGAGTAGATGTTGCGCCATACAGCCCAATTGTATTAACCCCCATGCAGCTCGCCAGATGCAGCAAGCTAGAATCAACCCCAATAAAAATATTGCAGCGTTTGATCATAGCCATTGCCTGTTTCAAGGTAGTATTTTTAGCCAATATAATTTTACGGGAAATCTTATTTAATATCATCTGGCTGTAAGAATCATCGGAAAATTTACCAAAAGCGACCACTTTAATAGCGTATTGGCTTATAAGCAGCTCTGCCAGCCCATTCCATTTATCAACCGGCCAATTTTTTAAAGACCAGGCAGCCATAGGAAGTATACCTACAAGCCTATCTTTACTGCTTATTTTTTCCTGCGTAAAAAAGGTATCGCAAAACTCATGCTCCTCTTTGTTAAAAGTAAAGTCAAACGTTGCTCTGGAAGTAGCTATGCCGTGAGATCGCAAAAACTCCAAATAAATATCAACAATGTGCATTCCTTTCTCTGAAGGCGCACAACCTAAATATTTTCTTAGACTCCAAACATAGGGGATACCTAACAACATGTACATGAGCGTGCTTTTAAGAACGACGGCGAGATCAAACTTTTCTCTTGCCAAAAATGTCATAAAACGCAAGCGCCCGAATAGACCCCTGTCTCTGGAATCTTTATAAAAAGTTAAAATTCTATCTAGGCCCTTGTATCCTTCAACAATATTTTTAGAACGGGGGGACGTAAGAAAAGAAATCTTTGCCTGAGGGAAATGACTGCGCAGAGGGTTTATAACCGTTAAGTCATAACACACATCGCCAATATTAGAATGACCGATAACAAGAATATTTTTAATCGTTTGCTGATTCCTGCCCTTATTTAAACTGTTCCTTTGTTTTGACAACCTTCACCACCAAAAAAACGTTAAATCTTTTGAAGACCGGAATAAAGCGCTGCGTTTACCGCTATGTTCTAACAGTATCTAACGCCCCATTTCTCAATTGGCGGAGAGGCAGGGATTCGAACCCTGGAACCATTGCTGGTCACACGCTCTCCAAGCGTGCGCTTTCAACCGCTCAGCCACCTCTCCGAATTATATTACAAAGATTTCAAATAAACGAACCTAAGGATAAATAAAACCGCCAGTAAATATACGAGCCAGGACACCTGCCTGCCTTTGCCGCTGAATAACTTTAGCGCCGCGTAGCTGATAAACCCCACTGCAATGCCGGTAGCAATACTGAAGGTAAGCGGCATGAGAAGCACCACCAGGAACGCCGGGATGGACTCGGAATAGTCCTTCCAGTCTATCCTGCCGATGGCATGAATCATCATGCTCCCGACGATAATCAAGGCCGGGGCGGTAACCGGCCGTAGGATAACCCCTTCCGCCGCCTGATATCCTCCCCCGATCATCTTAATCAGAGGCGTAAAAAACAGCGCTAACAAAAATAGCAGTCCCGTCACCACGCTTGTCAAACCGGAGCGTCCTCCGGAAGCGATACCTGCCGCGCTTTCAACATAACTGGTGACGGTAGGAGTGCCGCAGGCTGCTCCTACGCATGTTCCGACGGCATCGGTAAGCATTGCCTTGCCGGCGCGCGGGAGTTTCCCGTGCTGCATAAAGCCGCCTAGCTCCCCCACGCCCGCCAATGTCCCCACCGTATCAAACATATCC
>JBAZKK010000036.1:0-10510 GCA_041650795.1 Candidatus Omnitrophota bacterium | reverse complement strand
TTTCTGTCGATGCTCCTTCAAGCTGCACAAGCACTCATTATTTCTCTTATGACGGCGGTGAAACGGCAGCCACAGCCACCAGGTGCGGCGTTGGCACCGGGAAAACCCCAGGCGCAACCACCGTTTATGCCATTACCCTTACCTACAGCACTGGGGCGTTCGGCGGTTCGGGAGGTTATTATTAATTAGGCAGCACGAAAGCATAGAAAAATATTTGACAAGTCAAAAAAATATGTTACACTAAAAACCAAGCCTTTATTTTTTATGCTTTTTAGCAAAGGGAGGTTGTTATGAAGAGAGGCATTAGGGGTTTTACGCTGCTTGAACTTATTGTAGTCATTATTATTATAGGTATCCTGGCTACCCTGGGTTTCAGCCAATATACCAGGCTGGTAGAGAGGGGCAGGACTGCCGAAGCCAAGAGTATTTTAGGCCAGATCCGCACTGCCCAGGAGGCCTATAAACAGGAATACGGTTCATACTCCAGCGATCTCTCCAATCTTTCTGTCGATGCTCCTTCAAGCTGCACAAGCACTCATTATTTCTCTTATGACGGCGGTGAAACGGCAGCCACAGCCACCAGGTGCGGCGTTGGCACCGGGAAAACCCCAGGTTCATCTACCGCCTATACCGTTACCCTTACCTACAGCACTGGGGCGTTCGGCGGTTCGGGAGGTTATTATTAATTAAAAAAGCAGTAGCACCCTGCGATTATATTTTTGTGAAGCGCCAGCGGCTTACAAGAGCGTACGGGTTTACTTTAATAGAAGTACTTGTTGTAATTCTGGTTATCGCTATCCTGGTAGCCTTAGCCCTGCCTAATTTTAAGAAATCACGCGAGTCCGCCTTTAACAAAGAAGCAAAAGCTAACCTGAAGCTTATCCAGGCAGCAGAGCGTATTTACTATATCGAAAATGCCTTTTTCCTGCCTCCGCCGGGAGAGGGCCCCGCTGACTCAATAAAGATCAATACCTGGTTGAAACTTACCCTTCCTACCGGTTCAGGCCCCCATAATATCTGGGATTATGCTACCACTTCGCAAGGGGCGGCTAACGCCACCCGCCGCGGGAGCGATGAGAGGGTATGGACCCTGGAGAAAGACCAGGGGGAGCCTGCCTGCGCCTGTCCGTCGGGTGCCACCGAGTGTTATTGTCCTAAAGACTAATGTGATGATACAGAAGAAAGCATTTACTTTAATAGAGATGCTGATTGTAGTTGTGATTATCTCCATTATCGCTGCTATTGCCTTGCCGAACTATGGCAGAATGAAAGAGGAGAGTTTAGGCAAGGAGGCAAACCTTACCCTGAAGCTTATTCAGGACGCCGAGCAGTTTTATCATATTGAGCATGGCGCCTATCTGACTTGCAACGATGCAGAAGATATAAACCGCGATTTAAAACTTTACATACCCACCAATTCCTCCAACTGGAACTATACGGTTACCGCTACCACCGATGACACTTTTGTTGCCAAGGCCCAGCGTAGCGGCGGCAATGCTACTTACTGCATCAACCAGTTCAGCAACGATACCTACAAATGCAATTAGCAATAGGCAACAAAGGCCTGACCATTTTGGAGATTCTGGTAGCAGTGCTCATCCTGGCGTTGATTATAGGGGGCCTGGCCAACATCTTCATTTCCAGCAAATGGTATTTTCTACATGTCCGTTCCGTGATGACGGCGGCGGAATTAACAAGGTATTTTCTGGACCCGCTGCAGGCGAACGTCAGCCAGGATACCTGGAGCAGCAGCTGGTTGGGGACCGGCGGCAGTTTTAATGATAGCTACCAGACAAAACATTTAATGCCCGGAGATTATTTTTACTATAATTATACTTCAAACTATACCATTACAACTGATTCCCCCGTCAACAATTTAACAAAGGTAGTGCTTAATATCACCTGGAATGAAATTACCCCTTAAAAACAACGGGCTGACGCTCCTGGAATTGCTGATTGCTTTGATACTGACCGGCATTGTTGCGGTAAGCATATTCAGTCTGGATATTTTCGGAAGCTACCACCTAACCGGTTTAGATAAACGCAGGCGCGTGCAGAACCAGGTTTCCGATGTGCTGGAGCATATCTCTAAGAATATCATTAATGCCGTAGGCAATACCGCCATCAGCGGCATGAGCCCCGTGAATATTAGCGAGGGGGTTAGTTTGGAGCTTTATGTGGACAGGCCGGGAGAGGGCGAGGCGTCCGGAGACGGCCGCCAGGGCACCGGCAGAGACGCCTGGGTAGCGTATCATTATGACAGCAGTCTTTATCAAATTAAGTATTGCTCTAACTACGGCTCGGCTGATTGTAATGCTGATTGGTTAGTTATTGCTAAAAATATCTCGGCATTCTCTCCTACTTATGAGGCCCCGGATAATTTTATAACCGTTAATATCATCGGCTGCTGGAATGCCGGCGAAGCCGGCACCTGCGGCTCTCCCGATAATCCCGCCGTCAACATGACAAGCCGTTTTAATATGCCTTCGGTAGCAGGGGGATAATCTTTATCCCTATCTTGTTGAATATCCTAACGATACAGAAGATTTCTGCCGGGGTTTTTATTGTAAAAGTCACGAATCTGTGTTAAAGTATAAAAACTACGATGAGAAAGAAGCGGATTGCGATTTTATCCTTGGTTTTGATTCTGGCCCCTAATATTTACTACCGGTGTTATCCCGTCTTTTTCCCCCAGCTTAAAAGCCAAGCCCGCAATACCATAAATAATAACATCCTTAATGCCGCCAGGGTTCAGGTAGAAAAGAAATTTCCAGATTACGCTTCTTCCGTGAACGATGGGTTGTCCAGGGCGCTGCTTCTGGATTATATCAGGCACAACAAGATAAAGGTGAGAGAGGAGGCCTGGGAAGAATACCGGAGGCTGAAATCGAGATATCAGGATCCCCAGGGCCAGACCTATCTTTTGGAACTGGATGGATGGCACTGGGCCAGATATGTAGATAACATCCTTCGCCATGGTTATCCCGGGGACAGCATCAGAGGCGGCAGGCAGGTTGATGATTTTATGCTTGCGCCATCAGGGTGCTCTTTATCCCGGAACAACTTCTTTTTTTATCTCTCGGCCTTCCTCTATAAGGCATTTTCGCTATTCAAGCCCCTGCCCTTAATCACGTTCCTCTTCTACCTGCCTTTGTTCTTTATAGCGCTCCTGCTTGTTTTATTATATCTTTTTTGTCTTTCCGGATGGGATAATATTACTGCTTTTGTGGCTTGCCTTTTTGTGGGGTTTTCCCCCATATTCCTTGTCCGCAGCTCGGCGGGCTGGTTTGATAACGATATCCTGAACCTGATATTCCCGCTTCTTGTCATCTGGGCCTACCTTAAGAACTATAGCGCAGATTCTCTAAAAAAAGGCCTGCCCTGGGTTGCCTTTTCCGCTTTTTGGGTAGGGTTGTTTTGTTTCAGCTGGGCCAACTGGTGGTTCGTGTTTATCATCCTGGTAATTTATGAATGTTATTCCATCTTTAACCTCTGGTTGGCGCGCTGGCAGTACAAAGACGATAATTATATTTACATAAAAAAACATGCCGTTACGCTGTTTTTGTTTATTTTCTTAAGCCTGGGTTGGGTTGTCGTTTTTAGCGGCTTAAGCCCCTTACGAGAACTCTATCATCAGGTCAGGGATTCTCTTATCCTGAATCGGGCCTTGACGGATTCCATCTGGCCTAATGTCTACAGCACGGTAGGGGAGCTGAAAAAAACAAGCTTCACGCAGCTGCTTAATTCCATAGGCGGGATGCCTTTATTTTTATTGGGAATGGCCTTTCTCTTGGTTCTGTTCCTGGTTACGGCCCGCAATAAAAAATACACCTTTTTCCAGCGCGAGGCGATTACCGTATTGACCTTTTGGTTTATCGCGATGCTTTTTGCCTGCAGAAGCGGCATAAGATTTTCCGTTTTTCTGCTCATACCCCTGGGGGTTGCCTTTGGTTGGGGGATAAGCGAGATATACCGTCATTTCAGGTTACGCAGGGCGGCACCCTATCTGTTAGCGGCAGCCGTTATCTTCTTAGGCGTTAAGTTGAGTATCAATGCGCGCCATACCGCAGAGAATACCTTTCCTTTTATGGATGACAATTGGCATAGTCTGCTTACTGCCATAAAAGAGAATACCCCAAGGGACGCTATTTTGAATTCCTGGTGGGATTTCGGAGACTGGTTTAAAACGGTAGCAGGCAGGAGGGTTATTTTTGACGGACAGAGCCAGAATACCCCGCAGGCTTACTGGATGGCTTCGTGCTTTATCACTAATGACGAAGATAAGGCCATAGCTACGCTTCGCATGCTCAATAACGGCGGCAACAGGGCCTTTGAGATTATCAACAGGAATTTTCAGGACCCCTTGCGCTCGGTGAACTTTCTTAGGGGATTGTTATCTCTCGATGAGAATGCGGCAAGGAAACTCCTCGATAAGAGCCTTCCTTCGGGTGACGCTGCCGAGGTAGCGGGCATCCTTTCAAGGAGGCCTGCGGAGGCCTATTTTATAGTAGACCAGAGTCTTCTGGAGAAGGCATCGCCTGTTTCTTTTATCGGCAATTGGGATTTTAACAAGGCTTATATAAAAAATAACATAAACAGTAAGAGCAGGCAGGATCTGGTAGCTTACCTTATCAAGTGCGGGGTAGATGAGAAACTGGCAGAGAAGCTTTGCCTGGAAGCTGAATTGCTGCCCGGGTCCGATACCGACGATTGGCTCTCCAAGAGGCTTAAATTCAGGGGAGGGGTGGTGAAGGGGTATCCCCAGGATAACGACATCCTTTTTAACAACGGCATGATTTATAAGCCGAAGCAGCAACAGGTATATGTCTATTCCGGATACCAGCGTGAATACAGCGTGCCCAAGAGCCTCTTTCTTTTCAGCCGCGGCAGATTGAAGGAAATTAGCTATCCGAATAGCGACCTTGATTATTCGGTGATAGTTTTCAAGGACAAAAAACAGTATTACGCCATTGCCCTTGACCGGGAGCTGGCTGCCAGCATGTTGGTGCGCTTGTATTTCTTTAATGGCGAAGGCCTTAAACATTTTGAGCCTTTTCTGGAAAGGAAGGAATACGGCAGTTTGATCCGGGTTTTTAAAATCAACTGGTGACCCCAGCATGAAGATCGCTTTTATTTACGATGTAATCTATCCTTACGTAAAGGGCGGCGCAGAGAAAAGGAATTGGGAATTGGGCCGCCGGCTCGCCGATAAAGGGCACGAGGTGCATATCTTCGGGATGAAATCCTGGGATGGGCCGCGTTGCATCAGGGATGGCGGGGTATATCTGCACGGCGCCTGTGACTTCAAAAAGCTCTACCTCGACAGCGGCAGAAGGGGTATAAGAGGGGTTGTGCGTTTTTGCGTTTCTATTATACCAGAGCTTTTGTCCTTACGGTTTGATATCATCGATTGCTGCGCCTTCCCTTACCTGCCATTCTTCCCGGTCAGATTTATATCGTTTTTAAGAAGGACCCCGCTGGTAGTAACCTGGCAGGAGGTCTGGGGAGATTACTGGTATAGATACCTCGGGCGTTTTAAAGGCGGCATTGCCAGGATGATAGAAACTCTGGTTATCAGGTTATCCCCAAAGGTGATCGCTTACTCGCATAAAGTCAAGCAGGACCTTATCAATTGCGGGCTGGAAGACGAGCGCATCAGCGTCATCCCCATCGGCATAGATTACGGGTTAGCGCAGGGCGCCCCTGTTTCATCCGAGACATCCGAGCTGATATTCGCCGGAAGGCTCATCAGTGATAAAAATGTGGATGCGGCGATAGGCTTAACGGCAAAACTCAAAGCTGCCTTTCCGGCCGTAAAATGCATTATTGCCGGAGAGGGTCCGGAAAAGGAAAGGTTGCTTAAGCTAAGGGGGAAGCTGGGTCTGGAAGGAAACGTTTCCTTTATGGGTTTCTTGTCTTATCGGGAGCTTAGCGGCCTGATGAAGTCGTCGAAGGTTTTTATCTTTCCTTCCAGCCGAGAAGGCTTCGGCGTTGTCGTAATTGAGGCTATGGCTTGCGGGCTGCCGGTAATAATGCTCGATTACCCTATGAACGCCAGTTCCGGCCTTATTCATGAAGGGCGGGATGGGTTCATCTGCAAGGACAGGGAGGATATGGCCGCGAAGGCCCTCGAGCTGCTTGGGGACGAAAATCTGAGGCTGCGGATGTCAGCCGCTGCAAAGGAGACCGCCAGGCAGTACAACTGGGATAAGATAGCCGAATCCAGCGAGGCTTTTTATCTTGGGTCAGTTAGTAAGAATACCGCTAGGTCATGAGGATACTGCAGACGCCGGCGAGATTTTTCCCCTATCGCGGCGGAGTAGAAAATTATGTTTATTATTCCTCGCGTGAACTCTCAAGGCGCGGGCATCGCATAACCGTTATCTGCGCCGATGAACCGCCTGTCGGAAGCGGCAGCATAGACGGCATTGAGGTCAGAAGGTTAGCCTATCCGGCTAAATTATCCAATACCAATATCACCACCGGGCTCGCAGAGGCCATATTTAGAGAAAACCCCGACGTCATACATACCCATCTGCCGACCCCCTGGAGCAGCGATATCAGCGCCGTTGTGTCCCTGCTTAAGGGCAGGCCGCTATTTCTGACCTATCACAATGATATCAGCGGTGAAGGGGTTTTGAGCCTTGCCAGCGGATTATACAATATATCGGCTTTGAGGTTATTGCTTGCGGCATCGCGGGCAATATTCATTACCCACCCAGGCTATCTGGAGAATTCGTTATTCTTAAGAGGCTTTAGCGATAAGGTCATAGTCAGCCCTCCGGGAGTAGATTTTGACAAATTTAAACCGTTGCCTCAAGATAAGGATGAAGGCAACACGCTATTTTTCGTATCCCGGTTAGACAGGCACCATCATTATAAGGGCCTGGACCTGCTTTTGGAGAGCGTAGAAAAGATAAGCCGGGATAGCGCAATCCGTTTATATGTCGTCGGAGGGGGAGTATTGCTAGATTATTACAGAACGGCTGCCAGGGACAGGGGCCTGGAAGGCAAGGTTTACTTTTTGGGGGAGTTGGATAGTAACCGGTTAGCCGAATATTATAATCGAGCCGACATTACGGTAATGCCGTCTCTTTCCTCGCGGCAGGAAGGCTTTGGCATGACGGCTTTGGAGGCAATGGCCTGCGCTAAGCCGGTGATAGTCAGTTCTGTCGCAGGAGCGGCGGCAGATGTAAAAGGCAGAGGATGCGGATTGGTAGTGAGCGCCGGCAACGTAAACGAATTAACGGACGCGATAAGGTATCTCTTGAGAAACCCACAAGCGAGAAGGGAAATGGGGAACAACGCTTACGACCTGGTCAGGGAAAAATACAGCTGGGGCAGGCACGCCGATATTATCGAAAAAGAGTATTTAAGGGCAAGTTGAATGAAGGTATGCATTATCGCCAATCTTTATCCGCCCCACGATATCGGAGGCGCTGAGGTATACCTGGAGAGAATAGTTGAGCGGTTGCCGCGGGAATGCGAGGTGGTCCTGATCACGACTTCCCCTTATCAGAACCTGCATTCACTGCTGCCTCAGGAATCGATAAGAGGCAATATCAAGATTTTTAGTTTTACCCCCCTGAATATCTATCATAACCTGGAGGCGAGATCCAGGCCGGCGGTCCAGAGGTTTTTGTGGCATATCCTTGACATTTGGAATTTGCATTCATATCTGCTTATCCGCGCTATTCTCAAGAGAGAAAGGCCCGACCTTGTGCATACTCATAACCTAAGCGGGTTTTCCCTAAGCGCCATATCAGCGGTGAAGGCCTTAAGGCTCCCCTTTATCCATAGCTGCCATGATTTTGCTTTAGTCTGCCCGTATGCTACCCTCAACTGCCGCCGGCAGCGTCACGGCATCTGTGTTTCCGCTTCATTTTCCTGCCTCGTTTACCGCGCCATAAAGCGTCTTTTTATTAACAGGCATAAGCCGAACCTGGCAATCATGCCGTCTCGGCACGCAGAAAGGATATTCCTCGAAAAACGCTTCTTTAGAGATATAAAAAGAGAGGTTATGCCTTATTGTGTTGATACCCAACCGCAGCCTCTGCCGAGCGAAAGCCCAGACGGAAATTTCAACATATTGTACGTGGGGCAGCTTGTGGAGCACAAGGGGGTCCATATCTTGATAAAGGCATTCAGGGAGCTGGCTCATCAACATATGCGTTTGCATATAGTGGGGGATGGAGATTATGCCGCGAGGCTTAGAGGACTGGCTGGGGCTGACGCGAGGGTAACCTTTTACGGCAGGGTGGATAATGCGGAGGTATTTAGGTTTTACCGCCTTGCGGACGTTACAGTAGTGCCTTCCCTATGGCCGGAATTTCTCGGCATAGTTATTCTGGAGAGTTTCAGCATGTCTACGCCGGTAATCGCCAGCGCAGTAGGCGGCATAACCGAAGTAGTGCACGATGGCTATAACGGGTTTTTATTTAAGGCAGGGGATGAGGCGGGGTTGAAGAGCGCACTCCAGAAGGCTTTTCTTGAGAGGACTGTTCTTGATAATCTAAGGAATAACGCCTGGAGGAGCTCCCGCGATTTCGGATGCCCCCACCACGCCGGCAGGTTAATAGGTATTTACCGCCAGGCAATCAGACTCAATAATGCATGAATTCGATGCGCGTCGCCTTGATTGACCCTCCGGGGATAAACAGGGGTTTAAATACCGGGCTGGCTATGCTTGCCGCCAGTTTGAAACAGCGCGGTCATAATGTAAGAACAATAGATTTAAATAATAATCCCCGCAATGGGGGCAATAGGATAAGAGAGGTTATTAAATACGATGTTATCGGGATTTCGGTAAAATCGTTTACCCTTGAAAGCGCCTCCAGGATTGCAGCCGAACTCGGAAGGGATGATTTAATATGCGGCGGGCCGCACGTAACCCTGGATGCCTTAAGTGTACTTAAGGAAAACCGGAATTTCAAGGCAGGGATAGAAGGAGAGGCTGAAGAGGTTTTCCCCAGGCTCCTGGAAGCGTGGGGAAGCGGCAATAAGCTCAGGGGGATGGCTGGGGTAGTATCGGAGGGCGTCGGAGGTATTTTTGAAAGCGGTAGAGGCTGCCCCGCGAACCTAACCCCGGACCTGGATGCCCTGCCTTTTGCTGACTATGGTTGTTTTGATTCCTTAAACGGCAATCTTTACGACTACCCCGTAATTACTTCCAGGGGATGCCCTTATTCCTGCATCTACTGTTGCGTAGGAAGGATAGCGGGAAGAAAGATAAGGTTCAGGAGCGTCGCAGGGGTAGTGGAGGAGATAGCTGAGGCGAGGTTAAGGTATAATTCCAACTCCTTCCACATCCTGGATGACAATTTTACCTTTGAGCCGGAGAGGGCAAAGGGATTTTGCGCGATGCTTATTAAACGCAATATCAGGATGTCCTGGTCATGTCCCAACGGCATCCGGGCTGACCGCCTGGACGAAGAACTGGTCAGACTTATGGCAGAATCCGGATGCAGGCAGGCAAGCATAGGCATCGAAAGCCTGGATGGCGAGGTGTTTTCGAATATCAAGAAAGGAGAAGAAATCTGTGATATTAAAAACGCCATCAGCCTTTTTAACCGGCATGGAATCAGGGTAAACGGTTTTTTTATGGTAGGACTGCCGAAGGACAGCTTTAGAAAAAGCATGTCTTCTTTAAACGAAAGCCTGAAGCTTGGCCTTGATAGCGGCCATTGGAACATCTTTACTCCTTATCCAGGCACGGAGGCATGGGAATGGGTTAATAAAAATGCCAGGGTATTGAAGGATTGGAGGCAAGGGTGCCATTTTGCTCCTCGGCCGGAGATTGTATTCGAAACGGAGGATTTTAAGAGCAGCCAGCGCCTGCATATTTATAAAGTCGCCAATATAAAATGCAGGAATTATTCGGCGTTCCTTCCCGGGGGCGCCTTATCTGCCGGCAGTGTCCTGCGGATGCTATGCCTTATCCTGCGATACGACGCATTAAATTTGTTAGGGCATCTCCGCTATGTTTTTAATCACCGCAGAGACATAAGACGGTACTTAAAAAATAACTGATCAAAACAAAGCGAGGCAGGGATAATTGCGAGGGGTTATTTTTATGGGAAATACCGGGGGTTACGCGCGATAGGTTGGGGGGCCTGTTCGTTATCTCTTGCTTTTTAAAGGGTTAACTTTTATAATATAACCTCAAAATTCTTCAACCCGGGCACTTGCCATAATAGCTGAATCTATGGTATTATGCTATCCTGGGCATGCGCGAATCTGCGAAGGTTGACGCAAGATAAATGATAAGGGGTTCTACTCCGGTAATGAGAAGCAACGCAGTACCCTCGGATATAAAAAAAACTATACTCGGGGCTGTAGCTCAGTTGGGAGAGCGCTTGAATCGCACTCAAGAGGCCGGGGGTTCAACTCCCCCCAGCTCCACCAAGAGTGATAGGGGGCTGCTTCAAGGACAGGACGGAAGGTACCTTCCGTCGAAAAATTGAGGCGGCGCTCTTTTAAAATACAGTTCGAACCAATCTTTTTCAGAAAT
>JBAZKK010000035.1:0-11534 GCA_041650795.1 Candidatus Omnitrophota bacterium | reverse complement strand
GGGCAATCCCTGGATATTCCGGCAGATCCGCGGCCTGTTGCGCAGTAATAAGCTGCCTTTAGCGGTTGATGCATCCGGGATAGCCGATGTTATGATTGAACACCTTGATTCTTCTATCGCTTACCATGGCGAGAGAAACGGCGTCAAGATTTTTCATAAGTTCTTCGGCTGGTATGCGCGCGGAAGGCGCAACATAAGAAGGCTTAAGGAAAAGGCCTACCGCAGTAAGGGTAGGCAGGATATGCTTAAGGTAATCGAGGAATTCAGGGCTGAGGGCAGAGATCCGCGGCCTTAATTCGGACTTATAACTTAGATTCGCTTGCGCTCGCTAAGTTATGGTTTGTTTCTCCTTGCGTATACACTCGTTGATTTTCTTTGAAAATCAACTCGTACGCTTTTGTCCATCCTTGCGTGATAAAACGTCTCCGCGGGCAAGGAGTTAATTCGGCCAACAGCTTACGTTCGCTCCGCTCCGTAAGTTGTGGCCTCATTAAATTAAACAAAAAATCCCCGAACTTCCGGGGATTCATTGTAGGTGATAGGCCTGGCGGCTTTTCGCTATCAGGCGTCCTCCTGATTGTGTGTGGTTTGTTCGCTTATTTTAAATATGCCATATTTTCCGTCAGAAATCAAGGGCTAGAAGTAAAAGCAAGAAAGCGCTTTCCGCAAGACAAAAAATATTGTCTTGGCAGCGGCCTTATGTTACGATAAATAAAAAAAGGAGAAGATGCCATGGCAGTCAAAAAAACCGGCGAAAAATACAGCTGCAGCGTCTGCGGGAATGAAGTGGTAGTTACCAAGGTCGGAGGAGGAACGCTTGTTTGTTGTGGCAAGGAAATGCAGATGATCGGGGGATAGGCTTGGCGATAAAAAGAAAAGTAGCCTTATGCCTGGCAGTGTCGGCGATATTTTTATTCCTGCAGAGCGGCTTTACCGAAGAGCTGACCTTTAAGGCAGAGGTTGATAAGGCAGAGCTGTCTGCCGACGAAATGCTCACCTATAAACTTACCATCAGCTCAACGCTTAATAATATTCCTGAGCCGATGTTTCCGGATTTTTCAGGGTTTAATGTGTTCTCCCGGGCCATTACCTCTAAGGTATCTGTATCCCGTGGCACCAAAAGCGTCTGCCTGGGGTATATCTTTATGCTTAGGCCTACTGCGGCCGGCATTTTCACCATCAAGCCTGCAGAGTTGAAAATCGGCGATAAAACCTATTCCAGCGCGGAATTTAAGATAAAGGTTAAGCCTTCCGGCGTTAAGCCGGGCCTCACGCCGAAACCCGCTCCCAAGAATGCCTCCCCGGACAATAAAAATGAAGAGGCGCACGGTGACGGGGGATCCCCGTTACCCGGGAACTATCCGCAAGTCACCCTTTAGTGATGAGTAAGCCACTGGCAACAGCGATAAGATATCTTAAGGGTATCGGACCAAAAAAGGCCAGGGTCATATCGTCGTTAGGCATTAACGACATTGAAGACCTGCTTTATTACTTTCCACGCCGCTACGAAGACCGCACCAGCCTAAGCGCCATAGCAGGACTGAAACAGGGAGAGGCCCAGACCGTTAGGGCCAGGGTCCTGACTAAAAACGAACGCCAGTCCTTAAGGCGTCGCGGTTTCAGCATTCTGGAGATAATGGTAGGGGATGAGAGCGGAAGGATTTTCTGCGTCTGGTTCAACCAACCATACCTTGCAGGTTATTTTAAGCCGGGGACAAACCTTATACTTCACGGCAGGGTTGAGGGTTACGCCGGCAGGCTGCAGATGAATTCCCCGGAATTTGAAATCCTTGAGAGCGAGGCGGACGATGCCCTTAACACCGGCAGGATTGTGCCGGTATATTCGCTGCCGCCCGGGATAACGCAGAGGAATTGGCGCCAGACAGTAAAGCTGGCCATTGATGAATACCTGCCCGGGATGCACGATTTTTTAACTTACGATATCAGGTCGCGCCACAACCTTCTTAACCTCGCCAAGAGCATCGTTAATATACATTTTCCTCAGGGCGCCGGCCTGCAGAGAGAGGCTTACCGGAGATTGGCATTTGAAGAGTTTTTTATTTTTCAGCTACCTCTGGCCTTAAGGAAGTCCCGCCGGAAAGAAAAACAGGGTATCGCGCATCTGGCGGAAGGCATCCTAAGCCGCGATTTTATTGCCGGTTTACCCTTTGAGCTGACGACAGCCCAGAAGAGCGTGATGGAAGAGATTAAGGCAGACATGGCAAGCCCTAAGCCAATGCAGCGGCTCCTGCAGGGGGATGTCGGCTCAGGCAAGACCGTGGTAGCGACGGCTGCCGCGCTTATTGCTGTCCAGGGGGGTTACCAGGCAGCGATGATGGTCCCTACCGAAATACTCGCCAGGCAGCACTATGAAAAAATCAGCAGCCAGGTCTCGGAGCTCAAGGTCCGTGAGAAAAAAATAAAAATAGCCATTTTGGTCAGCGGTATGGATAAAAAGGCAAAGGAGAGAACCTACCGCGATATCGGAGGAGGCAAGATAGATTTAGTCATCGGCACGCATGCCATCCTTGAAGAAAAACTTAGGTTTTCACGGCTTGGAATGGTGGTTATCGATGAGCAGCACAAATTCGGGATAGGCCAGAGAGCGCTCTTGCCTGCCAAGGGCGCTGCGCCGGACGTCCTGATTATGACTGCTACCCCTATCCCGCGCACACTCGCCATTACCTTATACGGCGACCTTGATATATCGGTAATCAATGAGCTTCCTTCGGGCCGCCTGCCGGTAGAGACATTATTGTTTGCTCAAGGTGAGGTGCGGCGCGCTTATGAATTGGCCAGGGAGCAGCTCAAATGCGGTTATCAGGTATATATTATTTATCCGGTAATCGAGGAATCCTATGCCTTGGATATTGCCGGAGCCAGGAAGATGTATGAAGAGCTCAAGGCAGGCGAATTCAAGGAGTTCCGGCTGGGGCTTATCCACGGCAGGCTCAAGCAGAAGGAGCAGGAGGAGATTATGAAGGGTTTCCAGAACCGTCAGATTGATGTGCTGGTCTCGACCACTGTCTTGGAGGTTGGCATTGACGTAGCGAATGCCACCTGCATGATAGTGGAGCACGCAGAGCGCTTCGGCCTGAGCCAGTTGCACCAGCTGCGCGGAAGGGTGGGCAGGGGCAGCGCCAAGTCCCTTTGCGTCCTGGTTTCGGATTCTCCTACTACCGAATCCCGCCAGCGCCTTGAGGCAATGGTGCGCCATAGCGACGGTTTCCGGCTATCCGAGGAGGACCTGAAGCTCCGCGGACCGGGGGAGTTTTTTGGAAGGCGCCAGCACGGGCTATCGGAGCTGCGCATCGGCAATCCCTTGAGCCAGACGCAGCTTTTAAAAAAGGCGCGTGAAGAGGCGATAAGGCTGGTTGGGGTTGACCCCAATCTGGAAAATAAACAGAATATGGCGATAAAGGAAAGACTCTTGGAGCGTTTTCCTGAATACCAGGAATTAGTGGTAGTGGGATAATGATGCGCATTATTACGGGGAAAAATAAGGGCAAGCTGCTGCGTATGCCGCGGGGTATCCGGCCGACGCAGAATAAGGTCAGGAAGGCTCTTTTTGATATCCTGGGGGATATCGGGGGGTTGTCGTTCCTGGAGCTGTTTGCGGGGTCAGGGGCAGTGGGGTTGGAAGCTGCCTCGCGGGGAGCAGGGGAGTTGGCCTTGGTAGAAGACGAGCCGGGCTGTATCAGCGCCATTGACAGGAACATTAAATCCCTTAACTTTAAATCCTGCCGTTTATATCCGGTGCCTGCTTTGGATGCCGTTAAGGAATTCAGCCGCAGGAAGAAGGAATTCGATATTATATTCCTGGATCCCCCTTACTACCGCGGACTGGCAAAAAAAACCTTGCAAATCCTTGATGCTTATGATATATTAGCGCCCAATGGTATTATAATAGTGCAGCATTTCCGCAAAGATATTCTACCGCACGACCTCAGAAGATTAGCCCTTACCAGGCAGAAGCGCTACGGGGATACCGAGTTATCATTTTTAGTAAAAAGGGGTTAACTTAAGTATGTGCCAAGTGGCTATTTATGCCGGTAGTTTTGACCCTGTTACCTACGGTCATATTGACCTCATCAAAAGGGCGCAGGAGATATTCTCAGAGGTGGTGGTAGCGGTAGCCCATAATTACCACAAGAAGCCGCTTTTTAGCGTCAAGGAGAGGGTAGCGATGCTTAAGAGGGCTACGCGCGGCATGCACGGCGTTACGGTTGATGATTTCAAGGGGTTGGTTGTTGATTACGCGCACCGCAAAAAAGCCAAGGTGCTTATCCGGGGCCTTCGGATGCTCTCGGATTTTGAATACGAATTCCAGATGGCCCTGACCAACCGCAAGCTCTCGCCCGATATAGAGACAATTTTCCTGATGCCGCAGGAATCATACAGTTATTTATCATCGAAGCTCTTAAAGGAGGCCTCCTCGCTGGGGGCGGATCTTTCAAGCTTCGTTCCAGATTTCGTAGAAGAGCCCTTAAGGGAGAAATTAAGCAAGAGGCACTGATATTTTATGAAAATAGATGTCCGACAGATTCCTCCCGAAGGGGCGCTGTTAGAGGAGGATATTGATCCCGTAACCTGGGGATTGGACACGGATTTAATAAAGCTTAAAGAGCCCCTTAAGGCAAAGGCCAATATCTCAAAGGTTACAAATGTGGTTACCGCCCTTATTAAGGTAGAAGGCCGCGTAACCCTGACCTGCAGCCGTTGCCTGAAGGATTTTTCCGCCGATTTCAAGCGGGATATCAGGATTGATTCCGAGGTTGATGCTTCGCATCTGGCGGTTGATTTTGACCCCGAGGTTAGAGACCAGCTTATCCTCGGTTATCCTGTAAAGCCTCTCTGCCGCAAGGATTGCAAGGGGTTGTGCCCGGCCTGCGGTAAGGATTTGAACCTCGGGGATTGTAGTTGCAGCAAGCCACGAACGTAAGGAAAGGAGTATTCAAGTGCCGTTACCGAAAAGGAGACATTCCGCCGCGCGCGGCAGAAAGCGCCGTACCCACTGGAAGATAAAGGCAGTCAATCTCATTCCATGCCCGCAGTGCAAGCATCTTAAATTAGTGCATCGGGTATGCCAGGTGTGCGGTTATTACGACGGAAGACAGGTAGTTGAAATCGAAGTAAAAGAGAAGAAAAAGAAGCGATAGATGACTAAGATTATCGTAGATGCTATGGGCGGTGATTATGCGCCGGCAGTAGTGGTAGAGGGTGCCTTAGCCGCTGTCAAGGAATACGACATCGAGGTAACCCTGGTGGGCAGGGAGGATGTCGTTTTGCCTCTTATCAAGAGATACGGCGACCCCGGGAGTATCGGGTTCCACGCGGCGGCGGACGTCATAGGGATGTCGGAGCCGGCAGCGTTCAGCGTGCGCAAGAAGAGGGATTCCTCCATCGTCGTGGGGTTGAATCTCCTCAAGGATGGGCAGGGGGACGCTTTTTTCAGCGCCGGTAATACCGGCGCAGTAGTGTGTGCCGCGACCTTAAGCCTTCGGCTTCTTGCAGGAGTGGAGCGCCCGGGTATCGCTCTTATCCTGCCGACTCTTAAGGACATATCTCTTGTTATTGACGGAGGAGCGAATATTGACCCTAAGCCCATCCATCTTCTGCAATACGGCATCATGGGGGATGCCTATTTCCGCTATATCCTTAATAAGCCTTCCCCTAAGGTCGGGCTCCTGAATATCGGGGAAGAGGAGAGCAAGGGGACTGATTTCGTCAAGGAAACCCATGAGCTTTTTGAGAAAAGCAAGGTTAATTTTATCGGCAACGTCGAAGGCAAGGATATCTTTTCCGGCAAATGCGACATCATTGTCTGCGACGGTTTTGTGGGTAACGTAGCGCTGAAGGTGTCTGAAAGCCTGGCTGAGACGGTGCAAGAATTCCTCAAGAGGCACCTCAAGAGCAGCCTGATGGGGATTATGGGAGCGCTACTTTTAAAACGAAGCCTCTCGCGTTTTAAGAAAAAATTGGATTATTCCGAATACGGCGGGGCGCCGCTTTTAGGAGTTGACGGAGTAGTTATCATAGGCCACGGCCGTTCCAATGCCCGTGCCATAAAGAATGCCATCAGGGTAGCCAAGGAGGAGGTTGAGCGCAAGTTCAACGAGAGGATCTCCGAGGCCATCGGTCCTGTCAATATCAGCCAGCAGGCTAATCAATAGAATAGGACGGATATGAAAAAAGCAGGGATTATCGGCGTAGGGGACTATTTGCCGAGGAGAATTCTCACCAACGCCGACCTGGAAAAGATGGTCGATACCAGCGACGAGTGGATTACTACCCGCACCGGCATAAAGGAAAGAAGGCTGGTAGATAAGGGGCAGGCTGCTTCAGACCTTGCCCTTGGCGCATGCCGTGAGGCTATCAGCAACGCCGGGCTCTCCCCGCAGGACATCGACCTCATTATTGTCGCCACCATTACTCCTGATATGCAGTTTCCCTCTACCGCCTGTTTTGTGCAGAAAGGCCTGGGGGCAGGGGCTGCTGCCTGCTTTGATATCTCGGCTGCCTGCGCCGGCTTTGTCTACGCTTTGAACATAGCTCAGCAGTTCATTGAACAAGGGGTATACCAGAATGCCCTAGTAGTGGGCGCCGAGGTCTTATCTTCGGTTACGGACTGGAAGGACCGCAATACCTGCGTTTTATTCGGCGACGGGGCAGGTGCGGTGGTGCTATCGGAGGTAAAATCAGGGGGGATACTTTCGGCTTACCTGGGAAGCGACGGTAATATGACCGAACTCCTGATGATGCCCGCCGGAGGTTCACGCAACCCCGCGAGCAGGGAAACCCTGGAAGGGGGCCTGCATTACATCAAGATGCGCGGCAACGAGCTCTTTAAGGTCGCGGTAAAGCACATGGCCGATGCCGCCCGGATTGCCGTGGAGCGGGCGGGGTTGGAGTGTAAGGATATCGACGTTGTCATACCTCACCAGGCCAATATCCGTATTATTATGGCGGTTGCCAAAAAGCTCGGATTTAAGGAGGAGAGTGTTTACCTCAATATCGGCAAATACGGCAATATGTCCTCTGCGTCTACCGTGGTTGCCCTCTGCGAAGCGGCAAAAGAAGGCCGCATCAAGAAAGGCGATATCGTGCTTCTTGACGCCTTTGGCGCAGGCCTGGTCTGGGGAGCATGCGTAATAAAGTGGTAGGAAGCGGCAGGCTCATCCTTTTGATAGCGGTGGTGGTTTTTCTTGTCTGGGCAGGCGCCATCCCCGGCAATTTCGTTTACGACGATTTTTCCCTCATTGTAGATAACGCCTTCATAAAATCATTCCGTAATATCCCGTTTCTCTTCAGCAGCAATTATATCGCCAGTCCGGTGAGAGATTATTTTTATAACGGCACATACAATTTAGGCAGCGGGGAATCCAGCTATAGGCCGGTCGCAACCGTTACATACATGCTCAATTACGCCCTCTTCGGCCTTAGGCCGTGGGGTTGGCGCCTTGTTAATGTCTTGTTGCATGTTGCCAGCTCCGTTTTATTATATATTCTCCTCTTGCGATTATTTGCCAATCCTCGGCTTTCGGCACTGGGAGCCCTCCTGTTCGGGGTTCATCCGTTAAGCTCCGAGGTTATTGCCTGTGTGGGTTTTAGGCCGAATATCCTGGCGATGCTATTCTCGTTGCTCGCAATCCTTTCTTATTTTAAATCGCGGGATAACATCCGCCCGGGGAGGTTTTTTTATTTTTCGCTTTCGTTATTTTGTTTTTTTATGGCGCTTTTCTGCAAGGAAATAGCGGTATTTCTGCCTGCGGCGCTTTTCGTCTCTGAATATTACCGGCAGGGAGGCAGTCTTAAGAAGGCATTGGCAGGATGGAGGGGTTATCTTTGTTATCTGGCAGTAGCGTTGATATACCTGTGGGTTTATTTTTTCCTGAGGCAGCCGACGCAGCACATCTTTGACCTTGGCGCCGGGCCTGGGAATATCCTGCGCATGAGCGATGTCTTCGGGGCATACCTAAGGGATATGGTTTTCCCGCGGGACCTGGTGATGGTGCCTCCTATGCAGGTGCGCAATTCCTACCTTAATATTGCGTTAGGCGCAGTCTTTATAATCGGCTCCATTTTTGTGATTCTTAAAAGAAGGAGGTTTCCGGCTGCGCTCTCCTTCGGGGCGCTCTGGTTTTTTATCTGGTCGCTGCCGATGAACAACCCTCTCAATAACTTCAGGATATTGTTGGCCAACCGCTTTATGTATCTGCCGCTGGCGGGTTTTGCCGTCATTATCGCGGCGCTGTTGACCATGCCGGATAACGAAGGAAACGGTTTCGGCTTGAGGTTCCCGCTGCTAAAGAAGGTTTTGCCGCTTGCCTGCGTGGTGTTTTTTTCCATCTTTACCCTGACGACCAACCCTCTTTGGAAAGATGAGCTTTCGGTTTGTATGGCAGTGGCTGAAAAATATCCCCATGCGCCTACCGGCCACGTTGACCTGGGAGAGGCCTGGTTTAAGCGCGGCAATTATCCAGAGGCCCTCAGGGAATTTGACGCCGCAGTCTCCCGGTCACATAATAGATTGAGCATATTCGATTTTACCAGGATATATTCGGATGCCGGCATGATTTACATGTCCCGCGGAAATTATAAAAAAGCAGAAGAGAAGTACCGGGAGGCAATCGCTAATGAGCCCGGCATGCCCTATTTTTATGTTTCCCTGGCTGTCTGTTACGCCAGACAGGGGCTTTATGCCAGGGCTCTAAATGAGTTGGATGCGGCCAAAAGGTTAACCCCTTCTTACGTATTGGCTTACATCAAGAGCGGGGATGTCTATTCCCTTATGGGGCGCCATAAGGATGCTAGGCGGGAATTTGAGGAGGCGCTTAATATTGACCCCGGTTCCAGAGAGGCCGCCGATAAGCTTAAGGGGCTTTTGGATAACAGGCGAGGGAGTGACAGATGAGCGCGGTAAAGGCCTTGCTTTTTGCCGGCCAAGGGGCGCAGTACGTAGGCATGGGCAGGGATTTGTCCGCAGAGTTTGCGGAAAGCAGGGGGGTTTTTGCAAAAGCAGACCATGTCCTGGGGTTTCCCCTTTCCGGGCTTTGTTTTGAGGGTCCGCTTGAGGAGCTCGTTAAGACCGATAATTGCCAGCCGGCGATACTCGCCGTAAGCATCGCTGCTTTACGCGCGTTTGAAGCAAGGTGCCCTGCGTTGTGCAAGGAGTTTAGCTATACTGCGGGGTTAAGCCTGGGAGAGTATTCGGCGCTGGTAGCGGCAGGGGCATTGTCTTTTGAGGATGCGGTTTATCTGGTGCGTAAACGCGGCGAATTTATGGAAGAAGAGGCGCGCAAGAAACCCGGGAAGATGCTTTCCGTTATAGGGATGGAGCGCGAGGCAGTCAGGAACCTTTGCGCCGATACCAATACCGAAATTGCCAATCTCAACTGCCCCGGCCAGATAGTCATTTCGGGAGGCGCAAAGGAGATCGGCGAAGCGGAGAGGCTGGCCAAAGACAGAGGCGCTAAGATGGCGCTGTTATTGGAGGTAAGCGGCGCATTTCATTCTTCTTTTATGAAGGGAGCCTCGGATAGGTTAGCCCGTGAACTGGATAATGTCCAGATACATAAACCCAGGATACCGGTTATCAGCAATGTTACTGCCAGGCCGGCAACTACCCCCGAGGAGATCAAGGGGAATCTTGTCAGGCAGGTTGCCTCCAGCGTCCTCTGGGAGGACTCCATGCGTTTTATCCTCTCGGGCGGAGCATCTGATTTCCTGGAATTCGGCCCAGGCAAGGTCCTCAAAGGCCTGATGCGGCGTATTGACGGTAGGGCCAGGGTCGTAAATGTCGAGAAAAAAGATGATATCCTGGGATGTGTTGGGGGGCTAAAAGGAGAGGGGTTAAGATGAGACTTAAAGATAAGGTGGCTTTGGTTACCGGAGGTGCACAAGGAATAGGCAGGGATATTGCTTTGCTTTTTGCCGCGGAAGGCGCTGACGTGGTAATAGGAGACGTCAACCTCGGCAAGGCCGAGGCAACCCAGAAGGAAATCGAGGCCCTGGGAAGGCGCTCACTGGCAGTGGAGCTTGATGTTACGACTTATTCCAAGGTTGAGGAAGGCATAAACAAAATCCTTGACAAATTTGCAAAGATTGATATATTAATTAACAACGCTGGAATCACCAAGGACAATCTTTTGCTGCGTATGAGCGAAACGGACTGGGATGCGGTGATCCAGGTTAATCTAAAGGGTACCTTTAACTGTACCAAGGCAGTATCCCGGCCCATGATTAAGCAGAGAAGCGGCAGGATTGTCAACATTGCCTCGATAATTGGCATTATAGGAAACCCTGGGCAGGCAAACTATTCAGCCTCCAAGGCTGGGATAATTGGCCTGACCAAGACAACTGCCAAGGAGCTCGCCAGCCGTAACATTACGGCAAATGCGGTAGCGCCTGGATTCATTCAGACCGATATGACGGCAAAGCTCCCTGAGGAACTGAAGCAGAAGATGCTGGCAGCGATACCGCTTGCCAGGTTCGGCGCGCCGCTTGATGTGGCAAGGGTGTGTCTGTTTTTGGCCTCGGAAGAGGCAGGTTACATTACCGGCCAGACTATTGTGGTGGACGGCGGCATGATAATGGCGTGAGGTAAATGTTGACACAAAGGAGGAAAGAAGGATGCCGGTTCAAGATAAAGTAAAGTCTATTATTGCAGAGCAGCTAGGAGTGAAACCCGAAGAGGTAACCCCGGAGGCTTCTTTCGTGGATGACCTGGGTGCCGATTCCCTGGATACGGTAGAGCTTGTGATGGCGCTGGAAGAGGAATTCGGTATCGAGATATCCGATGAGGATGCCGAAAAGATTGCCACCGTCGGTGACGCCGTTAAGTATATCGAAGAAAAGTCCGGAAACAAATAATTGCAGATAGATATAGATTTTTAATCTTTACCCCGCCCGTGAGTTTCTGGCGGGGTAAATTTTGTATAGGCTAGAAACATGACTAAAGAAAAAAGGGTTGCGGTTGTTGGTTTGGGGGTCATTTCTCCTGTTGGCAATGATACCCCTTCCTTCTGGAATTCGTTAAAGGAGGGCAGGGGGGGTATAGGCCCGATTACCCAGTTCGACGCCTCTGCGTATAATTCCCGCATCGCAGGGGAGGTTAAGGGTTTTGACCACAGCCTCTACGGGATTTCTTCCAAGGATGCCAAGCATATGGCTAGGTTTGTGCAGTATGCCATTGCAGCCTCCAGGCAGGCAATCGAAGATTCAGGATTGGACCTTGCTAAAGAGGACCTTACCAGGGTAGGGGTTATAATCGGTTCAGGTATCGGCAGCCTGCAGACCATGGAGGATGAGCATAATATCCTGCTTGCCAAAGGCCCTTCCAGATTATCGCCCTTTCTTATACCTAAGCTTATCGTTAATGAAGCTGCGGGGCAGGTAGGGATTATTTTTGGGCTCAGAGGGCATAATTCCTGCGTGACTACCGCCTGCGCCTCGGGTTCGCATTCCATCGGAGACGCCTTCAGGATACTGCAGCGCGGGGATGCCGATATTATGTTAGCCGGAGGCACCGAGGC
>JBAZKK010000034.1:0-11739 GCA_041650795.1 Candidatus Omnitrophota bacterium | reverse complement strand
CCTTATTTTTACCGTTCTTTGGGCAACCTTTGTGTATGACCCGCTCTGCCACTGGGTCTGGGGCATAGGGGGGTTCTTGAGGAGCATCGGGGCCCTTGATTTTGCCGGAGGCACTGTGGTTCACATTAATGCCGGTATTGCTGCCTTGGTTACCGCTTTGGTTATCGGCAGGAGAAAGAACCTGGATTCCAATATCCCTCCGCCGCACAATCTGCCGTTTGTAGTATTAGGTGCCGCTCTTCTCTGGTTTGGCTGGTTCGGGTTCAACGCCGGGAGCGCCCTGGGGGCTAACGGGCTGGCAGTGAACGCCTTTGTGGTTACCAACACCGCAGCCGCAGCCGCGGGTTTGAGTTGGGCGCTGTTAGAATGGCTTTGTAACGGCAAGCCCACGATATTCGGTACAGCCAGCGGTGCTGTGGCAGGGTTGGTTGCTATTACCCCGGCCGCAGGGTTTGTCAGCGTCATTCCCGCAATCATTATAGGGCTGCTGGTGAGCATCTTCTGTTTTATCGCGGTGGCAGTAATTAAACCCAGGCTGGGATACGATGATTCGCTGGATGCCTTCGGGGTTCACTGCGTAGGTGGGATATGGGGGGCATTGGCCACAGGACTCTTTGCCTCTAAGGCAGTCAATCCTGCCGGCGCCGACGGCTTATTTTTCGGCAATCCCAAGCAATTCCTGATACAGTTAGCGGCGGTTGCAGTAACCATCGCCTATACCTCTTTGGCCACGCTCGCTATATATAAAATAGTAGATTTGTTGTTTGGTATCCGCGTAAACGAGAAGGAGGAATTGATAGGCCTGGACCTTACCCAGCACCACGAGAGGGCCTATACGGTATTAGAATAGGAGGAATGATGAAACTGGTAATAGCTATTATTCAGCCATATAAACTGGAGGAGGTCAAGGAGGAGCTTTATAAGGCCGAGGTAAACCTGATTACGGTCAGCGAGGTCCTCGGGCATGGCCGCCAGAAGGGCGTGACGGAGGTTTACCGCGGAGCCAAGGAGACCGGTAATCTTCTGCGCAAGGTTCGCCTGGAAATTGCGGTTAACGACAATTTTCTTGAACCGACTATCAGTGCAATCGTCAAAGGCGCCAAGACCGGCGAGACAGGGGACGGCAAGATTTTTGTCCTGGATTTAAAAGAGTGCGTGCGCATCCGTACCGAAGAGCGCGGGGGCATTGCGATAGGCTGAACCCCGCGGTTCGATCCGGCCGGTAGCTCTTAAAAAGTGGTTACCAGCCCGCCCGTATATTTACTTGTATATAATGAAGGTCTAAAGCTTAAAATATAAGCACACCGCAGTGCAGAATTAAGCAGCTTTAAAACAATCAAGAAAGAACAGAGGTGTTCTTCCTTAAGGGGGAACACCTCTTTTTTATTGGTTTAAAGAATAAATAAAAGGAGGATAGCGATGCCTAAGAAACGGACAAAGACAACCGAGAATGTCAAAACCAGGAATCCCCTTGTTAACGGTTCTTTTGACGATAAGGCGGCCCGCGATGCGACGAAATTGATTAAGGATAAGAACATCAAGATCGTTGACCTTAAATTCAACGACCTGCCGGGACTCTGGCAGCATTTTTCCATTCCCGCTTCTGAATTAAGCGAGATGGATGACATTACCCGCTCTATCTGGGTGGACGGCATAGGCTTTGACGGTTCTTCCATCCGCGGCTTTCAGAAGATACAGGAATCCGACATGATTCTCATCCCGGATCCCGCTACAGCCATAGTGGACCCTGTCTGCGAGGTCCCGACCTTAAGCCTTATCTGCGATATCTACGACCCCCTCACCCGCAAGCCTTATACGCGCGACCCGCGCTATATCGCCAAGAAGGCCGAGAAGTATCTTAAGGATTCCGGCGTCGGAGATACGGTTTATTTCGGTCCGGAGGCAGAATTCTTTCTATTCAATGACGTGCGTTTTGACCAAACTGAGAATTCGGGGTACTATTTTCTTGATTCTGCCGAAGGCGATTGGAATACCGGCAGACAGGAATCTCCTAACCTGGGGTATAAGATACGTTTCAAGGAAGGGTATTTCCCCGTCCCGCCGCACGATTCCCTGCAGGATGTAAGGAGCAAGATTATCCTTAAGATGATTGAGTCCGGCATTAATGTCGAGGTGCATCACCACGAGGTAGCCACCGCCGGACAGTGCGAGATCGACATGAAGTTCGACAAACTCGTGAAGATGGGGGATAATCTCCTGCTCTACAAGTATATTATCAAGAATATGGCAAAGAAGTACGGTATGGTCGCGACCTTTATGCCTAAGCCCTTGTTTGCGGACAACGGCTCAGGCATGCATTGTCACCAGAGCATCTGGAAGGGAGGCACAAACCTTTTCTATGACAAGAAAGGTTATGCGCTTTTAAGCCAGACCGCCAAGTATTATATAGGCGGACTTCTTAAGCACGCCGCCAGCCTCATGGCCTTCTGCGCTCCTACCACCAATTCATACAAGAGATTGGTCCCGGGATACGAGGCTCCGGTAAACCTGGTTTATTCCGCGCGTAACCGCTCCGCGGCAGTCCGTATTCCGATGTATTCTGACAGTCCAAAATCAAAGCGCCTGGAATTCCGTCCGCCTGACCCATCCTGCAATGCCTATCTGGCATTCAGCGCGATGCTGATGGCAGGGCTTGATGGCATTAAAAACAAGATTGACCCGGGCGAACCTATGGACAGGGACCTTTTTGAATTAAGCGAGGAGGAGCTCAAACATATACCCACGGTTCCCGGTTCGCTCTATACCGCCTTAAAGGCCTTGGAAGCAGACCACGAATATTTGTTGCGCGGAGGCGTTTTTACAAAGGACGTCCTGGATATCTGGTTGGAATACAAACGCAAAAAAGAGATAGACGGGGTTAGGATGCGTCCGCATCCCTATGAGTTTTATCTTTACTTCGACATTTAATCTTAGGGGCGGTTCTGGAATCCGGTAAGAACTGTCCCGGCAGGGGACACTTTTAACCGTATTCCAGAACCGCCCCTACCTACGCGGGATGATTTTGGTTATTAAACATATAGGGATTGAGGGGCCGGGGAGCATGGGTGAGTTTTTTAAAAATACTGCCTGGCAGCTTCAAACCGTTGAGTTGGGGGATGGCGGGGAACTTCCGTCTAGCCCTAGAGAAGCAGAGGCGATTATTCTGCTTGGGGGGCCGATGAACGTTTATCAGCAAGCGCAATACCCCTTCTTAAAAGAAGAGAATGAGTTTTTAAAAGAGGCGCTAAGCCAAGAGATTCCAATCTTGGGGGTGTGCCTGGGGGCGCAGCTTTTGGCAAAGGCCTCTTGCGCCTCTGTAAAGAAGAGTCCGGAGAAAGAAATCGGCTGGCGCTGTGTAGATTTGACCGAAGAAGGCAAAAAAGACCTTTTGTTCTCAGGGGTTAGTCCGAAGCCGCTCGTCTTCCAGTGGCACCAGGATACCTTTGATATCCCAGCCGGTGCAGCGCTTCTGGCAAGGGGCGCCGGCTGCGTTAACCAGGCATTCAGGATAGGCAGGCGCGCCTATGGCCTGCAGTTTCATATTGAGGTAACTCCCTGGATGCTAGAGTCCTGGGTAGATGCCTATAAAGAAGAAGCAGCGGGAATTGAAGTAACAAAGATGATAGTTGAGGCTTACAAAAACAATGAGGAATTCAGCAGGCAGGCAGGGGTGTTGTATCTTAATTTCGCCAGGATTATTGAGGCAGCCGCGGGCGTTGCGGCAGGCTAGAAGATTTTTTTTAGCAGCAGCTGCTTAAATATTAGGCAGGGGAGGCGGGGCGTCAATGATCAGGTTTTTAGTCGCGGATAATGACGAGAAGGTAAAAGAGATTATTGCCCAGATGCTTACCCAGCAGGGAAACTTCCGCATAGATATTACCAAAGAGGAGAAGATCGTCAGGATAAGCAAGATGGATAAGCTTAAGGAAGAGGTTCAGCTTGCGGATAAGATTACCGAACTAGAAGATGCTTTATATAAGGAGAAGCAGGGTGTATTATATAAAGCCGTGCTGGATGTTGTGGAAAGGCCTTTGATCGAGCATGCCTTGCAACGCACAGAGGGGAATCAATTCAAGGCAGCCAGGCTGCTGGGTATTAACCGTAATACCATGCGTTCCAAAATCAGAAAGCTGGGTATCAACGCCAGGATATACAAAAGATGAGAGATTTTAATTTACCAGGTAGGCAGGGGCTTTATGAGCCGGCATTCGAGCATGATTCCTGCGGCGTCGGTTTTGTCTGTGATATCAAAGGACGCGCTTCAAGCCAGATTGTCAAGCAGGGGCTGGAGGTATTAAGGCGTCTTTCGCACCGCGGCGCAACCGGAGCCGATCCTGAAACCGGGGACGGCGCAGGCGTCCTTATCCAGTTGCCTCACGAATTTTTTGTCAGGGTTGCTGCCGGCTCCGGAATTAAACTTCCAGCCCGGGGGGGATACGGCAGCGGACTGGTATTTTTACCCCAGGATAAAAAAGAGCGCGGATTCTGCCAAGAGGTTTTTGAGAAGGTAATTAACGAGGAGGGGCAGGTTCTTTTGGGATGGCGTATCGTGCCGGTGGATGATTCCGGCATCGGCAATACCGCCCGCAAAACCCAGCCTCTAATCGCGCAGGTATTTATTGCCAGGCCTCCCCGGCTTAAGGAACAGCTTGATTTCGAGCGGCGCCTCTACGTTATCCGCAGGAGAATAGAAAACATTATACGCTCCTCAGGGATTAAGCAAAGGCATTTTTTTTATATCACCAATATCTCAAGCCGCACCTTTTCCTACAAGGGGCTGTTGATGCCGCAGCAGCTTGACAGGTTCTTCCTTGACCTGCGTGATGACGGCATCCAGAGCGCGATATGCCTGGTGCATTCGCGCTACAGCACCAATACATTCCCTACCTGGGACCTTGCCCAGCCGTTCCGGTTTCTGGCGCACAACGGAGAGATAAATACCCTGCGGGGAAATATCAACTGGATGCGCGCGCGTGAAGGGTTACTGGAGAACGGGCTTTTCGGCAGGAAACTCAAGGATATTTTACCGGTAATCGTGCCGGACGGCAGCGATTCCGCCACCATCGACAATGTCTTTGAATTACTGACGCTTTCAGGAAGGAGCCTGGCGCATGTGATGCTGATGCTTATCCCGAGCGCCTGGCAGCAAAACCCGCTTTTGGAAGGAAGGATTCGCGACTTCTATAGATATCACGCATGCTTAATGGAGCCTTGGGACGGCCCGGCCGCGATTGCATTTACCGACGGCACGAGGGTCGGCGCAGTGTTGGATAGAAACGGACTACGCCCGGCGCGTTATCTGGTAACCAAACAAGGACTGGTAGTGATGGCCTCGGAGGTCGGAGTTCTTGATATCAAGCCGCAGGATATCCTGCTTTCCGGAAGGCTTGAGCCGGGCAAGATTTTCTTTATCGATACCGAAGAAGGGCGCATTGTAGATGATAAGGAAATAAAAGAGGGCATTAGTGTCAGCAAGCCATATGCCTCCTGGCTAAAGAAGGAAATGCTCGAGTTGGAGGATCTCCCCCAAGGCAGGTCTCCCGCGGGCACTATCAGGGATAGCGGAGTATTCTTGAAGACCTTCGGATACAGCCGCGAGGACCTTAAGTTCATTATCGGCCCGATGGTAGAGAACAGCCAGGAACCCATCGGTTCCATGGGTAATGATACCCCACACGCGCTCCTCTCCGGGAAGCCGCAGCTCCTTTATAATTATTTTAAACAACTCTTTGCCCAGGTTACCAATCCCGCCATTGACCCTATCAGGGAGGAGTTGGTGATGAGCCTGGAGACATACCTGGGACCGGAAGGCAACCTTTTGGATGAGAAAGCCAGTCATTGCAGGAAACTGCGGGTCAGAAGGCCGGTGCTTACTGATGCCGAGCTATCCCAGATCAAGCGCATACATAAAAAAGGATTCCGTACCAAGGAGATTTCGCTTCTTTTTAGAGCGGATTCCAAAAAAGATTTCCTGAAGACCCTGGAGCGCATATGCAAAGAGGCGGTTGAGGCAATCAATTCCGGTTATACCTTTATCCTCTTGACGGACAGGGGGACCTCCAAAGAACGCGCTGCCCTGCCTGCGCTTTTGGCAACAGGGGCAGTTCACCATCATCTTGTCAGAAAGGCCCTTAGGACCCAGATAGGGATAATCCTGGAGACTGCCGAGCCCAGGGAGGTCCATCATTTTGCGCTGCTCTTCGGATACGGCGCAGACTGCATTAACCCTTACGGAGCATTTGAAGCGGTAAGGTATTTATTAAAAGAAGAAAAGGCCGGCCTTAAGGAAGGCGTTGCCCTAGGGCATTATATCAAGGCAGTGGATAAGGGGATTTTAAAGATACTCTCCAAGATGGGGATTTCCACGCTCCAGAGTTACCGCGGCGCCCAGATTTTTGAGGCCCTGGGATTGGCGGATGAGGTTGTGGAGCGGTGTTTCTCGGGCACTGTTTCGAGAATCGGAGGTGCAGGGTTTGAGGCGCTAGCCGATGAGACAATATCGAGGCATCGGGAGGCGTACGCGCATGGAGAGTCAAGCCCTAACTATCTGGCAACCGCAGGAATATACCAGTGGAAACGCGACGGCGAATTCCATCTTTGGAATCCCAGTAGTATCGCGAGCCTTCAGGATGCGGCCTGGCACTGCGATTATTCAAGATACAAGGAGTTTAGCACCCTGATTAATGACCAGTCAGGGCATCCGAGCACCCTGCGTAGTTTGTTCCAATTCAAGAAGTCGGTGCCCGTACCTATCGAGGAGGTAGAGCCGGCGGAGGAGATAGTCAGGCGTTTTGCTACCGGGGCAATGAGTTTCGGCTCCATCAGTAAGGAAGCGCATGAGACTATTGCGATTGCCATGAATAAACTTGGAGGCAGGTCTAACAGCGGAGAGGGCGGCGAAGACCCCGCCCGTTTTATGCCTTTACCTAACGGCGACTGCAAGAGGAGCGCGGTAAAACAGGTTGCCTCCGGCAGGTTCGGGGTGACTGCAAATTATCTGGTTAACGCCGATGAACTGCAGATTAAGATCGCCCAGGGCGCAAAGCCCGGGGAAGGCGGGCAATTGCCGGGTCATAAGGTCAGCGCGATTATCGCCAGGACACGCTATACCACTCCCGGGGTTACCCTTATCTCGCCTCCGCCACACCACGATATTTATTCCATTGAGGACCTGGCGCAACTGATATTTGATTTAAAAAACGCCAACCCTAAGGCGCGGGTGAGCGTTAAGCTCGTATCCGAGATCGGCGTAGGCACCATTGCCGCAGGCGTTGCCAAAGGTCACGCCGATATGATCCTTATCTCCGGAGGAGACGGGGGCACGGGGGCATCGCCTCTTAGCTCTATCAGGCACGCCGGGCTTCCGTGGGAATTAGGCATTTCCGAAACACACCAGACCCTGGTGCTGAATGATTTAAGGAGCAGGGTCCGCCTGCAGACGGATGGGCAGATGCGCACCGGCCGCGACGTCGCCATCGCGGCGATGCTGGGTGCGGAGGAATTCGGTTTCTCAAGCGCCGTATTGGTCACCCTCGGCTGCGTGATGCTGAGGCACTGCCATTTGAATAACTGTTCGCTTGGTATCGCAACCCAGGATGAAGTGTTATCCTGCCGTTTCAGGGGCAAGCCGGAATACGTCATCAATTATTTTACCTTTGTTGCCAGGGAGCTACGCGAGATCATGAGCTCGCTGGGTATCAGGCGGGTGGATGATTTAATCGGCAGGACCGATCTCCTGGAGCTAAACAGTTCAATCCTCCCCGGGAAGGCAGAGGGCATAGATTTATCCAGGGTGCTTTATAAGCCGCCAACAGAGAATAGCGTCGGAGTCTATTGCCAGCATAAGCAGGACCACGGTATAGACAGGGTTTTGGATTTAAAGCTTATTGAATCCGCGCGGCCAACGCTTGATAAGAAAGAACCGCTGAAGCTGGAATTTTCAATATGCAATACCAACCGCGCTACCGGCGCGATGCTGAGCGGCAAGGTGTGTTTAGCCTACGGAGAAGAGGGGCTTCCTCCGGATACCATCCACTTTAAATTCAATGGTACGGCAGGGCAGAGTTTCGGGGCGTTCCTCGCCAATGGCATTACCTTTGAGTTGGAAGGCATGGCCAATGATTACGTCGGCAAGGGGATTTCCGGAGGCAGGATTATTGTCTACCCCGACACTAAGGTAAGCTACAGTTCAGAGCAGAATATCATCATCGGCAATACCGCTTTTTACGGTGCCGTCAGCGGAGAGGCGCATATCCGGGGGCTGGCAGGAGAGCGTTTCTGTATTCGTAACTCCGGACTGTATGCAGTAGTCGAGGGGGTCGGCGACCACGGATGCGAATACATGACCGGAGGCAGGGTGGTAGTGTTGGGTGAAACAGGCCGTAACTTCGCGGCAGGGATGTCCGGAGGCATTGCCTACGTCTATGCCAGGGATTTTGATTTTCGAAAAAGGTGCAACCTGGATATGGTAAACCTGGAAGCCTTAAACGCCGAGGATGAGACGGATATCCGCCAGCTCATCTCGAATCACGCGCGATATACGGCTAGCGGCGTAAGCCTCCGCATCCTGGACAATTTCAACGAGGCCTCGCGGCATTTTATCAAGGTTATGCCGCTTGAATACAAGCGCATTTTAGAAAACGAAAAATTAGAAGAGAAGATGGGGCTGAGCGAGGTTTCCGATGGGTGATATCAAAGGTTTCCTGAAGGTCAAGCGGGAAAAACCGGCATACCGGCCGGTATGCGAACGCAGGAATGATTATGCCGAGGTGGGGGTTCTGCCGGCCGCGGAGCGTTCTATCCAACAGGCCTCCCGCTGCATGGATTGCGGCACTCCCTTTTGCCACTGGGGATGTCCTATCGGAAATTATATCCCGGAATGGAATGACCTTATCTTCAGAGGCCATTGGCAGAAGGCGCTGGAGCTTCTTGAGGCAACCAATAATCTTCCCGAGGTAACCGGCAGGGTCTGTCCTGCCCTTTGCGAATCCTCCTGCATCTTAGGAATTAATGACGAGCCGGTAACCATCCGGGAGGATGAACTGGCGGTTATTGAACATGGCTTTAGGCAGGGTTGGATTAAGCCCAGACCACCTCAGAAGCGGACCGGCAGGGACATTGCCGTTGTGGGTTCCGGACCCGCAGGGCTTTCCTGCGCTGCACAGTTAAACAGGGCCGGCCATAAGGTCATAGTCTTTGAGCGCGATAATAAGCCAGGGGGCATCTTAAGATACGGCATACCAGATTTTAAACTTGATAAAAGAATCCTAGAGAGGCGTATTGCCATCTGGAAGAAAGAGGGCGTGGAGTTCGGCACCGGAATCGAGGCAGGCAAAGATTATGCGGCCAAAGGATTGCTCAGGGGATTTGACGCAATTTGCCTTGCCGGCGGCTCGCGCGTCCCCAGGGATTTAAATATAGATGGCAGGGATTTAAAAGGAATCTATCTTGCCATGGATTATCTGGTGCAGTCCAACCGCAGGGTAAGCGGGGAGCATATCCCGGTTGAGGATATTATCGATGCTGCGGGTAAAAAGGTAGTTGTCATCGGCGGAGGAGATACCGGAGCAGATTGCGTCGGTACTGCGCACAGGCAGGGAGCATCATGCGTAGTGCAGATAGAGCTTATGCCGCAGCCGTCAGAATGCCGGCCAAAAGAGCAACCCTGGCCGCAATACCCGATGATCCTGAAGACCTCAACGAGTCACGAGGAAGGCGGGGAACGCAGGTGGTCGGTCCTGACCAAGAAATTCATCGGGGAGAGTGGCTTCGTGAAAAAACTCTTATGCGTGCAGGCAGGGTTTGAAAAGAACACAGCCGGATGTAACCTTATCAAGGAGATGCCGGAGAGCGAATTTGAGATTGAGGCGGATATGGTAGTTTTGGCTTTGGGTTTTCTCCATCCCCAGAGGCACGGTTTGATTGAGGAGTTGGGCCTTAAACTCGACCCCAGGGGTAACCTAAGCACCGGAGCGGACCTCATGACTTCTAAAAAAGGCATCTTTGCGGCAGGGGATATGCGGCGTGGGCAGTCCCTTGTGGTCTGGGCAATATCCGAAGGAAGGCGCGCCGCCCATGAGATTGACAGCTATCTTATGGGGGAAAGCAGTCTCCCGTTTATATAAGGTAGGTCCTGTTTTCTGTTTTTTGGTTGACAGGCAAGCCAAATGTGTTATACTGCAACTGTTAGTTCAAGCGTGAACTAACAACAAACAAAGGCGTTTAGAGAGTGAGGCACTATCGTCTCTAAACGCCGTTTTTATGGAAAATGAACACTAAATACATCTTTATAACCGGCGGGGTAATTTCAAGTCTCGGCAAAGGAATTACCTCTGCTTCTATCGGCAAGATACTGGAGGCGCGGGGACTGAAGGTAAGCCTGATGAAGTTTGACCCTTACCTTAACGTTGACCCCGGCACCATGAATCCCTACCAGCACGGAGAGGTTTATGTTACCGACGACGGCGCAGAGACCGACCTGGACCTGGGCCACTACGAGAGGTTTACCACTGCCAGGATGACCCGTTTTAATAACGTTACCACCGGCCAGGTCTACAGCGCCGTGCTTTCGCGCGAGAGGCGCGGGGATTATTTGGGCAAGACCATCCAGGTCATACCCCACATTACCAACGAGATTAAGGAGAGGGTAAAAAAGGTCGCAGAGGTCTCCGCAGCCGATATCGTGATAGTGGAGATCGGAGGCACGGTAGGGGATATCGAAAGCCTCCCTTTTCTGGAAGCGGTGCGGCAGTTCGGCCTGGACGTCGGCAGGAATAACGTTCTCTATATTCACCTGACGCTGGTGCCTTATATCAAGTGTGCCGACGAGATAAAAACCAAACCTACCCAGCACAGCGTGGGGACATTGAGGGAAATCGGGATACAGCCGGATGTCTTGATCTGCCGCAGCGAGAAACCGCTCTCCAATGAATTAAAAGAGAAGATATCGCTTTTCTGCAGCGTGCAGAAAGAAGCGGTTATCGAGAACCGCGACGTGGATTCTATCTATCAGGTTCCGACGGTATTCAAAAACCAGATCCTGGATGAGATAATACTGAGCCACTTTAAGCTCATCTGCAGGTTCTCCGACCTTAAGGACTGGGAAAATGATGTGGTGGATAAGATAATTTCTCCCCGCTCCAGGGTTAAGATTGCACTGGTGGGTAAATATACCGGCCTCCAGGACGCTTACAAATCCATCTACGAGGCATTGGCGCACGCGGGCATAGCCAACGACGCCAGGGTGGATATCCTCAAGGTCGATTCTGAGGATATCGAAAAGCATGGGGCAGCGAAATTGTTAAAGGAGGTGCGCGGGGTTCTTGTGCCAGGGGGGTTTGGCTACCGCGGCATTGAAGGCAAGATCCGGGCGATCAGGTTTGCCAGGGAAAATAGGATTCCTTTCCTTGGGCTTTGCCTGGGGATGCAGTGCGCCGTAATAGAGTTTGCCAGGAATGTCTCGGGGCTCGCCGGAGCCAACTCCACGGAATTTAAGCCCAGGACGAAATACCCCGTAATAAGCCTCTTGGAAGAACAGAAGGGTATCCGTAACCTGGGAGGCACGATGCGGCTGGGCACTTACCCCTGCAGGATAAAGAAGGGGACCCTGGCAGCCAGGTTGTACGGGAGAACGCTGGCAGAGGAGCGGCACCGCCACCGCTATGAATTCAACAACAGGTATAAGAAGAAACTGGAGGATAGCGGGATGGTGTTCTGCGGAGTATATCCCAAGAAGGGGCT
>JBAZKK010000033.1:0-11823 GCA_041650795.1 Candidatus Omnitrophota bacterium | reverse complement strand
TGGTAGGATGGCGGTAATGGGCGTAGAGCTTTTCCAATACCATCACCTCCGGCCTGGTATCGGAAATCAATTTTAACACCGCACAATAAATCTTATTCAGGCGTTGATGTATAGGGTCTGCACTAGAGCTTTTAATGATGCCTGCCTCCACTACCGATACCCCATTCGGTCCCGAATCTATAACTCCGTAACCGGTAACGGTCAGGGCCGGGTCAATCCCCAGTATCCTCATATATTACTCGGCGTTTATCTGCTCCATTATTTCGTCGGGTATGTCGAAGTTCGCGTAAACCTGCTGCACATCATCATGTTCTTCCAGGGCGTCGATAAGGCCCAGGAGCTGTTTGGCGTCATTGCCGGCAACCTTGACCACCGAGGAAGGCACCATGGTCAATTCCGCCTCCTGCCACTTGATATCCTTGGCCTGGAGGGCCTCCTTTACCTTTTCAAAATCCTGCACCGAGGTCGTAATCTCGTAATTATCCCCTTCGTGCTTCATATCTTCTGCCCCGGCCTCCAGCACGATATTCATAAGCTCGTCTTCGCCGATAAGGCCCTTGTCTATGCTGATATACCCCTTCTTGGTGAACATCCAGTTCACCGCTCCGGCGCCAGCGAGGTTACCGCCTTTCTTGGACATGATATTGCGCACCTCGGCAGTGGTGCGGTTTTTGTTGTCGGTAAGCGCTTCGGCGAGGATTGCTACTCCCCCGGGGCCATAGGCCTCATATACCACATTTTCATAGACTATGCCCGGCAACTCTCCTGTCCCGCGCTTGACTGCCATCTTGACATTATCCGAAGGCATATTTGCCTCTTTGGCGTGGGCGATGGCCGTGCGCAATCTGACGTTGTTATCGGTGTTACCGCCACCTTCGCGCGCTGCAGCAGTGATCTCCTTGATAAGCTTGGTGTAGATCTTGCCTTTGGCGGCATCAGCCGCCATCTTCTTGCCTTTATTAGTCTTCCATTTTGAATGACCTGACATAAAACATCCTCCGTTTTCGTGTTGGTTGATATGACGGCAGGCAGAATAAGCCGAGTTCTGTCTCCGACGCGATTATCCGCATCTTATGTGGCCATTCCTCTAAGGCCCCCGGTCACCCGGAGGCTCAAGCGGCCTACCCGGGGTTTGATAGCGGGACGGGCAAGCCCCTCACCCCTTATTCGGCCTTGCTCCGCGTAGAGATTGCCGCGTTTCACTCCCTTTGCTTCGCAAAACGAAGCAAAGGGACTCGTCTCTGTGGCTCTCCCGCCAAAAATATTGGCGGGTCCGCCACTCTTAGTGGCGGAAATCCTTCCGCCATAATATATGGCGGAGATGGGCATTACCCATTACGCCTGCCCTCCGGAGCTCGGACTTTCCTCTCTGGTACACGAGATACCAGAGCGGCCACTTTCTGCCTGCCTTCAAAATTAATACTATTTTAAAGAACAAACCTCGGGGCCTAAAGCGGCTCTGCCCCTTCTCGATTCGCCTTTTATCGCCAAACCCGCTAACTTATCAGCCCCCTGGTTCTCCTCCCGCGGGATATTTCTTAAAGACACGCCCTTAAAGGGCTTCATCAGCTCAAGGACCTCGCGATAAAGGAGACGCAAGCGCTCATCTTTAATGCGGTATTCTTTTTTAAGCTGGCGATAAAGCAACTGGCTGTCGGTGTTGATAATGACGTTCTCCGCTTTAAGCGCCGCCGCCTGCTTGAGGGCGCAGATTAAAGCGCTGTATTCGGCAACGTTATTGGTAGCGTGTCCTATATATTCCGAGATATTCTTTATTACCCTGCTGCCGTCGCAGATAACCACGCCTACCCCCGCCGGCCCGGGGTTGCCGCTTGAGGCGCCGTCTATATGAATCTCAAGCTGCTTCATCCTCAATGTAAAGTATGCGGTTGCAGATCTCGCAGGTAATGATTCGTTCGTACATCTTAATCAGGTTGATTACCTGGGGAGGCACATACATATTGCACCCCTGGCAGGAATCGTTCTTTACCGTTACAATCGCCAGGCCGTCGCGGTTAGCCAATATCCGCTCGTACTGCGCCAGGATCTTGGACTCAATCAGAGGAGCAAGTTGTTTGCGCTGGGCATCGAGTTGGCTAAGACGCGCGCCGATTTCCTTAACCCTATCCTCGATCTTCTTCTGCTGCTGGTTAAAAACCTGCTCCTCCTGGCCGAGGCGTTTTTTTTCTTCTTCCGCATCAACCTTAATCTTATCCATCTGGTCGAAGACCTCCAGTATCCTGTCTTCGATTACGGAGGCATCGGCCTTGGCATCCTGGATCTGCTGAAGCATGGCCTGGTATTCTTTATTGGTCTTGAGCTGATAAAGCTGGGTCTGTAATTTCTTGGCGCCGTCTTCCTTAGAGGCCAGCTCCAGCTCCTTATCCTTCTTTTGCTTCTGCAGATCCAGGAGAGACTTTTCTAGCTCGGCAAAGTGCTCTTTTTTTGCCTCAAAGGAAAGCCGCAAAGACTCAACCGTCTTAGGCAAAGCATCCTTTTCGTCATTAAGGGCATAAATCTGGCTGTCTATTTCCTGCAGTTTAATAAGGCTGCCTATCTGTGTTTTAAGGTCTGTCTCCGGCATTTTTTATTCCGTGGGCGCAATAGGACTTGAACCTATGGCCTCCACAATGTGAGTGTGGCGCTCTAACCAACTGAGCTATGCGCCCTGCAAATCATAAGATAAAACTCTCAAAATTTCTTGTCCCCAGAATGGTTCGAACCTCCGACCACCCCACAGGGGCTTCCTTCGATTTCGCTCAGAATTGGTTCTCGAAGGATGGTGAGCAAAATCGAACCATTGCCACTTTGGCGCCGGCCAAGAAACACCCATCCCGGCCAAGAGGAAGGCCGGATGTGCGCTTACTGCGCATGTCACCCCAAATACACGGGGAAATCCTTTCCCCGTACCCCTTTTTGGTCGTCGGTTCTCCCTAAATCATGACCCGACATTTCAAAAAACCGCAGATTGCTGGGCCCAGAAGGGTTCGAACCTCCGACCAAGTGATTATGAGTCACCTGCTCTACCACTGAGCTATGGGCCCTAAGGATATTACGGAGCCAAAACCCCCAGTTGCGATACCGCGGCGCTTATTCGTGTTCGTGCGGCAGGAGCTACTGGTCCATAGGCCGCAATGCACTATAAATTTTTTATTTTAACAGAAGTGAAGGGGATTGTAAAGAAATTTCTCTGAGAAAATATAACTGCTTGATTCTAAAGGAATTCCCGCTGCTGTATCAGGGTCACATCCAAGAAGGTGCGCAATTTACGGGAACGGGTGGGATGTCTTAGCTTTTTAAGGGCCTTGGCTTCTATCTGGCGCACTCTCTCGCGGGTAACCCTGAAGATATTGCCTACCTCTTCCAGTGTGCGCGGGCAGCTGTCATAAATACCGAAACGTAAGCCCAGGATTTTCTTCTCCCGCTCGGTAAGGGTCCCTAGGGCGCTATGCATCTCGTCCTTAAGCATGGTGCGCATAGTAGCGTTGGCCGGGGAAACCGCCTTCTTATCCTGGATAAAATCTCCGAAGTGCGTATCACCCTCGTCTCCAATCGGTGTCTGCAGGGATATCGGCTCCTGGGCAATCTTGAGTATGGACTTAATCTTATCCTGAGGCAGGCGCATCTTCTGGGCAATCTCTTCTGGTAACGGCTCTCTTCCGTGCTGCTGCACGAATACGCGGGAGAAACGTATAATCTTATTTATAGTCTCGGTCATGTGCACCGGTATCCTGATGGTGCGAGCCTGGTCAGCGATGGAGCGCGTAATGGCCTGTCGTATCCACCAGGTAGCATAGGTAGAAAACTTGTATCCCCGGCGGTATTCAAACTTCTCCACCGCCCGCATCAACCCGATATTCCCCTCCTGGATAAGGTCGAGGAAAGAAAGCCCGCGATTGGTATATTTTTTAGCGATGCTTACCACCAGCCTGAGGTTTGCCTCCACCAGCTGCTTTTTTGCGGAATTAAACTTTGCGTGGGTGCTTTTGATAAGTTTTGTATGCTCCTTTATCTTGACATAAGGTTCGGCGATGCGCCTGAGCAGGAGGCGTTTCTCTAAACCCCTGCGTTTCTTCTGGCGGTCAAGCCGGTCTATCTCCCTCAGCAATCTGTTAAGTTTCCGGGCGATGCCCTCTACTACCGAAGTAACAAAATTCAATTGCATCAAAAGCTGTGCGGTGCGCAAGCGGCTGCGCGTAGACTTAAGCTGCCGACAGATGCGCTTAATCCTTTTTATGACGCTGGAGTGGTTATACTTTATATCCTCCTTGACAATCTCCTCGAGGCCGATTTTGTTTTTCAGGATAGAGTCGATGACCCCGAGCATTTCGTTACGGGAGAACCTCGTGGCAAATACAGCCATCCGGAACTTGTTGTCTGTTTCCTCGATCTTCTTGGCTAACTTTATTTCATTTTCCCGGGAAAGAAGTGATATCGAACCCATCTGTTTAAGATACATCTTTACCGGGTCGTCAAGGGGCAGGAAGCGTTCTTCAACCTTCAGGTGCTCGCTGAATGATTCCTCCTTGATTAAAGGGGCGAGCTTGGATACGGATGGACTCGCCTCTTCTTCGGCTTCAACGACCTGTATATCCTCGTTGCCCAGGATATCAAGGATGCGGTCAATATCCTCGGAAGAAGACACCCCCTCGGGCAGCATCTCGTTTACCTCGTCATAGGTAAGAAAACCTTTCTGCTTTCCGAGGTCGATAATCTTTTTAACGTCTTTCTTGGTATATTCCCTTTTCTCCATATCCTTAGTTTCCGCCTCTCTTGTCATTATTTTTTAATTAAAGTGTTGAGTTCGCGCAATAACCTGTTGACCTTGTCGTCATCACCGCGATGCTGAGCGTCTTTGATTCCCTCGTGCAATAGCCGCATGCGGTGCTTACTGCTGTCGCTTTTTAAGCGCGAGAGGCAGCTTTCAAAAAGCCTCTCCCTCTCATCCTCCGAGACATCGGAAGCGATACTCGACTCGCATATAAGCTCAAGGGTCTCGCTGTCACCGAAATAGTTGAGAAGCTTGTGCGCCTCTGGCACCTTACCCTGCCCGGCCAATTCCAGCATGGTAGAGACTATCCTGGCCGTCCTCTCATCGCGGAAATCCGCAGGCTCAACCGCACCCCTAAGACGCTCGATAAAAGCGTTCTCCTCCAGCATTAACTTAATCAGGAGCTTCTCCGTAGGGTTAATATCCTGCCTGGGCTTAAGCGGCTTATCATTAATCTGAAAAACCTTCTCGGCCTTGGAATTCTTTAGCTCCTCCAGCAGCGCCCCTTCGCTGACATCCAATTCATGCGACAGCTTTTTAAGGTATTCTGATTTTAAAACCGCGTTCTTGAATTTTTTGATGGTAGCCAACATCTCGGAGCATATCTTGGCCTTCCCCTCTATCTCCCCTGCGCGGTAACGGGACCTCAGTATCTTAAGCTTATAATCAAAGAGGTTGTCGGCATGCGCAAGCATACCGCTGAATTTCTCAATCCCGTTTTTACCGACAAAAGAATCCGGGTCAAACCCCTTAGGCAGCGGCGCTACCCTGACGTCAATCCCCTCTTCGATAAAAATGTCGAGCGTCCTTAAGGTCGCGATCTCTCCAGCCGCATCTCCGTCATATACCATAATGACGCTGTTGGTATAACGCTTTAACAGCCGCGCCTGCTCCCTGGTAAGGGCAGTGCCCAAAGAAGCTATGATGTTCGAGGTGCCGCGGCTGTAAGGAATAATAAAATCCAGGTAGCCTTCGACTACCACCGCGCTATCCCCGTCCCTGATAGCATCCTTTGAAACATTTAATCCGTAGAGGTGCCTGCCCTTGCTGTAAACCGGCGTCTCCGGGGAATTCACGTATTTTGCAGCGGCATCCGCGCCGTCAGCATTACCGGCTGCTCCCAAAATCCTACCCCCGAAACCAATCGTTCTGGACTTGATATCGAATATAGGGAAGATTATCCGGTTGCGGAAACGGTCATAATAACCGCCTCCTTGCCTGTTGAGTATAAGCCCGGCTTTCTCCAACAAAGAAAGGCTAAAGCCATTGCCCCTAAGGGTATTGATTAAGCCATCCCACTTATCGGGCGCAAAACCGATCCTGAAGGTCCTGGCTATTTTTTCGTTGATGCCGCGCTTTAATAGATAACTGCGGGCCTGAGCTCCGGCAGGGGAATTCAGCATCCCTTCATAATAAACCGCTGCCGCCTCGTTAACCTTGTAGATTTGAGTAGTTACCCCCGCGGCATCCTGGGTGCCTGCCTCTGTGTGTGGTATAACCACGCCTGCCTTTTTTGCCAGCATCTCTACCGCTTCCAGGAATTCTAGGCGCTCATACTGCATTAGAAAATTAAAGGCGTTCCCGCCTGCGCCGCAGCCAAAACAATGATAAATCTGCCTGTCGGGCGAGACCATAAAAGAAGAGGTCTTCTCATGATGAAAGGGGCAGAGGGCCTTAAAATTACGGCCTGCCTTCTTAAGGGGGATATAGCCCGATATCAGCTCCACTATGTCTATGCGGCTTAAAATGTCCTCCAAGATATTCTCCGGCATGCGTCTGGTCATTGTTATTTGTTAAATCCCCTGCGGCGTATGCGGCGGAAACCGGAACAATTGAATACCTCCATCCGCCCTTCGCTTTCAAGCCTGTCCAAAAGAAGGTTGAGGCCGAGCGTATCGGAAGAGATGTGCCCGGCAATCACCACATTAAGATCAGCCTCTCTCACTTTTTTAAAATGTTCTTCGCTTAGATGCATTGAAACAAGGGTGCGCACGCCGAGTTTATAAAGCCTGCCGTAAACCTCGCGGTGCCCCTCGGTGCCTCCGGTCATCTCTACGAAGATTTTTCCTACGGGACGGTTGGGGCTGCCGGAAATGATACGGGGCCCTGCCTGCTCCTGCATAGCCCCCTTATACTCGGGGACCTGGATTAGAACCTCCACTATATCGCCTAATCTTTTAGGATTTTCTTTCTTGAGTAATTTACTGAGGAAATGCGAAACATGGTTATCTGCCGGCGTATGCATGCACATAAAAGGCATGTTCAAGAGGCGCGCTATATCAACCGTGCGCATGTGATTTCCCGAGATGACCCTGCGCTCTACCTCCGACATCCTCTCCTTAAGAAGCTCCAGCGCCACGCCCCTGGATACGCCCACCGCCTCAAGCATCTCCACCTGCAAGCGCATTACCTTATAGAATGCCGCCGAGGCCCCTCCCTGGGGATGATGCGAGATAACCAGGTCTAGCCCCTTTTCCTTACGCAGCCTGTCCGCTATCAGCAATTCGCTGCCATCGATATCTATGCCGACCATAATCCTTCTTACTTCAACATCCGGGCTGCCGAATAATATAGCGGTATCCTCAAACGAAGTTACCTTGCCCTTTCCGCGGGGGTCAAGTTCACTTCCGAACTCTACTGCTTTTTGATAAAGACGGCCCAGTTTCATTTCTCAGGGGTATCTAAATTTTGCAGGTCCATAACGCTGCTGTTGAACTTTTCAGAAGTTGCAAATTTGGAAAAAATCCCGTTCCAGATTACCTCATACGCGCGCGGGGCTATTTTAAAAATAGATTTACCGCTGTAGGAAGCGGCAACGCTTTTTTTCATATATCCTAAAGGGGAGAGCGCAAAAACAAATACTATCAAACTCAAGAATAATAACCCTCTGGAAAGGCCGAAAATAATACCGGCCCATTTGTTCAGGCCTGGCACCGGCTCTACCTTAATCAACCTGAAGAAAATCTGGCGCAACAAGAACAGGGCCAGGTAACCCGCAAAAGCCAGAATGATAAAAGAGGCGAAATTCAACAACTCCAAAGGGGAATTTTTGATAAACCTGTCCCTCAAGAAAAATGCAAGCGATGTGTAGTAATGCAGCGATAGATAAGCTGCGGCAACAGCCCCCAAAAGCTTAAAGAACTCAATGGGCATCCCATTTTTAATAGAGATGTAACATATTCGTAATAAAATAATTACGAAAAAAATATCAACCCAGTTTATCTCTTTAAAAATATCCATTGGCATGTTTTTAGGGGGGTAAATTTGTTCAAGTATAACATACTAAAGGGGTTTTGTCAAGGAAAGCGCTTTCTTTTACAGAAAACACTCCCCCTGCTATTAAATCTGAGTTAATGGCGGGATTACAGAATAGGATGGAAAGCGCTTATTATCTGGTTACCTTTTGCTTCTTTTTTCAAGCGCCTTGATTCTTTTCTCTTGCGACTCTATGATTGCCTGCTGTTCCTTGATGGCGCTTACCAGCACAGATGTAAGCTGGCCGTAGTTTAATCCATAACTTCCTTCTTCCCCGCTCACGAGCTCCGGGATGACTTTTTTTACGTCCTGCGCGATAAAACCAATCTGCCTTTTGCCTGCCTTATCATCCTTATGCACGTAATAAACCGGCTTTAATTGCTCTACTGCCTTAAGCCCGTATTTAAAGTTGTAGTCTATGTCTTTTTTATACGCCCTGTCTGAACCGGCTACCCAAGTAGTCCCGTCGCAATACGCCCCTCCGGATAAATGAAGCAGGTGGGTGGGGGCGGTTGTGCCGATGCCGACATTGCCTCCTGTTAAAACAATATTTCCCGAATCAAGCGTCTGAATCACAAGAAGTCCGGCCCCTCGGTGTATAATGCGTGATTGCGCATCTGCCCCGGTGTTATATCTGATTATCCTTAATCCATAACTTGAGTAAGTTGTGTCCCCTATAAAATCAATATAAGCATAGCCGCTGTCAGTTCTTCCGTATCCCATTGTAATGGACCTGCCCTCCGTTGTAGCCGCTGGAAGTCTGATGGTACCGTTAACCTCCAGTTTCGCAGTAGGGCTCGTCGTGCCAATTCCAACATTTCCACTGCTGGTAGCCAGGGTGGTATTTCCGGTAGTAGTCAGCTCTCTGTAACTGCCGTAAGGGGAAGGGTAATAGGTGGTAATCGTCAGGTTCTCTTCTGCCTGGGAGAATATATAAAATACAGAGATTAATGCGAAGATTAAAACGGTTATAACTGGGACGTTAATTCTTTTCACCGGCCGCCTCCTTTTTCTTTCTAAAGCCGATTACTATTTAGCTAAGCGCATTAATTATATCACCCCGCATAAGGCGGTCAACATAAATCTGCCAAGGCGTAAGCGGGCATAATCCTTTTTATCCTGGCCTCGACAATCCTGTTTTTTAAATTGCGGGTGGACTTAAGCAAGACCCTGATGTAATTATCGGTGTAGCCGTGCCAGAAATAATCCCGCTTAGGAAAACGGCCCTCAACGAGCACCGGCACCTTCCTGCCCAGGAATCTTCTGCGGTATTCCAGCGAACACTCCTCTGATGCGCTTTTTAGGCTGGAAAGACGGGCGTTGAGCTGCCAAGGGGTAATATCGTTTTTAAATACTGCGGCAGGCGTGCCGTTTCTTCGGGAGTAAGGAAAGATGTGCACCTTAAGCGGCGCGATCTTATTAAGCAGGTTTAGCGTATTGTTAAAGTTATCCCTCTCTTCTCCGGGGAACCCCACCAGAATATCGGTAGTAATGGATATGCCTGGGACATCCTTCTTAAGCTTGCGGATAAGAGCAAGATAAGAGCGGCGGCTGTAGCTGCGCCCCATCTTTTTTAAAATATCGTCATCTCCGCTCTGGATCGGGATATGCAGGTGACGGCATATCTTGGACGAATCCGCTATCCTGGCAATCAACTCGCTTGAGACGTCTCCTGCTTCAATGGAACTTAGTCTTATGCGTTTAAGTTCCGGTATTTTTTCCAATTCCCCAAGCAATACTGCCAGGCTAATCCGAGGATTTAAATCCCTGCCATAGGCCCCGAGGCATATGCCGCAAAGGACTATTTCCTTTATGCCTCCCCGCGTTACTCTCTTTGCCTCTGCGATAACATCGTCCTTGCCCCTGCTCCTGGACGGCCCCCTTACTAAATGAACCTTGCAATAAGAACAGCTGTTGTTGCAGCCGTCCTGGATTTTTAAAAATGCGCGGTTATGCCCTTTAAAATACGAGATACCGCCTAAGGATGGCGGCCTTTGTTCTCGTCCCAGCATATATCCGGCAAGAACCTCTTTGTTACGGTTCTTAACGACCCTTATCGCTCCCTTGAGCTCTTTAATCCTATCGGCGTCCAATTCAACCAGGCATCCGGTAACATAAATCCTTGCCATGGGATTCTCGCGGATAGCCCTGCGAACAAGATTAAGGGACTCGGAATCTGCTCTTTGGGTAACAGTGCAGGTATTAATAACGTAAAAATCGGCCGGCACCCTAAGGCTCGCCTCTTTCAGGCCGGCTGCCAGGAGTTGCTCTCTAATCGCTTGTGTTTCGTATTGGTTAACCTTGCATCCGAGAGTGGCTAACTTGAAGGCTGGCATTAATAATTACAGGGTTAATTTGAGATAGCTGGTTATGGCAATGGCGGCGGTATCAACCCGTAGCACCGAATCACCCAAAGACACCGGGACAGCGCCCTTACCGCAGGCCAACCTTACCTCCTCGGGAGTAAAATCACCCTCCGGCCCAATAAGGACCAGGATATTACCGGCATTGGAGGAATTGACGACATCCTTAAGCAGCCGGCGTTCTCCGGCAAGGGTAGGAATGAGTTTCAAATCATAATTGACACCGGCAGCTAAAACACTGCTTAGGCCGCTTACCGGCTCAATCGCCGGCAGGCAACGGCGCTTGCTCTGCTTGGAAGCGCTCCGGGAAATCTTGCGCCACCTTGACAACCGCGTTGCCTTTTTAGCGGCATCCAACCTGACGACGACATTGGAGGTTTCCATAGGGATAATCCTGTCTACCCCCAATTGAGTAAGCTTGTCGATAATGGCGTCCATCATGGATTTCTTCGGTATGGCGCAGGCTACGGTGATGCTCGCCGCCCTCTCCTGATAAAGGGGCTTTTCTTCTTTGATGCTGAGGGCGATGCCGGCGCTTGTGATCCCCTTGATGACGCAAAGGTATTCGTTATGCTTATCGTCGCATACCTCTATCTGACCACCCTGCCTAAGGCGCAAGACATCCCTGATATGACGGATATCGTCCGGATTGTCAATGGTGATTCCGTCTTTTGAGATATTGCCTCCGGCACAGAAAAAACGCGGCATCAGATGGCGCCCTCCTTAATAATCACTATCCGAAAAAACCTCGGCAGTAAATACGTAAATTTCGGTTGATTTATCCTTCCAGGCATCCGGGTTAATCCCTGCTTTATGCGCACAGAGATTAGCAAGGAATTCCTCCCTGGACCAGCCGGTCTCGGTAGCTACCTGAGGCAGGAAAACCCCGCTGGCTGCCCCCTTACGCACCAATACGCCGTGCGTGCCCATTTTTATCGCTAGGGGGTCGGTTATCCTCTCTAAGGGCGAAAGGACTGAAATCTCAATCTCGATATCGGGGAGCTCCTCCAATCTTAACTCCGGAAAACGCGGGTCAGCTACTGCTGCCTCGATTGCCATACCCCTGACAGTAAGATACAGAGGCTCATCGCTTGCAAGATTCCCGATGCATCCCCGCAATTCCCCGGCCTCCCGCAATGTGACAAACGCCCCTCTTTTTTGCGACAATAAGGCATCCTCGCCGGTAATCTCTAATCTTTCGGAGGTCTCCAGATAAGTTTTAATGGAGGCGCGGGCGATATCAAGCAATCTTTTTCTTTGCTGTTTATCCATCATAATTTTAGAAAGAAGGCCCCCGAGAAAGACGGGCATCTTGTCAGAAAGGCGAATACAGGTAATGGTGGTGCGTATTGGAGAAAGTTAGAACCTGTCTCCAGCACTCACCGTTAAAATAATTTCAATCTTTGTCAATGTTCCGCGCGCGGAGCGCGCTCC
>JBAZKK010000032.1:0-12121 GCA_041650795.1 Candidatus Omnitrophota bacterium | reverse complement strand
CTTTATTATTGCTTAATGGGGAGAGTGAAATAAAATGTGCTACCCCGCCCGACGGCGCTCTCCACCCAGATTTTGCCCTTATGGGCCTCTACGATGTGTTTTACGAGGGACAAGCCAAGTCCCGTTCCTTTTACCTGCTGATTCACGGCATTATCTACGCGGTAGAATTCTTCAAATAAGTGGGTTAAGGCATCGGGTGGCATTCCGATGCCGCTGTCCGCAATAGCCACTTCTACTGCCTCGTCGTTCCCTTTGGCCTTTAAGGATATCTTTCCTTTCTCCGGAGTAAACTTTACGGCATTGCCCAGAAGGTTAATAAATACCCGTTCCAGTTGATTACGGTCGGCCATGACCTGCGGTAGGTTCTTCTGGATGTCGGTTTTCAGCTCAATATTTTTATTTTTACATTGTATCATAATGAGGTCGGAAACAGTAGCAATAATCTCATTGAGGTTCTGCCCCTCAATCTTCATTACCGTTTTGCCGGATTCGATGCGGGCGATATCCAGGAGGTCGTTTACCATGTGCACCAATTCGTCGCTGTGGTGGTTGATCTTTTCCAGCCTTTCTTTCGCCGCGGTCGGAAGTTTTCCGAGTTTTTCCTCCAGGAGTATGGAGGCGTAGCCTTTTACGGATGTCAGAGGTGTCCTTAGCTCGTGGGATACGCTGGAGATGAAGTCGGTTTTACGCTTGCTAACCTTGCGGACCTCATTCAGCGCAACAGTAAGTTCGTGCGTCCTTTCTTCGACGTTTTTCTCCAGGCTCTGTTGGGTAGTCCAGGCCTTTTCAAATAAACGTGCGTTTTCCAGGGACTGGCTGATTTGATTGGCGAGGACCGTAATAAGCTCTTCGTCCCCTTCGGTAATGGCAACCTCCGGATTGGCGGTTCCCACAAAGAGTATCCCCTTGCTTCCTTCCGCAGGCAGAATGGGAGATATGATAAAGGAGCTCGTCTTAAAGACGGATTCGATCTCTTCAGCCTTTAGGAATTTATTCTCCTGTTTCGATATCGAGGAAAATGGCCTTTCGCGCAGTAACCAGTCCCAATAACCGTGCTTTTTACTATTAATATATTGCGTTATAGCACCTGCCTCCTCTTCGGTATATCCGATACTCAAGACTTCTAAAAAGTTGCCTTCCCGTTCGTTCCAGAGGTAGGCGCAGGATTTATCAAATCCAAATTCCTGCAGGTAAGATGCCTTGATACCTTTGAAGATGGCCTTGACCTCGAGCACCCCGCTTATAGAACGGGACAGCTTCTGCAGGGTAGCCAGGCTTGCCGTCCTTTTGTCAAGCTCCTGCTGGACCTTGTTCAGTTCCATATCGGTGCGCACGATAAGCTTGGCTTGTTCGTCCATTTCGTCCAGCGAACGCTTCAGCCGGTTCAGGTTTATCTGCAGACGCTTGACGGTTTCTATCTTAATGCTGAGTATTGCTGCCATGGCGGCTGCCGCGGTCACTGCGATGATAACCAGTAAAAACGACATCTGCGTTATCCTCCGAGAGCTAAGATGCTGATTGCCTGGTTATGAAAATGGCTTTGGTCACTGTAGTAACTGCCGAGATTAAGAGGGGCCTGCCCACCGTAAGTATATAATCCTATCAGTGGCGTGTCTGGGCCAAAGGCGTCTTTTATAATCTTTATTTCTTGCGCGGAATCTTTATTTAAGAGCATCTGGCGCGAAAGGGATTCAAATACGAAAACAATCCTTTTATTCAATGTCTTGGCAGACTCATTACTTAGCCCCGCCAGATTCCTTTTGGCTTCCTCGGCCGCCCGGCGGGTGGCCTCGAAGCAGGATTCTTTGGTGGCAAGCATTAATTTTACGATGCTGCCTTGCTTGATGTCGGCCTGGAAGCGCAGACTGCCGTTTTCTTCTATTGCGACGGCATTGCGCAGGAGGTATTCCTTTTCGCTATCGATACTGATACCCAAGGGATAGAGCATCGAGATGATGCGGAAATTCTTTCTGAGTTCGGAAACGCTAGCCCCAAAGTATTCTTCGTATATTTTAAGGGCGTATTCCCCGTCTATCTCTTCGACAATATTGGCCTGAGACTTAGTCACCGTGCGAGGTTTGCCCAGGGGTTTCCAGCCGTGGCAGCTGCCCATCCCGAAATTTAACCTTCCTCCCCAGAGCATCCCCAGCGCACTATCCATAAGAACATTATGGTTAAAGTAGAGATAGGTACGGTGTGGCTGCCGGTTACCTGAAAGCGAACCTACTAGGATCGGGAACATCTTGCCCAGCCTTTCCCGCATGCCGGCAATTAAATTAGCGGCATCTTCGGTAGAGCTGTCGGAAAAGACGAGACCCATGACCCTGCGCGTTTCTTTAAAATCTGCCAGCAGCCTATCCGCCAATTCCCTGCCGCTCTCGGACCCCCTTTTGTTTTTTAGCTCCTGTATGCAGGCAATAGTAGTCTGTATGGTTTCCGGGATACTTAAAAGCACTACCGCTACGCCATGTTTAATTATGCCGTGAGGAGTCAGCAGGGCCGTTGCGCTGCAGCCTATCAGCGGGACTCCCCCCGTTGATAACGCGATGCTCTTTAAAAGCCCGATAGAGGCCAGGTCGCGCGAGCTAAAGACAATCGCCATATCCACCTTTTCGCTGACCATATCCATGCTTGCCATTTTCACCGCTTCTTTGGCAGCAAGGCTGTAGTCTTTTTCGGTGCTTAGGCCTATGCCGATGTCCAGTGGCACGCTTCAGAGTCTCCTTGATTTTTAAGGTATAATAATTGCGTTCTCCAATAAAATATATTGACTTGGAGAGATTATTAAATTAGAATAAAAACGCCTTTTTAAGTTTATAACGGCCCCATCGTCTAGCCCGGTCTAGGACGAATGGTTCTCAGCCATTAAACACCGGTTCAAATCCGGTTGGGGCTATTAATCCACGGTCGCCTCTGCCTCCGGTCTTTGCTGTCAGAACGTCATTTCCTCGCTGCTTATAACCTTTACTTTTTCCCTGTCTTTTAAATCCCCGCCCTGGACCTCGATTATTACCAGGTCGCCGGCGTTAACGCCGCTTTTGACTTCTGCATAATCACTGGTGCGGTAACCAAGGGTTACCTTGCGCATCTGTACTATGCCCACCTGTGATTCATCTTCGGCTTTGATTAACGATTGTGCCGGCACAATCGGGATTAAGATGATGCCCTTGGCAGGGATGAGGCAGGTTGAAGGCACCATCAGGACATCTTTAAGGTCTACGATTAAGATTTCTGCACGGCTGAACATCCCTGGCAAAAGCAGGCCGTCCGGATTGGAGATCTTGATCTTGGCAGTAAGGGTGCGGCTTTTGCCTTCTATCACTGGGAAAATGTAATCCACCGTTCCCTCAAACGTAACTGTAGGGTAGGCATCTACAAAAACCTTAGCCTTCTGCCCTATCTTTATCTTCTCAATATCTCTTTCTACCACCCCTACCTCGACATAGACTTCATTTATCTCCAGCAGATACCCTACCTTATCCTGGGGGGTTACGAATTCCCCCTCTTCGGCTTCGCGCGGCCCCATCAGCCCGTCCTTAGTGGCATATATCTTGGTTTTTTTGAGTTCATTTTCGGCGAGTCCCATTTCGTTTCTGGCGGTTTCCAGTTGAAACTTTGCGCTTTGGGATTCCAGGTCTACCTCCTCAAGTTTTGCTTTGATTATGGCGCCTGCGCCGTAAAGTTGTTTATGTATTTCCAGTTTTTTGAGGACTGAATTGTAAGCTGCTTCAGCGGAATTGAATTTAGCCGTGGCATAAGCCAGCTTTAGTTCCGCGTCTTTAGGGTCTAGCGATGCGATGGCGTCGCCTTTTTTGACTTTTTCGCCCTCCCGGAAATAGATGTGTTCTATAATGCCGTTGATCTCAAACCTCAGTTCAATCTCGGTTTTGCCTTTTACCGACCCCATCGCCGGCAGCACATCCTGGAAATTGACCGGCTTTACCTTGAAAGCCCTCACCAGGATGGCGCGGCTTTCGGCCTCAGTAGCAGCGGCAGGGGTATCCTTAACCGCTGAGACTGCCTCGGGGTTGGTGTCGGCCGTCTCCACTGCTTTTTTCATCTCGCCGGTTTCCGATGGCGCGCTCGGCATGAGTATGGGCGTTTTTTTTGTCTTAAAGAGCTTGGTCCCGGTTTTAAGCATGCCCCACCCGATAAAGATCACCCAGAAAGCCAGGAATGCACCGATGATTATTTGTGTTTTGGAGAATTTCATATTTACCCCCTATTTCTTGATTAGTCTCAAATCCCTGAATATCATATAAACACACGGAGTAACGAAGAGCGTTAAAAAAGTGGATAGCAGCATGCCTCCGATGACTGTGATCGCCAGGGGCGACCAGAGGCTGGAGGATTCGCTTTTATCAAGCGCCATAGGTATTAATCCCAGTATCGTAGTCAGCGATGTCATCATAATTGGCCTTAGCCTGTCGTAGGATGCGGCAATAACAGCAGCGCGCCCGCTCTCTGAGCTGAATTTATGCCTGAGGTAATTCAGCCTGTCTATTAAGACGATAGCGTTGTTCACTACAATGCCGGCGAGCATAATAGCCCCAATCAGGACCCCTATCCCAACCGCCTTATCCGTGATCCTGAGGGCTATAATCGCGCCGATAGCTCCAAGCGGCACGGTAACGAGTATGATAAAGGGCTCAGTAAGCGACTCAAATAACCCGGCCAGGATCATATACACCAGAACCAGGCTTAAGATAAGCGCAAAGGACAATTCATTCTGGTTACGAACCATTTTATCATAATTACCCCCGATTTCCCAAAAATAATCCTTGGGCATATTAAACCCCGCCATTACCTGTTTTACTTTTTCTGCCGCCGTGCCAAGGGCGATGCCTCCGGTATTGGCGCTCACCTGGACCATGCGGGACTTATTCTTGCGCCAGATTTCGCTCGGTCCGTATTCGAATTTAAAGGCAGCTACCTGCGAAAGATAGATGTGTCTGCCGTCGGGAGTAATAAGGCTTAAGCGGCGCAGGTCATCGAATGTGCGGCGGAACTTTTCTTCCAGGCGCACGATAGTTTCGGTCTGCTTCGTTTCCTTGTTCGGCAGCTCCGGCAGCATTTTATCGATACGGCGCAGGCTCTCTTTGAGCTGTTGTTCTTCGGGGGTATATGAGAAGTCCGGCGGCCTTATGGTAGAGGGGGATTCTTCCTTGAGGCGCAATACCGGTTCATCGGCGTCCGAGCCCCGGAAATGCGTAGCTACCAACCCGCGCATATGGGTATGGATTGCCAGTGCGATGTCTTCGGTAGTAAGGCCGAACATCGCCGCATCCTTTTTATTAATGACCAGATGCATCTCGGGCCGGCCTTCGCGCATCCTGATTTTGGTATCGGTGAATTTAGGTATGGATTGTATCCTTTGGGCAATCTGCATCGCCAATTTTTTTAATACGTCGTAGTCATAGCCGTAGATTTCTATCAGTATCTCTTTGGTCCCGACCTCTTCGGGCTCCTCGTAATATATGAACGCCGGCTCCATCTTGTCGGTAAATGGCCGCAGTTCATCCATTACCTCGGCAGTGGTTTTCTTGCGTTTGCTTAAAGGCGTCAGTTCCACGTAGATTTTACTGGACCAGGGTTCTACCTTGGAGGTGGCGGTTTTTACTTCGGGCAGGCGCGAGACGACCTGCTCTATTTTTGCCACTACCCTGTCCGAGACCTCAAGCCTGGTACCCGTCGGCATCTCAACATGTATGGTGAATTTATTCTGTTCGGCGATGCCGATAAACTCCGTCTCTAACTTCCTGGATTCTTTTAACGCCAGGGCGAAACATATAACCACAATCATTACAATGAGATAGCGCAATGAGAGACAGAGAGAAATCAGGCCTTTATAAAATAAACGGAACCTTTCGGATAGCGATGTTGTTTTAGGCGCGGGGGCAGCCTCCGTGCTATCGGAGTTTTTTTCTGCAGCCGGAGTTTCATCCCGCGTTTCATTTTGGGGGTTGGCATTCGGTTTTTCGGGTTTCGGTTGCCCCTTGAATCTCAATCGGCCAAGCAGCATCGGAACCAGGGTAATAGCGGCAAGAAGCGAGGCCAGAAGCGAATAGGTAATAGTCAGAGCGATACCGCTGTAAAGCATTTTGATTTCTTGGTTGATAAATATGAGCGGCACGAATACGATGAGAGTAGTAAGGGTAGAAGCGCTGATCGCCATGAATATTTCGTCGGCTCCGCTGATGGCCAATTCTTTAGCAAGCTCGTTTCTTTGCAGCGGGTTTAGATTTTCGAGCTGGCCGCTTAAAAACGCCTCCTCTCTTTTTTTGAAGGTATTGTCAAGCACTACAATAGCGTTATCCACGAGCATCCCGACGCCAAGCGCCAGGCCGCTTAGGGTCATGACGTTAATAGTAAGTTTGGAGAAAAACATCAGGCAGAACGCGAATAATACTGCCAGGGGGATGCTGGATGCGATTACAAATATTGAATAAGGGCTGCGCATAAAAAGAAGGAGCGTTAAACTTGCCAGGATGGCGCCGTAGAGGAGGGACGATTGCACCTGCGTTACCGCTTGTTTTATGGCCTCTGCCTGGTTAAAGGTGGCGGTAAGGCTGATATCCTTTTCTACCGTTCCCCTTAAGAGTTTCAGTTCTTTCTCTACTGCCTCGGCGATCTTGACGGTATTGGCGTTTGACTCCTTCTGTATGTAAATAGAGACTACCGGCCGGGCGTTCATCCTGGCAAAGGCCACCGGGTCCAGGTATGAATTTTTAACCGCAGCGACATCCTTAAGCCGGATAACCGAGCCTTCCTTGGTGGTGGCAATGGCAAGGTCTTGCATATCATTCAGGTTTTTGAACTCGCCGATTGTCCTGATGAGGTACTTGTCTTTGGACCTCTTGATTTCTCCCGCCAGAAGATTGGCGTTGTTGGCGTTGATGATGTCCACGATGCGGTTGATGGAAATGGAATAAGCCTGGAGCCGGCGTTCATCCACTTCGATAATGATTTTTCCTTCCCTGCCTCCCGCCACTTCGGCGCGCGCCACCCCTTCAATCCTCTGGATGCGGTCTTTAATCCTATCGTCCACAATCTTGCGTAATTCTTCCGGGGTGCGGTTCTCGCTTGTTACCGCCAGGATCATTATCGGCACGTCCATATATTCGTATTTGGCGATTACCGGCTTTTCTATTTCGGGGGGAAGCTCGTTGCGTATGCGGTTGAATTTCTCCCGCACCTCAAGGGCGGCAAAGTCCATATTGGTGCCGGGCTCAAACTCAAGGATGATGGTGGCGTTGCCTTCTTTGGAGATGGCGAGGATATTTTTAAGGTGGGTGACTGAGCCCACGGCCTCCTCTACCGGTATGGCAATGCGTTTCTCCACCTCCGAGGCGGGGATGCCGCCGCGCACGTCTATATTTATGGTGATGTCGCCGAAGCTGATATTAGGCATCATTTCTACCGGCAGGAGCCGGAAGGTTATGATGCCCACTAATACTATGCCGACAAAAAACATTGAAACCGCAGTCGGCCTCCTGACGGATATGCTGGGCAGGCTCATCTTTGCTTTAGCTCATACCATCTCCCCGGACCGAGGGGGCCTCGGGGTTCCAGTAAGTTTTTATCCACTAATTCCTTAAGATCCCTGGCAGCGGTGGGGATGGATATTTTGAACATCTGGGCGTATTCCTTGCGGGTAATCTTGTTTAAGGTTTTCAGTTTCTCCAGCAATTCTTTCTGGCGCTGGTTGAGCCCGGCAAGAGGAGATTCCTGAGGCGCTTGCTGCTCTTGTGCCTTAGGAGTCTCCGCAGTTTCTTTAAGAGCGACCCCTTTCTCTATAGTGCTAATCTCCTTTGGTTCGGTCAAAGGAGATTGAGGGGATACTGCCGGGGGTGCATTTGCCTCAATGGGTGCCGTGCCTGGAATCTCAAGGGCAGATTCCGGAGTTTTTTCGAAGCGTTCAACTACCGTCAGATACAGGCCTGGGATAAGGACCAGAGTTAGGAATGTAGCTGAAGCCAGCCCGCCCATAACGGTTAGCGCTAAGGGGGCTTCCAGCTCTGCGCCTTGGCCTATTCCAAGCGCCAATGGCAATAGGCCAAGGATAGTAGTCAAAGAGGTCATAAGGATGGGCCTCAGGCGTGTCTTGCTGGCCTGCAGGACTGCTTCATGAGGGGGATACCCATTTTTTCTTAAGGAGTTTACGAGTTCTATCAGCACAATCCCGTTATTTACCGCAATGCCTCCTAACATGATGATGCCAAGGTAGGCCACTACGCTTAATGGAGTACGCGTGACAAAGAGCACTATCGCTACTCCGATCAGGGATAGCGGCACGGTAAACATGATAAGGAAAGGTTGCCATAAGGATTCGAACTCCCCTGCCATAATCATATACACCAGGGTAAAAGCCAGGATAAGGGCAAAGGCAAGGCTTTTAAACGATTCCTGCATGTTCTTTTGCTCTCCCGAAACCTCAAAGGAGTAGTCTTTCGGCATAGTGGAAGCGAGGGATTTAATGATGCGTTCGAGGTCACGCATAACGCTGCCGATTTTACGTTTGTAAACATTCGCCGTTATTATTATGCTTCTTTGCTGGTCTATGCGCTTGATCTCTGTGGGGCCGACGCCTTTGGTAAGATAGGCAACGTCTGAAAGAGAAATATCCATACCCAACGGAGAATGTATCAGGAGCCTTCTTAAGTTGTTAAGGTCGTTTCTGTCCTGCGGCCTCAGGCGCACCCGGATATCCACGTCCTCTTGAGAGTGTTTTTCTTTGAATTTGGTGGCGACATAACCTTTAAGCGCCACCTGGGTAGTGACGGCAATATCGCGGACCGAGAGGCCGTACAGGGAAGCCTTGTCCTTGAGGATGTTAAGTTTGGTCTCGGGGCTTGGGGCAGACATGCTGCTCTTTACGCCATAGACGCCCCCTATTTTCTTCAGCCGTTGCTGGAGTATTAAGGAGATGTCAGTCAGTCTGTTTAAGTCCGGTCCTTTTATTTCGACGGCGATTGGCGCGCCCTGCTCTATGGCAGTGCCGAAAGAGGTTTCCTGAGCTATGTATTCGATCTCGGCATTTTCGAGGTTTTCCTTTTCCAGCCTGCCCTTGAGATACTGGATGACTTCGTCAGTGGAACGCCTGTTTCGGTATGACCTCTTTTTAAGGTTAACCATAATCTGGGCCTGGTGGCTGCCCATAGACTGTATGTTGGTCTCTTCAGCCGAAAACCTTTGCTCCCCGGAGCCGATATTAACCGTTACGTCCTTGGTTTCTCCAAGGCCAAGCAGGAGGTATTCGAATTTCTTTACTACGCTGTCAGTTATCTCCAGGCGGGTCCCCGGCGCCAGGTCAACCTTGATGATAAACTGGCGTTGGTCCACCTTCGGCAGGAATTGCCGCTCGGTAGTCATGAGAATGAGGAGGCTTAAGAGAAACAGGCCGAGCACTATCAGGATAACCTTTTTCCTGTTAGCCAGCATCTTTTGTGCGAACCTGCCGAAAGAGGGTTCGTCAGGGTGGCTTTTTTCGTCGCGCATGATCAGCTCATTTATCTTGTCGGAGATAAAATATCCCGGCAGGCGCCACTTATGCTCGCGCACAAAAGAGATGAGGACCGGCACCAGCGATATTGCCACGAGGATCGAAGCTATAAGAGAGAAGGTGATGGTAAATGAGAGTTGCTTGAATATCTGGCCGGCTATGCCTACCACAAAGGCAAAAGGCAGGAATACCGCGATATTGGTTAAGGTAGAGCCGATGATGGGGGGCACCATCTCTTCGGTGCCCGTGACAATCGCGTCCTTAAGCCGCCTGCCGCTTTTGCGGTAGCGGAATATGTTCTCGATAACCACGTTGGCATTATCTACGACCATGCCCACGCCCATTGCCAGCCCTCCCAGAGACATCATGTTGAGGCTGATGTTGGTGAAATACATTAATATCACGGTTGCGGTAATACAGATAGGTATGGCGGAGGTGATGATTAGAGAGGCCTCTATTTCCCATAAGAAAATGAAGAGGACAAGGAATGAAAGTATGGCTCCCTGAATCCCGGCATCGCGGACATTGCCCAGCGCTTCATGGATGAATTGGGATTGGTCATATGTTACCTGGACACGTATGCCTGGGGGGAGTTTCTCGGCGAGGAGCCTTTTAATCTCGCGGCGGACCCCCTTGACTACATTAAGGGTATTAGTGCCTGATTGTTTGCGGACTATTATGGAGATGCTGTCTTTGCCGTTGTAGCGTGAGATGCTGGTTTTTTCCTTGACGCTGTCTTTGATTTTGGCGATGTCCCTTAAATAAACAAGCCGCCTGGGTTTCTGCTCTTTTTTCTCTTTTTCCTTTTGGGTCTTGGCGGTTTCTTCGGGAAGCTCCAGGGCAGTCGGCGTATCCTTGATTTCTTCTACTTTCTGGAATTCGCCCATAGTGCGGATGAGATATTCCAGGAAGGTCTGCTTAATGGTACCGGCAGGGTAATTGATATTAGTGGACTTTAAGCTATCCACCACCGCCACAATAGAGACCTGTGAGGCGCGCAGCCGTGCCTGGTCTATCTCCACCAGAATCTCGCGCTCTTCTCCGCCGCTGATACTGGCAGAAGCCACTCCCTCTACCTTTTCAATGGCATCCTTGATGTATTTGCGGCATAGCTCTCTTAATTCCAGGCTGGAGACCGGCCCTGTTACCGCCAGGTTCATTATCGGCAGGTCAAAGGGGTTGTATTTCATGACCACCGGGTCCTGCGATTCGCGCGGCAGCTTTTCTTTAATAAGGTCAATCTTCTCGCGGACGTTTAGGGCGGCGAAATCCATATTCGTGCCCCAGCTGAACTCCACCATTACCAGGGATACCCCTTCCTTGGATATGGAGCTTATCCTCTTGACATTATTGACCGTGCCGACCGCCTCTTCGATTACCTTGGTAATGAGGCTTTCGATTTCCTCTGGCGCGGCGTTTTCGTAGGAGGTTACTACGGTTATTTGCGGGTAGGTGATTGGAGGGAATAATTCCTGCGGCAGCTTAACCCAGGATATCACGCCCAGGAGGATTATGGCAATAAAGACCATAATCGTGGTTACCGGACGGTTTACAGATGCCTTTGCTATGCTCATAAATTTAGAAAACAGAAACACTTTCCATCCCAATCGGGAAAGTGTTTATAATAAAAAAGAGGGTTGACCTATCTCTTGTAAAAAGAAAGGCTTACCCCCTTTAAAATCTCTGCCAGCCCCTGCTCCCTTAAGGTGTTTGATTAAATGGAATTATACCATTGCCGTTTGAAATGTCAAGTCAAAATACCTTCAAGACCAATAAAGCTTAAGGCACATTAGGCGCCGGGTTAACGGTATCTACAGTAGGAATCTCCGGCGTCTGCGATGTAATTTCCTCTGCAATGGCAAATATATTGTATTGCGAGATCTGTGAGATCGGTATATACGTATCAGGAAGATTCGGATTGGCGCTGTTGTTTGGAGTAAACTTTATAACATCGCCGTCAATTTCATAGTTAGCGCCGTCTTGGCCTATGGCGCTCTGTGCCTTGCCCTCAGCATCATAAGTCACATCAAGGCTGCCAACCTCAACGCCGTTGTATAGCATGGAGATATGGCTGGATTCCACATCACCTGAGTTCAATCCGGAAGTCCCTTCTTTAAAGCTGTTTTGGTATACGAACTCAATCTTAAGGGCATTGCCTTGTTTATCGGTGGTGTCTAAAGTGAAGCTCCCCTTAGGGGAGATGCCGGCTATCCCGCTGCTGACTGCGCCTGTTTTGGTATTGGCTATCGTCTGGATATTATTAGGTTTGTAAGCGGCGGTTACATAGTATGTTATGGTAGCCTTTCCGTAAGGAGTTTTTATTGTTACAGCTACGCGGTACTTCACGCTGATTGAGGTGGAGGAGCTTACGTGGGTGGAGGTCTTGGTGCCCTTTTGCTCTATCTCGCCCTCCTCTACCGTGTAGGTGACCGTTACCTTGACTGTCCAGTGGTAGGAGGTGTTAACGGTTATGATATTTCCGTACTTATCCTTATAGCTGCTGCTTGAGCTTCCGCTTCCGCTTACGCTGTAGTGGGTCTTAAAGGTGTAGCCTTCCTCAAAACCCCAATATTTGATGCCGTTCTTGCTGGTATATTCCCCGCACGTTACGGTGTATTT
>JBAZKK010000031.1:0-12903 GCA_041650795.1 Candidatus Omnitrophota bacterium | reverse complement strand
AGCCCCCATTCTTTTTACAGCTGCGGCATTCTATACCAGAGGTTACCCGAAGTCTCTTTTTTCGGAGGTAATGGCATTACCTTACCACATCTACGCCTTAATGACGGAGGGCACACACCCGGATAAACAAAAGGCCATTGCCTACGGCTGCAGTTTGATCCTTTTATTTATGGTATTGTTGATATCCGGACTGGCGATAGTAATGCGCCAGAGACAAAGACAGGCTTGAGATGGACGACAAAATAAAAATCAGCGTCAAAAATTTGAATTTTTACTATTCACAGTCACGTGCCCTCAAAGATATAAACCTTGATATTTTTGAGAAGCAGGTTACCGCCATCATCGGACCTTCGGGTTGCGGGAAATCTACCTTTATCAGGTTATTGAACCGTATGAACGAATTGGTGGCTAATACCAGTGTCAGGGGGAGCATTTGTCTTGATGGCAGCGATATCTTCGGCAACGGGATAGACGCGGTTAGCATCAGGAAACGCGTTGGCATGGTGTTTCAGAAGCCCAACCCTTTTGCCAAAAGCATTTTCGAGAATGTCAGTTACGGACTCCAGGTTAACGGGATAAAGGACAAACAGTTTATCGCCGAGAGGGTGGAGGCGTCATTAAAGGGGGCGGCGCTGTGGGGCGAGATTAAAGACAGGCTTCACAGCAGCGCTTTGAAACTATCGGGAGGCCAGCAGCAGAGGCTCTGTATTGCCCGTTGCCTGGCGGTTATGCCTGAGATTATCCTGTTCGATGAACCCTGCGCCAGCCTGGACCCCATTTCTACCGCCAAGATCGAGGAGCTGATCCTGGAGCTGAAAAAAAACTATACTATCGTGATTGTAACGCATAACATGCAGCAGGCCGCGCGCGTATCGGATTATACGGCTTTTTTCTTGTTGGGAGAATTGATTGAATTCGATAAGACGCAGAACATTTTTACCGCCCCAAAGGATAAGAGGACCGAAGCCTATATCACCGGAAGGTTCGGGTAGATATATTGTAATGATAGTTGTCCGGTCGCTAGGCAAGGGAGCGTCTTTACCGGGACATTGAGGATCTCAGAGGCAAAGAGATGGCGGTTTTTTAGGCGCGTAAAGGATGAGATAAAAACAAAGATAGAAGATTTTCTGGCGGGTACCAGTGCAGGGGAAAGGGGCATTTAATGGAGAGGCATTTTGACGAGGAATTAGCGGACCTTAAGAAAGACCTTCTGGAAATGGGGACAATGGTGGAAGGGGCTATTTTAGGCTCTCTGGAGTCTCTGGAAGAGCTCAGCAGCGATAAGGCCAATAAGGTAATCAAGGACGATAAACTTATCGACGAGTGGGAATTAAAGATAGACGAGCAATGCCTGGATCTGTTGGCGTTAAGGCAGCCAATGGCCTCGGATTTGAGGTTTATCGCAATGTCGATGAAGATTTCCACGGACCTGGAGAGGATGGCGGATCTTGCGGTTGACATAGCGGAGAGGGTATCGGAGTTAGTAGGTAAGCCCATGCTAAAACCTCTGATAGACATTCCCAAACTCACCAGTCTCTCGCAGAAGATGACCAAGGATGCCGTTGATGCTTTTGTCAACCGGGATGCCAGGCTTTCAGGTAAGGTGATCCTTTTGGATAAAGACGCCGACCGCCTGCGCAATCTCGTGCAGGAGGAGCTCATAGACGATTATCTCAAAAAAGACATTACTACGGTTTCGCGTGCAATACCCCTACTTTTGATCGCCCGGCACCTGGAGCGTATCTGCGACCACGCCACCAACATTGCCGAGGATGTCATCTATATGGTTGACGCCAGGGTAGTAAAACACCGGCAGGAGAGTTTATAGGGTTTCATTAAGAATAGTATTTTTTGTCCGCCGCAAGTACCGATTTGTTTTGCATCCCTGGTCTGCGCCTGTTGAGGTTTTTGCCCAGCCGGGATATTCCTCGCGTCATCTTAAGCCCCGCGTTTAAAATCTTTCTAACCCACCCTAGGGTTCCCCCTTTACCATAATTTTCAGTAGCTTTCAGTAAAAATTCGGATATAATACTCTTATTGTTTTGGTTTTTTAAAGAGGAGGGATTATGTCTGAGAAGATACTGGGTTTTGTGGCCGCATTGGTATTTTTGGGTTCGGCAGTCGCGGAGCCTGCCTACAATTCCATTCAAATCAAGGGTTCGGATACAATGGTTAATCTTGTGCAGTCCTGGGCAGAGGAATATATGAAGCAGCACCCTTCGGACCTGGTGGCGGTTACCGGAGGGGGCTCCGGCACGGGCATTTCCAGCCTTATCAGTTCAAGCTGTGATATTGCGATGAGCTCCAGGGATATCAAGGACAAAGAGGCATCCCTGGCCAAGAAAAGAGGGGTTGACCCTTACGAGATCAAGGTAGCCCTGGACGGTTTGGCGGTAGTGGTAAATCCCAAAAATCCCGTCTCCAAGCTTACCATAAAGGAGTTGGCGGATATCTTCTCCGGTAGGGTTACTAATTGGAAGGATTTCGGCGGAGAAGATGCCAAGATCGTGATTCTCTCGCGGGAGATCAATTCCGGCACGCATGTTTACTTCAAGGAGCATGTCTTAAGAGGTAATGACTCCGTCTCCAGAGAAGAGTTTTCCCAGGCAGCGCTATTGCTTCCCTCTTCCCAGGCGATCGCCGATGAAGTAGCGGGTAATCCCAGCGCCATCGGTTATTACGGTATGGGGTATATCTCCGATAAGCAGAAAGCGATTGCAGTGGCCAGGGACGAAAAATCCCCCTACATCGCGCCTACGATCGAAAATGTCGTTAGCGGTAAATACCCAATCTCGCGACCCCTGTTTTTATGCACCAACGGTTCCCCCCAGGGGCTGGTGAAGAAGTTCGTGGATTATGCCCTCTCTCCGCGGGGGCAGGAGGTAGTATTAGAAACGGATTTTGTCCCTGTCAAATAGAGGGCTTGCAATAAAGCTAATGCGTAGGATAAAAGAGTTCATTATCGAAAAATTTATTTTGCTTTCGGGGCTGGCTTCTGTTCTCTTCGTAGCATTGATTTTCCTATTCCTTCTTAAGGAGGGCCTGGCGGTATTCAAAAGCGTTACGCCGCTGGATTTCCTTTTTGGCAAAAGCTGGTATCCGATCTCGGAACCTGCAAGGCTAGGCATACTCCCTTTGATCTTGGGCTCTCTTTTAGTTACCCTGGGGGCAGCCGTTATCTCTATCCCTATCGGCGTGGCCTGCGCTATCTACATCGCCGAGGTGGCACCTGCCCGGCTCAAAGAGGTTCTTAAGGCGGGGGTGGAGCTTCTGGCAGCCATACCGAGCGTAGTCTTAGGGTTTATCGGCATGATAACCCTCGTTCCGTGGGTCAAGAGCGTTTTCGGGCTGCCGACAGGGCTGACCGCACTTTCGGGTTCTATCATCCTTGCCTTTATGGCTATGCCGACCATTGTTTCCATTGCAGAGGATGCACTTTATTCCGTGCCCAAAAGTTATAAAGAAGGGGCGTTTGCCCTTGGGGCGACGCACTGGCAGACTATCTACCGCGTAATGCTGCCGGCGGCTTCTTCCGGGATACTTGCGGCGGTGATGCTCGGTGTCGGTAGGGTAATCGGAGAGACGATGGCGGTAATGATGATTACCGGCAACGCCGCGGTGATGCCCCGAAGCTTCCTGGAACCGATACGTACGCTTACTGCGACCATCGCCGCTGAAATGGGCGAAGCGGTGGTAGGCAGCGAGCATTATTTTGCCCTTTTTACTATTGGTATTGTTCTTTTTATCATCAGCTTTGTGATTAATGTCAGCGCAGATCTTTTTCTGCATAAGAGGCAATGATGCGTAATCCCCAGAGGTCGCAGAGATTAGCCTTTTCGTTATTATTCCTGGCTACGCTTTTAATTGTGGTGCCGGTTGGGATGGTGATTGTAATTATCTGCCAGAAGGGTATCGGCGCGATCAACTGGCAATTCTTGACGGATATGCCGCGCCAGGGTATGCGCGCAGGAGGGATATTCCCGGCGATCATCGGGACCATATACCTTGTTTTGGGGGCAATTGTTTTCGCACTCCCGATCGGCGTGATGGCTGCGATCTATCTAAGCGAATATTCCCGTGATAACCTGCTTACCCGCGTCATCAAACTTGCGATTGTAAACCTGGCGGGAGTGCCTTCGGTAGTCTACGGGCTTTTCGGCCTGGCGCTATTCGTGGTTTTTTTCAGGTTTGGGGCTTCCATCCTTTCCGGGTCATTGACACTCGGTGTCATGATATTGCCGCTTATCGTTACCGCTTCCCGTGAGGCATTGGAGAGCGTCCCGTATTCTTTCCGCGAGGTCAGCCTTTCGTTGGGGGCCAGCAAATGGCAGACGATCCGGCACATCGTTTTGCCGAATGCCGTTTCCGGGATTTTAACAGGAACGATCCTTGGGCTCGGCCGCGCCGCCGGAGAAACCGCACCCATACTTTTTACCGTGGCAGCATTCTATCTTCCGCAGCTGCCTCATTCTATCTTTGACCAGGTGATGGCATTACCTTACCATCTTTACGTTATCTCTACCCAGGTGCCTAATGTGGACGAGAAGATCAGGTACGGCACGGCGCTGGTATTGTTGACGCTGGTGCTTTTCATGAATCTGGTCGCTATCATCGTGCGTTATCAATTCCGTAAGAGGAAAAAATGGTAAATCTCTCCGGTGATGCTAAATTCAAAATCGAGGAACTTTATGTCAGGTTTGGCGCGATCGAGGCCTTAAGAGGAATTAATCTTTTTATCAGGAATAATGAGATTCTTAGCGTCATTGGGCCTTCTAATAGCGGAAAAACTACCTTTTTAAGGATGCTTAACCGTTTGAATGACCTTCATCCGCATTTCAAGATGAGCGGTAAGGTAATGATGGATCTTAGGGATATCAACGGGATCGGCACGGAGACGTTACGTAAAAAGGTGGGGATGGTGTTTGCGCTTCCTCTGCCGTTGCCCTTGTCGATATTCGACAACGTAGCTTATGGCGCGCGGATGCATGGTATCGGGGAAAGAGAAAAGTTGCACGAAATAGTGGAAGAAGCATTAAGGCATGCTTATATTTGGGATGAGGTTAAGGATCGACTTAAAGAATCGGCCTACAAACTCTCGGGGGGTCAACAGCAGCGTCTTTGTATCGCTAGGACCTTAGCGGTAGGGCCGGAAGTCATTCTTTTCGACGAGCCTTGTTCCGGACTCGACCCGATCTCTACCGCCAAGGTGGAGGAGGCGATGTTGAAACTTAAAGAACGCTATACGATTGTCCTGGTGACCAACAACGTTAAACAGGCTGCCCGGGTGGGGGAGAGGACGGCGTTCTTCTTGAGCGGGGAGTTGGTGGAGGTTGATGAGACCGCCAAGATTTTTACCTCTCCATCCGACCGGCGCACGGATGAATATATCAGGGGAAAATTCGGTTGATACCAAAGATCAAGGTCAATAATCTTAATTTATGGTACGGTGACTTCCAGGCCTTAAAAGGCGTAAGCGCTGATTTTAGCGATAGGAAGATCACCGCTATTATCGGTCCTTCGGGGTGCGGAAAGTCTACGTTACTTAGGGTTTTTAACCGTATGAATGATATGATCGAAGGCGTGCGCACGAGCGGAGAGGTTTTGGTTGACGGCGTAAATGTCGTTTCAGCCGAAGCCGACCTCATCAGTCTTCGCAGGAAAGTAGGAATGGTTTTTCAGCGGCCCAACCCCTTCCCGCTGTCGGTTTACGAAAACATTGTTTTCGGAAACCGTATCCATGATGAACGCAACGGACGCAAGAAACTGGACGCAATTGTAGAACGCAGCCTTAAGTCCGTGCTTTTATGGGAAGAACTTAAAGATAGACTCCACAATCCTGCCTTGAGGTTGTCCCTGGAGCAGAAACAGCGCCTTTGTATCGCTAGGCTCTTAGCGGTAAAACCCGAGGTCCTTCTTATGGATGAACCTTGCTCCACCTTGGACCCCCAGGCTACGATGCGCATTGAGGAGTTGATGCGCGAACTCAAGAACGATTATACCATCATAATCGTGACGCATAATATGCAACAGGCAGCCAGGGTTTCCGATGATACGGGTTTTATGCTGCTGGGTGAACTTATTGAGTTCGGCAATACCCAGGAAATATTTACCGCGCCGAAGGATAAAAAGACCGAGGATTATATTACCGGACGTTACGGTTAAGGAGGTAAAATGGAGAGACATTTGGATGATGAGCTTAAAGAGTTGCACCAGGAGATATTGAAGATGGGGGTATTGACGCAGGAAGAGATCTCAAAGGCAATAGAGGCCTTAAAGGAACGCGACCGAGGATTGGCAGAGGATGTTATTAACGCTGATGTCGGTATAGACAAGCTGGAACTTATGATTGACGAGAAATGCATCGATCTCATCGCCCGTTACCAGCCGATGGCAGGGGATCTGCGTTTTATCGCTACCGCCATGAAGGTGAACTCCGACCTGGAGCGCATTGCGGATCTCGCAGTGGATATTTCGCAGAGGGTCCTGGAACTGGCGGATAAGCCGTTGCTTAAGCCCCTTGTAGACATACCGAAATTATCGCTGATCGCCCAGGAGATGGTGCGCGATGCGATTGAGGCCTTTGTGCGCAGGGACGCGGAACTTGCAAGAAAAGTGGTTCTTTCCGATCCCCAGGCCGATAAGCTGCGCAATCTTATTCAGGATGAGCTGATAAACGATTATATGTCCCGGGATCCTTCTTCCGCTGCCCGCGCCGTGCCGCTTTTGCTGATTGCGCGCTACCTGGAGCGTATCTGCGACCATACTACCAATATTGCCGAGGACGTTATCTATATGGTTGACGCCAAGGTGGTAAGGCATCGCACTGAAGACTTGCGCAAGAATCCTTAAACTATCCTTGACCTTGCTCCCGCCGTATTATATAATCTTTCCGTTGATTATGCGGTCGTAATTAATCCTTATAAGGTGGAAAAGAAAATAATCAGGTGGCTTAGCAAGCAAGTTGCGCTTTCTGGGGCCAAGGGGGTAGTTTTAGGGCTGTCCGGCGGGATAGATTCTTGCGTGGCAGCCGCGTTAGTAAAGAGGGCGGTAGGGAAAAACCGCCTTTTGGCTTTAATCCTTCCAATCCATAGCCATAAACAAGATGCTCTGGATGCCATTGCCTTTGCCAAAAAATTAGGCATCAGGGTCATGGTCATTGATTTATCAAAGATATACGATAGCCTTCTTAAGATATTACCTCAGGGGGGCAAGACCTCCAGCTTGAATCTTAAGCCGCGCCTCAGGATGCTGGTTCTTTATTATTTTGCCAATAAGCTTAATTATTTAGTCTGCGGGACCAGCAACAAATCCGAGCTCTCTGTGGGTTATTTTACCAAATACGGTGACGGGGCAGCAGATGTCCTTCCGCTGGGCGGGCTCTTAAAAAGAGAGGTTTATGATTTAGCGAGGGCCCTGTGCATACCGGATAAGATAATAAAGAAAGCTCCGACAGCCGGGTTGTGGCCCAGACAGACCGATGAGGCTGAGATGGGCATAACCTACGCCGAGCTGGATGAGATATTGGCAGCTTATCTGGGCAAGAGGAAACAGCGCCTTGCGAAAGATAAGGTTGTAAAGGTCACGGCAATGATTGAAAGGTCAGGGCATAAAAGGGAGAAACCCTTGGTATGCCCCGTCTAAGACGGAGGTCGGAATGGATGAGATATTAGAGATATTGGAAAAAGACGGCCGCACCAGCTTTGAGGATATCGCCAGGATGCTCAAGAAGAAAACGGCTGCGGTTAAGGCGGCAGTAGCCAGGTATCAGAAGGAAGGGGTAATCCTTAAGTACAAAGCTGTCATAAACAAAGAGTTGATTAGGGATGCGGTATCTCAGGTGCGCGCGCTTATCGAGGTCAATATTACCCCTCAGAAAGATGTGGGTTTTGACCGTGTTGCGGAGAGGATATATTTATTCCCTGAGGTTTCCAGCTGCTATTTAATCTCGGGGACCTATGACCTGCTTTTGATTGTGGAAGGACGCGACCTTCAGGCGGTCTCGAGGTTTGTGGCCGAGAAGCTTGCGCCGCTTGAGAACGTCAAGGGCACCACTACCCATTTCCTTCTTAAGAAATACAAGGAGGACGGGGTTGTTCTGAAGCATAAGGAAGAGAATAAGAGGATAGCGATATCATATTAGCGATAGTAGCTAGCAGTCAGTAGTTAGGGGTTAGGGGTATGTCGGTAACAAGGAAGGTTAAAAAATTGCAGCCTTCGGGTATCCGGGAATTTTTTGACCTGGTGCTCGGGATGAAAGACGTCATCTCTTTAGGGGTGGGAGAGCCTGATTTTGTAACGCCCTGGCAGATCCGCGAAGCGGGGATATACTCCCTGGAAGAGGGGTTTACCTCATATACGTCCAATAAGGGGCTCTATAAATTAAGGCTCGGCATTGCGCGCTATCTTAAGAATCGCTGGGGGCTGGAGTATTCGCCGGAAGAAGAAATCCTTATTACGGTTGGCGCAAGCGAAGGCATGGACCTTGCCTTAAGGACCCTCGTTAACCCTAAAGATAAAATCCTGATTCCTGTCCCTAGCTATGTTTCTTACGGCCCGCTTACGGAGCTGGTTGGAGGCGAGCCGGTATATATTGATACTACCCCTTACGATTTTAAGCTTACCCCGGAGCTGCTTGAGAAATACGCGGCCAAAAAACCCAAAGCCCTGATATTGAATTATCCTTCCAATCCTACCGGAGTATCTTACACCGCCAGGGAGCTCGGTGAGATTAACCGCATTCTATTAAAATACAGAATCCTCTGCATAACAGACGAGATTTACGGGGAGCTTACCTATGATTTTGAGCATACCCCCTTCGCTACCTTAAAGGGCGCAAAGGACAATACCGTTTATCTCGACGGTTTCTCCAAGAGCTACGCTATGACAGGATGGAGGGTGGGTTTTGCTGCCGGCCCGAGAGATATAATCTCGGCGATGAACAAGATACACCAGTATACTATCATGTGCGTATCCATCACCTCCCAGATGGCTGCTTGCGAGGCGCTTGAAAGCGGCAGGAGGTCCGTAGAGGAGATGAAGCGGGAGTACCGCCGCCGCAGGGGGTTTGTGATAGCCGAGCTCAACCGCATGGGACTGGAGTGCCATATGCCGCAAGGGGCATTCTATGCTTTCCCGAGCATAAGATCCAGCGGCATGAGTTCCATTGATTTCTGCCAGAAGCTGCTTAAGGACCAGAAGGTGGCGGTCGTGCCGGGGACTGCTTTCACGCCGATGGCAGAAGGTTATGTCAGGATTTCCTATGCCTCAAGCACCAATAGCCTTAAAGAGGCTTTAAATAGAATAGGGGTGTTTTTAGAGAAACGCCGCCCTGTTTAAAGGTAGCGCACAATAATTAAGGAGGGGAAAGATGCCTGGAAAGACAAAGACTGAAATCCTCAAGATTGTTAAGGAGGAAAAGATAAAGTTTATCCGCCTGTGGTTTACCGATGTCCTGGGATTCTTAAAGGGGTTTGCCATTACCCCCGATGAGCTGGAAGGCGCGCTGGATGAAGGGATGGGATTTGACGGCTCTTCCATCGAGGGCTTCGCGCGCATCGAGGAGTCGGATATGATAGCGCGGCCAGACCCGGACACATTCGCAATCATACCCTGGCGTTCTGCCGAGGGGTGCAAGGTAGCGCGGATGTTCTGCGACATTTATGAACCCAGCGGCAAGCCCTTTGAGGGAGACCCGCGTTATGTGCTCAAGCGCAATCTTGCCCGCGCCAAGGAGCAGGGGTTTACCTATAATGTAGGGCCGGAATTGGAGTATTTTTATTTCAATAGCTCGCAGACCCCCCAGCCGTTGGACCAGGGGGGATATTTTGACCTGGTGCCTCTGGATGTAGCCCAGGATTTAAGGCGCGATACAATACTTACAATGCAGTCTTTGGGAATTAAAGTAGAATACAGCCATCATGAGGTTGCGGCGAGCCAGCATGAGATAGACCTGCGTTACTCCGATGCCCTGACCATGGCGGATAACGTGATGACCTATAGGCTGGTGGTTAAGGAGATTGCCCGCCAGCACGGGGTATACGCCACCTTTATGCCAAAGCCGATTTTCGGCATTAACGGTTCGGGGATGCATACCCACCAGTCGTTGTTCAAGGGCCAGAAGAACGCCTTCTTCGATGCCAAGGGCAAATATCAGCTCTCCGAGACCGGCAGGGCCTATACCGCGGGATTATTGAGGCATGCGCCGGAGATTACCTCGGTGACAAACCAGTGGGTAAATTCTTACAAGCGGCTGGTGCCCGGATACGAAGCGCCGGTCTATATCTGCTGGGCGCAGATGAACCGTTCATCGCTCATCAGGGTTCCTATGTACAAACCGGGCAAGGAGAAGGCCACCCGCATTGAATACCGTTCCCCTGATCCGGCCTGTAATCCTTATCTGGCGTTTTCAGTAATGCTGGCAGCGGGCCTGGCAGGCATCAAAGGTAAATACCGCTTAGGCGAACCCGCCAACGATAACATCTATAGCATGAGCGAGGAAGATAGGTTGCGCGCCGGCATCCATTCCCTGCCGGACGATTTGCTGGAGGCAGCCAAGCTTACCGAGTCCAGCAAGCTGGTAAGAGAATGTTTAGGCGATAAGCTGTTTCAGCATTTTATCCGCAACAAAAAACTGGAGTGGGACGAATATAAGGCGCAGGTAACCCAATACGAAGTGCAGAAATACCTGCCTATACTTTAATCCTCGAGGAGGAAGTTCTATATGCCTGCCAAGAAAAAATCCGGCTACGAGATTTATCTTAAACAGATCGAGGCGCTCTCCAAGATTGCAAGCCTGATTACCTCGGGGCTCTACCTCGAAGAACTCTTGAGACTTATTGTCAACGTTACCGCCGAGGTAATGAATTCAAAGATCTGTTCCCTGATGCTCCTTGACCCCGACAGGAAAGAGCTGGTGGTGCGGGCTACCCAATCCATCTCCGAGTCTTACAATAAGAAGCCTAATCTCAGGCTCGGCGAAGGCATTGCGGGCATCGTGGCAAAGGAGAATAAGCCCACCTGCATCCTGGATGTCAAAGAGGACAGCCGTTACCTAAACCGCGATATCGCCAGGAGAGAGTCGCTCTGTTCGCTGGCAAGCGTCCCTTTAGCGGTAAAGGGCCGGGTGATCGGGGTTTTGAATTGCTATACATCCAAGAAGCATAAATTCAGCGATTATGAATTGAACATCCTTACTGCCATGGCGAACCAGGCAGCAGTAGCGATTGAGAACGCGGAGCTTGACCTCAGGGCGCGCAGCGCTGAGGAAGCCCTTACTACCCGTAAGCTCATTGAGCGGGCAAAGGATATCCTTTCCCAGGAGGCAGGGGTGTTGCCCTCCGAGGCGTATCGGCTGATGCAGAAACAGAGTATGGATATGCGCAAGTCCATGCGCGAGATTGCCGAAGCGATTATCCTGACGCGCGAACTCAAAAACCAAAAGCATTAAAAGCGCCTTTATGGCATACCGCAGTTATTCCGGCAGCGACAGAAGGAGGTTCCAGCGGCTCGACGTAGATATTACGGTTTTTTACCGCGTGGACCTGCCGCTCAGCGCGCGGATACTCGTCGGCAACCAGGACGTCGAGGCCGCCATGCTTAACCTTAGCTCCGGCGGTATCGCGCTTATCAGCCGTTACAATATCCCGTCCGGGACCACGCTTCTCTTGAAATTTACGCTTGCCAGCATGAATAAGGGCGGCGAAGTCAGCCTGTACGGCCCTATGGAGATTAAGGGAGAGGTGCGTTCCAGCGTGAAATGGGAACAGGTCAGTTACCGCCTGGGGATTTCTTTTATTGATATGGAAGATAAGGATAAAATCGAGATAGCCCGTTTTATGCAGATGGCAATGACCAGGCGCAAGGTTTTCTATTAAAGGGGCATCAAGTGATTAAAAAACCCGGCTTTGATAATGAGAGGTACCTTGATGAACAGAGCAGCGCTATCCTGGAGAGGATTAACAGGCTTAAGGGTAAGCTTTACCTGGAGTTCGGCGGTAAGATCCTCTGGGATTACCACGCCAGCAGGGTTCTGCCCGGATATGACCCTAACATCAAAATCAAGCTTCTGAAACAGTTAAAGGACAAGATAGATATCGTGCTTTGTATCTTTGCCGGCGATATTGAGAAAGGCAGGATCAGGGGGGATTTCGGCATTACCTATGCCGCGGACGCCTTGAAGCTCATCGATGATATCCGCGAGCACGGGCTCGATATTTTATCGGTAGTCATCACCCGTTTTGATAACCAGCCGCAGGCGGTAAATTTCAAGAATAAGCTGGAGAACCGCAACATCAAGGTTTACCTGCACTCCGCTACCCCCGGTTACCCTACTGATCTCGACCTTATCGTCAGCGAAAAAGGCTACGGCAGCAACCCGCACATCCAGACCAGAAACCCCATTGTGATAGTGACGGGTCCGGGTCCGGGAAGCGGAAAGCTGGCAACCTGCCTGTCGCAGCTTTACCACGACTACCAGAAAGGGGTAAGGTCCAGTTACGCCAAATTTGAGACCTTCCCTATCTGGAATCTCCCTCTGAAGCACCCGGTTAATATCGCCTACGAGGCTGCTACCGCCGACATCGCCGACGTCAACCTTATCGACCCGTTCCACCTGAGTGTTTATAACCAGACAGCCGTAAATTATAACCGCGATGTCGAGGCCTTCCCGCTGCTTAAGATAATCCTGGAAAAGATCATGGGGGATGAATTGCCGTACCGTTCGCCTACCGATATGGGTGTTAATCGCGCCGGATTCGCGATTATTGACGACGCCCTCACACAGCAGGCGGCGAAGGACGAGATTATCAGGAGGTATTTCCGCTACAATTATGAATACCTTATGGGCGTTGAGAAGAAGGAGACCGTGGACAAAATAATGATGCTGATAGAGGAATTGGGTTTGCA
>JBAZKK010000030.1:0-13544 GCA_041650795.1 Candidatus Omnitrophota bacterium | reverse complement strand
CGCGTAATAAGGATTAGCCCGCCCGTCAATAGTGTCCGCCGTAGGATAAAAACGACGCTTCATCTCAGAAGAAGGCACCGCTCGCCAGCCCTTCTCGGATGCAGCAGCCGGCCCCCAAGCTTCAATTTTGACTCCGCCTCCCAGCTTAAAACCAAGATCCATAACCTCGCCGTCATTTAAATGGATTACCCGTTCCAGGCGCTGCCCATCCGGACCAACGGTTTTCAGTACGCGGGGGTCCGACGCCCAGGCGATCGTCTCTGTCTTTTCGTTAATGCCGACAGCCACATCCTGTTGATTGGAATAAACGGTAACGCCGTCATCCCAAACTGAAGTCCGGATATAAATCCCATAAGTTCCTTCCGAACGCGCCGCGAATTCACGCACGGCATGCGGCCTGTCCGAGGTAAAGAACTGTTCTGCGGCAACCGCCACGAAACGCCGGCGCCAGACATCTGCATCATCGCCCCAACGCTCTTCCCATGCTCTAAAAATCCTGCCGGCAGGCGTATCCCTGCGGGCTTCAACTTTCATCCCTAACTCAAGATCCGACAAGAATAACTGAAGAATTTTATACTGCATCCCCGCAGCAGGATTTCTGTTTGCCTCAACATCCGAAACCCAAAGGTCGGCTAGCGACTTTACCCTGTCCGCAGGCTTGAACCCGTTACGTTTCAGGAACCTGATATCCTGGTCAAAGATGCTGCGGAAGAAATCGCCAAGGAAGGCCTCTTCATCTTCAAACAATATATCCTCCAAGGCCTCCTTATCGCTCCTGTGATTAATCATCACATGCGCGTAACGGATAGCTGCATCCCAATTACCCTGGGTCAGGTAAAAATGGATCTGGAGCGGGATAACCGGCGAATCCCCTACCGGAAGTCCGTAAAGCGCAGATTCCAAAAGAGCAAAGAAATTATCCTTGTAGTTACCGAACCTCTCCCGGAAAGCTTCATCTACACCGGTAAACCGGCGCGAAACATGCCTGCTCTCGACATATTTTCTTTTCTTTAATTCTTTCAACACCGCATTATAATTGACCGCCGGGTGTCCCGAAGGCAAAAGAGCGCCTATTGTTTTTTTGAGGTATTTCCTTGTTACGGAACCGCCGTAATACATATGGACTACGGCCGGGAAGAACCGCCTCATCGCCCCCAAATCCATCGCAATCCCAAATGGTTTAGCCAAAAGAGGTCCTTCGCGTGTCATGGCGTCATTGTCACCGTTATGCCCGCCCCTGGACTGCTGTATGACTTCAACGTCAACCGATGTTCCCGTGCGGCGCAGGAACCCGTTAGCGTCAAATGCGTCTATCATTTTTCTTTCAACACCGCTCGTATGAGGATGGGCCGCAGCCTGAACGATCTCCCCGCCGGTAGCGAAACGAACATGACCATCCACTCCAACAACTGCCGGACGCCCCAAAGTCTCTAAGGTTTCGGCATCGGAAGGAATCTTCTTCATAAGATTCTTCACGGTAGACTTGATCATATTAGGGTAAAAAATCAGGCTCCCATCGGCCCAGCGAATCCCGCGTTTGTTCTTAAGCGTCTTAACCCCCACAGCCTTAACGCTATCCCGGCGGGTTTTAACAGAAGTAAAGAGCCCCATTTGCTGCCCGCCCCTGTCTTCAAGGGCTTGTAGCATCTTTTCCTGCCAGCGGAGGAGAGATTTTAATTTGGGCGCAATCGGCGTGCCGGAATCCGCGCGGGCAATAATCCCGTTAATACCGCAGGAAAACCACCCGCGGTTAGTCCTTCCGGAACCAAAAATATCTTCCCGTTGCGCAAAAACGATCGCCAAAGCTGCCGAGGCCCACGGGCCCAAGAAAGGCATGGCCAACAATCCAAATAAATGCAACGCCGTAACAGCCACGCCGGCGCCAAGAGTCAACGTCGTAAAGAGGCCTGCCAGGCGCACAAAACGGTTCTTTGCGGCGGAAGGAATAAATACGTGCGGGTCAAGCTCCTTTAAAGAAAAAGGAAATACCAGCATCTTAACCCATTCCTTCAGCGTCATGTTAGCGCGCATATTGCCGCCGCCGAAGGACTCCCTGGCGCTTCCGCTGACAATCCAACCGGCAATAATATGCCCAAACTCATGTGCCCATACCTGGAATACATAAAAAGGCCGTAATATCCCCAATATCAAAACCGCGGGGACAACCGTAACCGCGCCCCAGAAAAACCAGGCTAAGGCTGCGGTAGAGATAATTCCAACGATATCCATAAACGTTACGCCCAGCCGGTGTCCGCCGGATGCCGCAGGAACATTTTCTTTCCCGGCCGAAGAAGCAGAGTTACCCGCAACGGCATTTCTTTCCGCGATCGCCACCTCCATGGCTTTCAAATCCATATCCAGTATTACCTCTTCTCCGGAAGCAGCGCCAAATTTCTCGAAATCAACCACCCAGGGGTCTGTAGCCGTGTCGGTCTCGGGAACGACGCCATGCTCCCGGGTCATTTTCTCGCGAAAAGCCATAAAATCGGCGCCCAGCATTTCTTCTTCGGTTCTAACGTGGGCGCTTGCAGACGCTACGGGCTCCGGTTCTGGAACGACCATTTGGGGCTCCAATACCGGCATCTTATCCGTCAAAGGCTCCGGAACCGTCACAACCTCAGGCAATTCTGCCGGGGCTTCCGGCACATCTGGATTCCTTATTTGGGAAACTTTGGCACAAACAACAGCACCCACTTTTTCTTTTCCAGACGTAACGCTTACTAAAGCGCTCTTCAGCATTTCTATATTTTCTTTATTTTCCATCACCCTCAGGAACAACCCCATACCTCCCTGTTCCTGCCTGAGTTCCGTCAAGGCGCGGTATGAGGCTTCGGCGAAGTAATCACGCACCATATTAGGGCTGATGTTATGGAGGTATCCTTTAGCAAATCCGATTGCCGGGCGTCCGGGAAGGAACTCTTCAGGGACAAAAGAGATTATAAAAGGCAGGTATTTGGCAGGCTGGGCAAGCACCTGCTGATAACTGATATGCTGATCTCCGGTGCCCTGCATTACCCAGGGAATACCCAGGCTTATGAGATAATCCCTCAGGCTGACGAAGCGTCCTCCCGCCAGGTAAACGAACATTACCAGTTTACGGTGGGAAGTCCTGGTGAATGAATAAACTTCAGACACCACATTCACTAAATCATCCAGGCTTCTGACATTTTTGAACGTTTCGAATCCCGGGATACTGGCCTCCAGGACCCCTTCCCTGGCTTTGGCCTTGATCTCTTCGATAGCCTCCTTGATGGCGCTGGAATTCTTAAGAAGATCCTCCTGGAGGGCCTTGAGTCTTTTCTCCAGGAGCCCCTTGCCCAACTCCACATAAGGCTGACGCAGGAAAAGATTCTGCTGAACAATCTTCGTAGCGGGGTTATCCAAATCGCTCATATCCACGTCTTCTGCGGTATAGCCCGCCTTAAGAATCACCCTTGCGATAAGGCGGGTTCCCACGGTATTGGTCATGCCGTAGAAGGTGGTGAAGAGTTCGGCAAAAAGATCGGCTACCCCCTGTTTATCAAGGGTAGAGAGGTCCGGGATATCAAGCTTAAAGACGTTGAAAGCGCCTTCAATCGCTAAATTAGAGAGATTGATCACCAAAGCATGTGGGTCATTCTCGTAGTTGGACTTCTGGGCTGCCCAGTATTTCTGTTTGACGGTAACCAGGTTTGCAAAACCGTCCTGCCAGATACTTTCATTGAAGTTCTGTTCGCAGGATTTACCGAACCAGAAGAAGGCATCGGGCACGACCAGGGCGATATCGGTGATCTCCTCATCAAGGATCTTGTGGCCCAAGGTATTGCCGGTATGCTTGCCGCGGCGCACCAGGTCAATCCCTTCCCGGCGGATGCGCCAGTAGGCCTCGGCATCCAGGCCGTAATAGGCCAGGAAGGTCATCATGTGCAGATCCCCGGTCCAGCGGCCGCCGACGTTCTCGAACATCGCGCCAAAACCGGGGGCGTCTTCGCCAAGCTCTTTGTCCAGACCGGAGTTACGGATGAAGGCCGACAGGCGGCTCTGTTTTGGATTATCGGTAGTCTCAAAGAACATATTGCCTAAAACGATCCCCAGTATCTCTCTTAGCTGCTTGCGCTCCACTCCCAGGGGCGATACTCTCCGGGCGAAAAGCTCCATCAGGCTGTCGGTGCCAAAACGCTCGGCCTCCACCTTAAAAAGTTCGCTTCCTTTTTTCTCTTTGCCGTTGATGAAGTTTACTTCATGAAGAGTATCCGATATGATCTTGACGAACTTCCTGCTGCGCTTTATACCGTGTTCGGAGGCGATGTGTTTCAGGATAATGCTGAAGATCTCCACGAAAAGCATCATCGTCTCATCGGTGGAGCCGGACTTGGAGCTGGGGATAACGGCGATCTGATCCCAGGAAATATTCCTGGCTTTCAATATCCTGGAGAGTGCGGATTCGAAATTCTTGCCCAATTCATACTCGCCCAGGATAGCACCGGTTTCAGGGTCGATGAGGGTGATGACAACCACGATACCCTCGAAGGGCGTGTGCTGGCCGCCGATACCGAGCTTGATAATAAGTTTAATCTGCTTGCCGAGCCTTTCGAGGCGCCTTGCGAAGAATCTTTCCATATCGCCTTCGGTACCTAAAAATACCTTTTTGCCGGTTTCGGTACCCTGGCTGTCTTCAGTGTAATATCCCTGGTCTCCTTTTGTGGCAAATGAGCCGTCGACAGCTCCCGAAGAAACACCGTAGCCGTCCTGGCCGTAACCGCCCTTGGTGAAACGCTCAGCCATCTCGAAAGTAACATCCTTGCTTAAAGGAGTGCGCAGCTTCTCGGCAACGATGGAACCCTGGAGCTTTTCGGTATGGTTGATGGAATGGGCCGGATCATTTTCCCCGATGGAAAAACCGGCGTTCTCCGTTTTTATTGATGCGGCGGGTTCCTGTAAAGTTAACGGGCCGGGAACCGGGGGGGCGCGTTCCTCTTCCGGCTTATACTCAAACTGGTCGCTTGACTTCCCGGCTTCGATAATTACAATCCCGGCATAAGTCTGATTCGGCCTTAGGATAACCGGGGTCGCTTCTTCTATGCCCTTGCTGCTCAAAACAAAGGTATTCGTAGAAGAAGTCTGCGGTTCGACGCAAACAACATCCTTGCCTTCCGGGGCATATAATACAAAGTGGTCAAAACCTGCCGAGGCCGTTATCTTAACAGCAACCCCGGAAAGGGGATCAAGAAGCTTGGCGGAAATATTACCATCCTCATCCTTCTCCAAATCCGTAAAGACATCATCGTAAGAATTAGTCCCGATCTGCCTGCCTTTACGGAAATTATATTCTCTGCCGACCTCCAGAAGCTCACCGGTAGGTAAAAGGTTATTATCGGTTACCCAGCGTTTATTCGCCGGCAGCCATACCGCCGCATCCGCCTGTTTAACAACCCTAAACCAAGGATGGAATCCAAGGCTCATCTCCAAATCCCGCCGGTCTTTATTGATTACTTCTACTGAAATAGTAAGCCTTCCGCCTTTCAGGTGATAAGTAACCGTTATCCTGGAAGCGGCGAAATACTTTGCGATATCCGGATAATCATCGGTATCCAGATAACTGCTGATGTAGACTCCTGAAGCATCGACACTGTAATCCCGAACCTTCCACTGCTGCTTCCTGACCATGCCGTGCCTTACCGTCCGCAAAGATTCATTGTCGCGGCTCACCAGAGGAGAATCCCACAACCCCTCCAGCCCGTCTTTAAGCTCGATCCTGTTGGCAAAAGGCCACATTACCGACATGCCGCCCTTAAAGAAAATCGGATATTCCTTACCTGCTATATTAATATCCATGGAGCTTACGGTATTACCGTTATCCGGCTCCACGTTAATGCTTGACCCTGCGCTCAGGTCTCTTAAGGTGTAAACGCCGTTTTCTTCCGAAATCGCCCCGGAGCCTTCCGCCAGTGTCCTAGTAACCTCACTAATCCCCATGTAATATCTCAAACCACTGGTATTCTCCCCGGGGTTATCCCGGCATTCACGGATACATTCTGATAACGAAACCTCTCTTAAATAATCCGCTTCCTGTTCAACTAAGCGTGCGCTTTGGCTGTTTTTGTTCGCTTCAATATATTTATTAGCCAGGGCCAGCTCTTCATCCATGATAAACACTACGTACAACGAACAGAACCTGCGGATCTCCCTTCCGGAAGAAGTTTCATAATAATAAACCCCTTCCTCTATCCCCTCTTTTTCAACATGCTGGCTTCCGACCATCCGGTATCCGCCTTCCGAACCGACCAGGCTTAACCTTTCTGAAGAAATATCCAGACCGGTTTCTTCCTTGATCTCTCTCGTTGCGGCCCGTAAATATTTCTCCCCCGGCTCCAAGTGCCCGCCGACCGTTACATCAAACATCCCCGTAGAAGAAACACCTCTGCCCCTCTTTTGCGTAACAATATTTCCCTTCGGAGTAATCGCGATAATCTGCACGATCTTATGCCAATTACCATCACGCTGCGCGGCAGTTTTCTGTTTCAACCCTAAGAATTCTCCCTCTTCATTAAAAATGTCTATGCATTCCAGGAACTTGGCTCCCCTCTCCTGGTTCTTGCGGTGTGTGCGGTTGAACCTTAAGGTAGCCCCGATCTCATGGACTAAGGAGGCGGACCTCTGGAGGGTAGTGTTGTATTCAGAGTAGAGGTTGGATAAGAGGAGGTATTCGGTGTTGTTTTGGGTATAAGCAGTAGCTAAGAAGCCGGATAAGGGGCCGGCTCTGATTAAGCCTGCCTTGGCAAGGTATTCTAAGTACTGGGCCATGGAGGTTTCATTGATGGAGTTAAGATACTCTAAAGCCTTGGTTACTTCCTCTGATTCAAAGGTAATGGTGTCAAAACCGCTTAAGTTATGCCTTAATACCTCCTTATTTACCTCTTCCCGGGAGGGCAACGGGGTATTCGGGAGGGGACGGGAGGGGCTATCAAAAGATTGTTCTATAATACTGTTTCTTATGTCGGTATTGGTCTGCCGGAAGTTTTTCATCCCGCGTAAGGTATTAAAACTATAACTATTATTGGAGAGGATTACCGGTCCGGCGGTCTTGCCGTCAATGTCAAAACCCGCCCAAACCCGAGTCTGACCTTGCGGATATAACGAATCATTGATTTCCGGCCTAAAGATATCCGCTACTGAAGTATATCTGATACGCAATTCTTTAGGCTCAACCACATTATATAGATAAGACTTGTTAGCAAACAGGCCGGCGATAAATGTGCTGTCGATATAGGTAGTGACAATATCAAGATAATTAGCTATGGTATCATTGACTACGCTATTGACGATCGAACTGCCAGCCCCAACTTTGGAATACTGCACTACCGAGCCTTTGATATAGACGCCGCCGACAACCAAGCCGGACCTAACCATATCAATAGTAATCGTTACGGCTTCCCCGCTTACCGGATCCGTATATTTGCCGTTTGCGTCTACTACTACCCCGCCTAAAGAAGAGTTGGCTACCGGGGTATTCCCGATGAATCTAAATTCCCTCATTGCCCGGGCTTCAGCCATTCTGTCCTCCGCTGCGGGAACCTCTGTAAGATTGCCTTTCTCATCAACCTCAAACCAGGTTTCAGTGAGATCAGCGATCATTTGCATCTTTTCCTGATAAAGCTCAGCTGGCCTACGATGTCTCCACCAATAGATCGGAGAACCAATATCGTATACGCCGATCCAGCCATTTTCATCGGCAACTTTACCTCTAAAGGATAAATAAAGATCAATTACCTCTTTGATCGCCGGAAGCACGTAATTTGAACCTTTAAGGGCAAAAAGCTTATCAGCAATCGCCTTGGCATCTTCTTCTAAAGCGGCCTTGATCTCATCAAATGAATTCAGGCCCTGGCCTTGAGGATTATTAATTGCCTTTAAACCTTCTAGCAATAACAAGAACGGCTGAATCAAATTCGGGGCTTCGCGCTGAACCTTGTTTTTCGCAAATTCAGGGGTATGACGGGTATAATTAATGATTTCACCATAATAGGCTTCCAATGCGAATAAGAACTCCCGGTTAGTCCTGTGTGAACCACAGGAAAAAGCCAGGCTTAAACCTTTAGCCATTAATTCTTTAGCTTTATCTACTGAGACGGTACCTTTAGGCATGCTCTGCAGCGCAATGTTGCCTTGGGCAATATACATACCTAAATCTTTTAAGTTTTTCTCGGTTACATCGGCTTTCTTGGCTACCGCGGTAAATTTAGTTAATACGGTCGGGATTTTAGGAGTAGTTACTTTATCCCAAGAGACTCTTCTCCAGCCAAAAACCTTTTCAAACGCTTCTTCCTGAGCTTTTAAATGTTCGGCATAGCTTGAGGAGAGGATAATCACGTCATAACCGGTATAAGGCTTGGAAGGATCGACTAATTCATTGTAATCGGCAGTAAGATTACCTTCGGCATCCCGGTTAAAATAGAGCTGCGAAGTATAATGCATATCGATGGTAGAACCGTCATTGGACTGGGCATATTTGGAGTTCTGCATACCCACCGCCAGCATCAGGGTTATCGGGACCTCTCCTTGCGGAGTAGAGACTTTACCGACTAATTCCAGATTACCTCGAGAATTATCACAGATAGACATCGGCGAACAACGGCTGGCACTTCCGGCGTCATGCATAACGCAAATCCTTATGCGGGATTCTTTCCAAAGAGTTTCCAGATCGACACCGTATTTCTCCCTGGCAACCTCACAGGCAAGCCTATAGGCATAAACCGTAGCCAGAAAACTCCCTACATGATGATCATCATCCCAGTCTTCAAGCATAACAGGAAGTATCATTACAGGATGCCTGGCGGACTCCTGAGGAATAACAGAAATTTCATCGGTTACTAATGCAACAACACCGGATGATACATTTGAAGTAACGGCCTGATCACCCAAGCCGGCAAGATGTTCTTCTTTTCTTTCCATTACAATAGAAATTTGCGATTCTTTATTCTCAGCCGTCTCCTCTTGGACAACTTTCTCTTCTATCCGGGAGGAAACAACACAACCCAGAGACTGAAGATCGCCAGCCGCCCCCCTGCCTTCCTCAACACCTCTGGTCGCCTCTTCCTTGATTACCTCATTTTCCTTGGGGTCGTTCTTAAGGATCCTTAGACCTTCAAAGCTGTAGATGTTGCCATATTCTTCCAAAGGAGTGCTGTCTGCCTTCTTGGCATCCACGCTGTAAGGCACCAGCATGCGGGTCTGGCCGTTGGAGAAGCGGGAATCAACGATATCCTTACGGAAGACATCCACGATACAGGAGGCTGTGGCGGTAATCTTATCTTTGGCTACCACATTGTAGATAATGGAATCCGAGGACTCTGTTTCGGTTAAGAAGGAATCCTCTAAATAGGAGGATTCGGCGCTAACAACCCCGGCCTGGACGTGATCGATAACACTATTGGTAATGTTGGAACCGGCCTCAAGGACAGAACAAGAGATAATGGAGTTCTTAATCTTAACCCCTCCTACGCTCAAACCCCTTATTACATTATCAAAGGTAATTTCTTCATTGGTATCCTCCCTTACGCCCTGGGCGTTGACATAGACATTGCCTAAGGTGGAATCGGTGACCGGATGGGTGATACCGCGGACGCCTCTCATATAAGAAGCCTGCTTTTCCCGTTCAGATGTAGCGGCCGCTCTTACCACATTCCCTGCGGCATCCACGCTGATGTAGGTACCGGTGAGGTCGGCGATTAACTGCATCTTCTCGGAGTAGTGCTCAGCGGGCCTCCTGTGACGAATCCAGAGGATATTGCTGCCGATGGAGTACATCCCGACCCAGCTGGTTACGATAGACCTGTTCTCCAGGTAGAAAGAGATGATATCCAGGTACCTGTTGTATACAGAATCACCGATCTTATCAGTGAATTTCTCAAGCCTGACTCGGGCCTCAGAAGGGATAGCGGACAAGAAGGCCACGGGAGAAGTGATCTTTAAGGTGTCTATGCCTTGGGCCTCCAGGTCCGCTACCGCCTTAAGGATAATCAGTATCGGCTGGATAAAATCCGGGGCCTCAAGGCGGGCGGTAACCACCTTGGACCTGTTATCCAGAACAGCCTGATAACGGCCAAGCAACAGATCGATAAACTCTAAGCTTAAACGGTGCGAACCGCAGGAATAGGCTGCATGGAGCGGAGCATTATTGAATTCCTTAGATTTAGCTTCAAGGTCAGCGGCCATCTCCTGGCTGGTCTTATAGCTGCCTTTGGGAGAGCTGACCCTGACATTACCATTTTCATCGGCAAGGTACATCCCCAGGTCGCGCAGATCCTCGGGTTTGGCGGTAGAAGGATCATTACTTACCACGAACTTGGTAATCAGGTTAGGAAGGGTTACGGTCGCAGGCTGGTGCGCCAGGATCCGGTTACCGAATACCGCCTCGAAGCTTTCCTCATGGAGCTTGGCGACTTCAGGATCGGAAGAAGTTACGATTAAAACGTCATAGCCGTTGTAAGGCTGGTTCGGATCGGCGATCCTAGCATAATCCTCAGGAGTCATATCCTGGTTGTAGTAAAGCTGGGATACGTAGTGGACGTCGATTGCCTTATCAGCATTGGCATAGATAGAATTCTGCAGGGCAACCTCAAGCAGAAGAGTCAAAGGCACGGTCTTGCCGTCAGGGGTCTTAAGATCTCCTAATATACGAATATCGCCTCGGGTGCCGTTCTGGGACTGGGAGATCGGAGAGCAACGCTTGGCGCTACCGGCATCATGGAAGACGGCGATCCTGACCTTGCCGGACCTAAAGAGCGCATCCAGATCAACCCCGTACTTCTCCTTGGCTTTGGCCTGAGCCAGCTGGTAGGCCAGGGGTGTTGCCAGGAGCGAACCACAGTGGGTATCGGATTCCCAGTCGGAAAGATGGAGCGAGATGACCAAAGGATGAGTAAAAGAGGCTTCTTCTTTCCTATCGGCTACTTCCTCTTTGACGGGGTTTTCTTCCGTCCTAGAGGAGACGACACAACCGGGAGCCTGAGAATCAATTCCGTTTAGTCCTTTCGAGTCTCCAGCGGGGAGTAAAACAATGGACTCTTTGGAATCAGTAATCTCAACCGCCTTTTCTCCTAAATTAGAAATCTTACCTTCCTTATCATTAACGCTATTTGACTCTTCTACCTGAAGCAGGTTAATTTCATCACGAGAAGATTTTTCCTTTAACCAAGATAATTTATCTGTATATTCGGTATCGAATATAACGTGTTTATTAGCATCCGCCAGCCTCCCAATCTCCCCAGGAATAATAGCTATCTTCTTAATATTCTCCTCAATCGCGTGCGCCTTGACGATATTCGTGGAATTAATCCCGCCAATCCTAAAGATATCGTTAATCAAAGCCTGGAAGGCTTCTGCTTCAGGAGCATTTTCTTCAGGTGTAATTAAGGCAAGATTCAGGTCTATCTCGATCTTACCGCTTGCAGGATCAAAAGCCGCCAGGGATCTACCCAACCTATCTTTTAACACGTAACCCTTAATTTTACCCTTGTCAACGCCGGCATCATCCATGGCATGCTTGATGTATTTTTCAAGGCTCGTTGGATTGATATCATCATCCGCAGAGACGGTTATATTCAACTCGGCCGGATAAGCGAAGTACTTATCCGCTAATGTAGCAGCAAACGCCACGATCTTTTCGGCAATATCAATGGTATCCTTCTTGGCCTGCTTTAAGGCGATCGCCTCATCTACCGCCTTTTCGATTACCGCCAAGTCCTCTTCATCCATCGTTTTGACCTTTTGGGTATTGCGGTATTGCTCTATCCAAGCCTTAAACATCCTCCATCTCTCTAAGGCGTTAGTGCCGGAAGCCTCAGCCGAGGAATCGGACCAGAAGATACCGACCTCCTTGATATCCCCACCGGCATCAAGAGTCCGGCTCATAAGCTCTGTATCAAAGGCAAAAGTCGTATCTTTAGTAGAATCAAGGATCTTTTCCAGGATTGCTCTTGGATAGGCCTTAAAGCCGCACTGGGTCTCTTTATAACCTTTAATGGTAAGCGGGGCAAAGAAGTATTTGGTATTAACGGCCTTGGTTGCGCCATTAATGATATTTTCTTCAGCGGTAGGCGAAGGATCAAGCCCAGGCATGGCATATCCTTTTATACCTGGGGCAGGAACCCTTGAGCCGTAAGCGGCAACCTCACCGTTAAACCGACCACTCTCATCCAGTCTCAAATTACCCTGTTCATCTAAAATCATAGGCTTAAGCAAGAGGCCGGTCAGCCTTAAATCCACAGTCGTGTCGGCATCGGTGTAAAGCACGATATCCGCAGGTTCATGCCCGGCCTTCTTACTTAACGCCTCTTTCATCCCGAAGATCACTTTACCACCCTTGCCCACACCGGGACCGGTCATGTAAACCGAACGGACAACGCCTGAGCGGTAATATTCAGGGTGATGCTTTTTCAAGATATCCTCCACCACCTTACCGCTGTTATCGGGGGAGTTAACATGGGCAACAAAGATAAGCTCCCAATCAATATTGGTATCGGTCCTGTTATTGTTTTTGGTATCCGGTTTGCCGAAGAGCTCTTCAAGCTGGGATATCTTCTTTCTAACGGAGTCTTCACCTAACGGGTTCTCTTCATCAACGGGCGAGAGACGAGATTTTTCCTTATGCATACCAACTATTACAGCAACTTTTACTCTGGCTTCATTCTGGCTTAAAGCATCCTGGACAGGTTGCATGACGGCAAAGGAATTGTCAAAGAATACCCGAGCCTTCTTTACCTCATCAAGCGTAAGCATCCAGTTGGTCTCAATAGCCTTATGACCATCGCCAAGGTTAAAACCGGAGAATCTTTCGAAGTATTTGCGGCCCACCGGATAAGTAGAACCATTTTTATCCGCTTCTATGGATTCACGAAGTTTTCTTAAAGGAGTATTGATACGAATAATGGTACGATAAGATACATCAGGCATTACTAAACCAAAGGCTTTTGTTTCCGGGATAATATCATAAGCACCCGAGGTCATAGCTTCGGTAACTAGGAGGAATTCTTCACTATGATCTCTATAGTATTCCGCTCTCCCCGCCCAAACTTCCCACTTATCCTTGCCTTCCTTATAGAGTTTGGCGTGCTCGAAGATATCGTTAATCAAAGCCTGGAAGGCGCGGGAAGCGGGAGTATTGCCGAATACGGGAGCAATAATGGCAAGGCGGGAGTCGAGAAAGACGGGATCTGTTAAACTAAAATCATATCTGGCGATGCTAGAAACTATTGCAGCTTCTTTATCATATTTAAGTCCATAAGTTTGCGCATGATCGAGATATTCATTGAAATTGGCTTTCTGTATCAAGTCTGGATCGCCAAACATAGAATCTGGGAATTGGACGGGATAATTTAGACTTTCGTTTAAAGCATTAATCCTATTTTTATATTCATTGTCTGACAGAATATGTTCATTCTTAAAAGCATCCGCCAGCCTCCCAATCTCCCCAGGAATAATAGCTATCTTCTTAATATTCTCCTCAATCGCGTGCGCCTTGACGATATTCGTGGAATTAATCCCGCCAATCCTAAAGATATCGT
>JBAZKK010000029.1:0-13677 GCA_041650795.1 Candidatus Omnitrophota bacterium | reverse complement strand
CACTAAAAAGTTAAGTCCCTGGCAGCCGGCAGGATGGGATATAATACCCAGCAGGTGGGCGAGTTGGTAGTAAAGTATCTTTAAAGCAGAAACACTTTCCAACCCAAAGCTAAAAACACCTTCCGGCCTAATCGCTAAGGTGTTTCTGGAGTAGCGAAGGAATCCAAATGAAGAAAAATAATGTGGCAGTAGTCGGGGTGGGGGTAGTCGGCATTGAGATGCTGCGTGTTCTAAAGCGCCGTAAATTCCCGCTCGGGCAGTTGCGGGTCTTTGCGCGTTCCAGCCGTAATATCGAGGTAGACAGGGATAATTACGCAGTAGAGTCTATTTCCCCTGAAGGCTTTAATGGTATTGATATCGCTTTATTCGCCGGCACCGAAGGGGAAAAAGGGGCTGCCGTGGTCTTTGCCTCCGAAGCAGTAAAGAGAGGGGCGGTGGTAATTGATAACGGAGCGGATTTCCGCATGGACCGCCGCGTTCCTTTGGTAGTTCCTGAGGTGAACCCCAAAGACATAAAAAGACACCGTGGTATTATCGCCAATCCCAATTGTTCTACCATCCAGATGGCAGTGGCTCTCTGGCCGATCTATAAAAAAGCAGGCATCAAGAGGGTAGTGGTGACTACCTTGCAGGCTTCCTCAGGGGCGGGGCGGGCCGCGGTGGAGCAACTAAAGGAAGAGAACCAGATGATTGCCGCCAGCGGTTTCAGGGATCTCCAGGCTGTTGTCAGCACCAAGGCCTTGCCGCATCAGCTGGCATACAACGTTTTCCCGCACATCGGGGGCTTCAGCGATAACGATTACACCAGCGAGGAATGGAAGCTGGTGCGCGAGACCCGCAAGATTATGCACGATGAGAAACTTAAGGTTTCGGCTACCACGGTACGGGTTCCGGTGAGGACCGGTCATTCCGAGGCAATTTACCTTGAGACCAAAAGATACCTTCCTGTTGAAAAAGCCAGGATAATCCTCAGAAAATCCCCTGGTATCGTCGTCATTGATGACCCTAAGAATAACCTCTACCCTATGCCTCAGGCTGCAGAGGGCAGGGATGAGGTTTTTGTCGGCCGCATCCGCCGCGACCCGTTCGTCAAAAACGGAATGTGGCTGTGGGTGGTTGCCGACAATCTTCTTAAAGGTGCCGCTACCAATGCAGTGCAGATTGCGGAATGCCTAATCTCAAGCTCCAGATAGAATATGACGGAACCGGTTATGCCGGCTGGCAGAAACAGCATCCCCGAAAGAAGCAAAAGACCATCCAGGATGTTATCGAGCGGGCCCTCAGGCAGATACTAAGCGAGCGGGTCAGGGTCATCGCCTCCGGCCGCACAGATGCCGGGGTGCATGCCCTTGCCCAGGTGGTAAATTTCCATACGCATTCCGGTATCCCCCTCAAGAAAATCCAGCAGGGATTAAATTCGCTTCTTCCGCAGGATATTGCAGTTAAAAGGATAGAAAGGGTAGGCCCGGGTTTTCACAGCCGCTTCTCGGCCAAATCCAAGGTTTACCGTTATACCATATTGAACCATCCCTATCGGGAAGCAATATCCAGGCATTTTGTTTATCATTGCCGATTCCCCCTGGACCTGAGATTGATGCGAAAAGAGGCGAAGGCGCTTCTGGGGCGCCATAACTTCGTTTCCTTTGCCGCTTCGGGAGGCAAGGCAAGGGATCCCTTAAAAGACATCAAGCGCATAAACTTATCGGATAGAGGCCATTACATAAATATCGAGATAGAGGCAGACGGGTTTTTATACAATATGGTCAGGAATATCGTAGGTACACTTATCGAGATCGGCAGGGGGAGGTTTCCAGCGGGGAGCATGAGGAAAATCCTTGAAGGCCGGGATAGAAAATTAGGCGGGGTAACCGCACCAGCGCGGGGGCTCTGCCTGGTTAAGGTCAGGTATTAATTTTAATATGCCCTGGAATACCCTATCCTTGAGTATTATGCTTTCTTTTTTAACGCTGGGGATTGTCAGGTTCAGGACGCTGCCGCATTTACGGATACCTATTACCATCTCCTGACTGCCTGGGGATTCCTCGAGGCCGGGGGTTACAGCGGTTGGGATTTTTAGCAGTATGCCCCCCGGTAGGCAGGCCCCATATCTACCCTCCGTTATTACATATCGTGATGGCCTCTTTTATCAAGGCAGGACTTTCTCCGGCAATAACCGGAAAAATATTCGAATTTATCCTGCCGCCGGCATTCCTCTTTGCCCTCTGGCATTTTTTAAAACGCAGCTTTAATAGAAGGGTCGCTTTTTTCAGCCTGGCATTATCCGCAGCCTCATTCGGTTTTTATATAAATCTCGCCGCTCATCCTGCCTCTACCCTGGCGATGGTCTTTGGCTTATCGGCAACGGAGAGCCTATTGAGAGGCAGAAGGACAGCAGTAGGGCTTATGTTTTTATACTCACATAGCCGTGCCGTGGTTTTTTGCGGCAGTTTTTTTAAGCCACGGCTGGTTACACCGGCAGGAAAGGAAAGGGACCCTTTTGGCGCTGGCAGCGGCATTGTTATTTTCTTCCCCGCAGCTGTTTAGACAGTTTTTTAGCGCAGCTGGGGCCTTATCTATAGGCGTGAGGCTCCAGGAGAAATATTTTTCCTGTTTCAAGCCCCTTGAATATCTATTTGCGGTACTGGGAGTGTGGGCATCCCTAAGGGGTAAGAGAGGATACCTTGCCTTAGGTTTTCTACTGGGTAGCCTTGTGTTCATATTTTATCATTACCGTTTTTTTGTTGCAGAGGGATATTTGGCTGTCGTGGTCCTGGCAGCGTTAGGATTTGATTTTTTATATTGCCGTTTCACCAGGCGTAGCCTGAGGGTGGTGTTGAGCTTGGCGTTATTTTTTATTTTCTTGGGCTCTCCTTCCGTAGCTATCCGCAGGAGCGCTGATACCGGAAATCTCAGCTTCGGTTTATTAGGCATGGACAGCGCTTTCACGCGCCTGGCCCTTGCCGATGAATACTCGGGAGAAACAGGTTTGCGTTTTCCAGATGATTTTTCCGTTGCAGCGGCATTTATCAGGCGCAACTCTTACGAGAGGGATATTATATATTCCAACATTGATGTTGTCGGAGTGGCCCTGGCAGCTCTTAGCGGGCGTGCCACTTCCAATGCCCTCCTTCCGGAAATCAAGCCATTCGGAGGGCTTGACCGTTTTAGCGCTTCCACCATGATTACGTTAACCAGAGATGAAAAAGAGGCAGTATTAGAAGAAGCGGTAAAACGTTACGGCCTGGATAAAATCAGAGAGGACCGCCTTTTTTATTTTTATCATAACCCTAATGCCGCCAGCCTGATGCATCCGAAGCGGGCAACGGTCTCCTGGCCGGCAATCGGAATTATCGCGGCAGTAACGGCAACCGTTCTCTTAAAAAAATATTTGACTTAAAATAAAAATATGTTATACTTGGGATTCTATGCGTAGAACATACCTGCCTAAGAAAGAGGATATCAAACATAACTGGTATCTGGTGGATGCCAGGGGCAAGATACTTGGAAGGCTGGCGAGTAGGATTGCGGCAGTCTTAAGAGGCAAGCATAAGCCGGAGTTCAGCCCGCATATGGATACCGGAGACGGCGTAATAGTAATCAACGCTTCTGGCATCAAGGTTACCGGCAGGAAGATGAAACAGAAGATATACCGCCGCTATTCCGGATATCCCGGGGGGCTACGCGAGGTACCGCTGGAGGATATGCTTAGGAAGAACCCCGTTAGGGTAATAAGGCTGGCTGTAGAGCGCATGCTTCCGCATGGCGCCCTGGCAAGCGACCTCATTAAAAAACTTAAGGTTTACCCCGACGATAAACATCCGCATAAATCGCAGAATCCTTTGCCTTTGGAGGTATAGAGACAAATGGAGCAGGATTTAAAAGCTACTGATAAATTTACTGCAATCGGCAGGCGCAAAGAGGCGGTTGCCCGGGTTAAGCTTACCCGCGGCAGCGGCGCCATCAGCATTAATGCTGTGCCACTGGAGAAATATTTCATACGCGAGACCGACCGGCTTATCATAAGGCAGCCGCTGGGGATTACCTCCAACAGCGATAAATACGATATCAACGCCACCTTAAGAGGCGGAGGTCTTTCCGGGCAGGCCGAGGCGCTGCGGCTGGGTATTGCACGCGCCCTGGTGCAGGCAGACGATACCCTAAAGGACGCCTTGCGCAAGAACGGCTTTCTGACCCGCGACCCCCGCGCCAAGGAGCGCAAGAAATTCGGCCAGAAGGGCGCACGCAAGCGTTTCCAGTGGACTAAAAGGTAGGAAAAAGACTTAGATTTAGAGAAAGACAGGTTTTTAGAGAATCCCGCTGGAAGGCGGGATTTTTTATTTTTTCGACGAGAAAAACACTTGACGCGGGATGTTTTTTATCCTAATATGAGTCCTATGATTAAGAAAACTACGATAATCAACGTCGGTATTGCGGGGGCTACGGGCCTGGCAGGCGAGGAGCTCATCAAGGTTCTCCTTAGGCACCCGGGAGCGAGGATTACGCATCTTTGCGCCAAGATAGATAAGCCCCGGCATATAGCCGAAATATTTCCTGTATTAAAGGAGAGGCTGGACCTTATCTGTTATCAGCCTAACGCCAAAGAGCTGGCTTCCAAATGCGATCTGGTATTCTTGGCGCTGCCGCATACCGTTTCTATGACAATGGCGCCGGCATTGTTGAAAGCAGGTAAATCCGTGATTGACTTAAGCGCCGATTACCGTTTAAGCGACCCTCGGGTTTACCGGAAGTTCTACAACGTAGAGCATAAGGATAAGAAGAACCTTAAGCGTGCGGTTTACGGCTTGTGCGAGCTCAACCGTAACAAAATCAGGTCCGCCGGTTTTATTGCTAATCCGGGATGTTATCCCACGGCGGCAATATTGGCTATTGCCCCTCTTGCGGCATTGAACCTGGTGGAGCCTAGTTCCGTTATCATCGATGCCAAATCCGGCGCAAGCGGCGCCGGAAGGAAAGTTTCAGAGGCATTGCTTTTTGGCGAGGTTAATGAGGACTTCAAGGCCTACAAGGTCAATGTCCATCAGCATATGCCGGAGATTAGCCAGGAGCTTTCCGGTCTGGCAGGGGAAAGGGTGAAGGTTATCTTTATACCGCATCTTCTGCCGCTTGAGCGCGGGATACTGGAGACAATCTACGCCAAGAAAGGGAAACGGCTGTTGTCCAAAAAGCGCGACCTGCACAAGCTCTATAAGAATTTCTATAAGAAGGAGCCTTTTATCCGCATCAAGGAGGAGGGGGAGTTCCCGCGCCTGAAGGATGTCTCCCGCACCAACTTCTGCGATATCGCCATCAAGGATGAAGGGGATAGCATCATAATTATTGCCGCCATTGATAATCTTCTTAAGGGTGCGGCAGGACAGGCAGTGCAGAACATGAATATTATGTACAATTTACCGGAACATCTGGGGTTGCTATGAAAGTCTTTCCGGCATCAGGTCTGCCGCAGGGTTTTCAGGCTAACGGCGTTGCGGCAGGGATTAAAAGATCAGGCAAGCCAGATCTCGCCCTGTTTTATTCCCAGGCCCCTGCCAAGGTCGCCGCGGTTTTTACCTCTAGCAGCATCAAGGCCGCGCCGCTTAAGGTATCTCAGTCCTACCTTAGCCGTAACGAATATTTTCAGGCCCTGATAGCTAACAGCGGGAATGCCAACTGTTTTACCGGCAATGCCGGTTTAGCCGACGCCAGAAAGATGAGCCTGTTAGCTGCCCGCAGTTTAGGCATCAGGAAGGAAGCGGTCTTAGTGGCTTCTACCGGCATCATCGCCAGGCGCATGCCGCTCGGAAAGATTGAGAATGCCCTCCCGCTGCTTGTTGAAGGCCTGTCGGCAAAGGGCATTGGGATGGCCAGCAAGGCCATTATGACTACCGATACCTTTCCCAAGAAGGCGCATGCCAGGATAAAGGTAGGCGAGCAGGCCGTTACCATCTATGGCGTAGCCAAAGGCGCGGGGATGATCGGTCCGAAGGTCGCTACCATGCTTTGTTTTCTATTTACCGACGCCAATATCACTAGGTGCGCCCTGGATAAGGCGCTTAAAGTAGCGTCGGACAATTCCTTTAATTGCATTACCGTAGATGGCTGCATGAGCACTAATGATATGGTTACCCTGTTCGCGAACGGCCTGGCTAAGAATGCCCTGATTGATACCGGCCGCAGCTTCAAGGATTTCAGCCGCGCCTTAAACAACGTATGCCTGGAATTGGCCAGGATGCTTATACGTGACGCAGAGGGGGCCAGTAAATTCATTACGGTGAAGGTCAGCGGCGCCAGGAGCGTCTCTGAGGCCCGGCGTGCGGCGCTGGCTGTTGCAAATTCAAATCTTTTTAAGACTGCGATGTTTGCCTCCAGCTCCAACGCTTTAGGCAGGATCGTAGCTGCGGTCGGCTCCAGCGGCGCAGAGGTTAAAGAAGAGAAGTTGAGGATTTCCCTAAGCGACCTTAACAGGAGAGAGGTGGAGGTAGCGGTTTTTCTCGGTTCAGGAAAGCAGGAGGCCGTGGTGTATACCTCGGACCTGACCTACAAATACGTCAAGATCAACGCGGAATATAATTAGCTTACGCGGATAACGTCGGGCGTCCTATGGAAGAGGCAATTAAAAAAGCGCAGGTATTGATTGAGGCGCTTCCTTATATCAAGAATTTCCACAAGAAGGTCGTTGTTATTAAATACGGCGGAAGCATCCTCGCGGAGGAAAAGATCCGGCGGGGGGTGTTGGAGGATATCGTATTTTTAAGCTTTATGGGCATCAGGCCGGTATTGGTTCACGGCGGAGGTCCGAATATCAGCGGCCGCATGCGTAACAAGGGCATGAAGACGGAGTTTGTGGACGGTATGCGGGTTACCGACAAAGAGACGCTGGCAGTGGTGGAGGAGGAGCTTAAAAAACTCAATGCCCTGATTGTAGGCGAGATAACGGAGCTTGGAGCGCAGGCAGCGGGACTAAGCGGCAAGGATAATAAGCTCATCCAGGCTGCCAAGAAAAGAGCTCGGGTTGACCTGGGGCTGGTGGGGCACGCCACCGCGGTAAATACCGAGTTTCTCATGGAGGCATTAAGGGGCGGTCAGGTAGTGGCGGTAATCCCGCTGGCAAAAGGGGATGACAAAAAGACTTATAATGTCAACGCCGATGAGGTAGCTTCTTTTATCGCCGGGAGCTTGAAGGCCGAAAAACTGGTCCTCCTGACCAATGTCAAGGGGATTATGCGCCGCAGCGAGGACCAGAATTCCTTTATCTCCACCCTTACTACTCAAGAGGCAAAGGGGTTAATCCGGGATAATATTATCCAGCACGGGATGATCCCCAAGGTGAATGCCTGCATCGACGCGCTGGAGAAGGGGGTTAAGAAGACCCATATCATTGACGCGCGCATACCGCATGCGTTATTACTAGAGATTTTTACGGACCAAGGTATCGGCACCGAGATTGTAAAGGGTTAGGCTATGAAGCTGGAAGAGGTATTTGACAGTTACAGGGATTATATTATGCCTACCTATACGAAGACCCCGCTGGTTTTTGTCAAAGGCAAGGGGTCTCGCCTCTGGGACATCAAGGGGAGGGCCTATTTGGATTTTTTCCCGGGCTGGGGTGTATGTAACGTAGGGCATTGTCATCCTAAGGTAATGCGCGCCATCCGTGAGCAGGCGGGCAAGCTGATATTTATACCTAACAACTATTACCATATCGCTCAGGCAAAACTGGCGGGCGAGATTGTGCGCCTTTCATTCCCGGCCAAGGTATTTTTTTGCAATTCCGGGGCAGAGGCAAACGAGGCGGCGATAAAATTCAGCCGTAAGTTCGGTAGGGGAGAGAGGCACGAGATTATCACCTTCCAGAATTCCTTCCACGGCCGCACCTTGGCTGCGCTTTCGGCTACCGGGCAGAAGAAATACCAGAGCGGATTTGAGCCGTTGGTCGGGGGGTTTAAGACCGTAAGGTTCAATGACGTTGAGGAGGTAAGGAAAGCTACCGGTAATAATACCGTAGCGGTAATGCTGGAGTTGGTGCAGGGAGAAGGCGGCGTTAATGTCGCGGATAAAAGATTTGTCCAGGGGCTGCGCAAACTTTGCGACGAGAAGAATATGCTCTTGATAATAGATGAGGTGCAAACCGGCATCGGCCGGACAGCCAAATATTTCTGTTATCAGAATTATGACGTGACGCCTGACATAGTGACGCTCGCGAAGGCGTTAGGCGGAGGGTTACCCATCGGCGCGATGCTTGTCAAGAATGATATCTCCGATACGCTCCAGCCGGGCGCGCATGCCTCTACCTTTGGCGGAGGCCCGGTAGTCTGCCGCGCGGCATTGGCGGTCTTGGCTGCAATAGAGAAGGAAAAAATGCTGGATAATGCCAGGGTGATGGGTGAATTTCTCGCAGCGAGGCTAAACGCCTTAAAAGAGAAGTACCACGTGATAAAAGAGGTGAGGGGCCTGGGTTTGATGCGGGGGGCCGAGCTTAATATTGAAGGCAGGAGGATAGTAGAGAAGTGCCTGGAGAAGGGGCTTTTGATTAATTGCACTCACGAGCGCGTGTTGCGTTTTATGCCGGCGCTTACCGTTACCCGCAAAGATATCGAGCGGGCTGCGGGGATATTGGAAGAGGTATTGAGAGGTATCTAAAGATGAAGAAGGATTTAATTTACGTAGGGGATTTAACCGGGAAGGATATCGAGGAGATATTTGAGCTTACTGCAGAGCTTAAGAAGGATAGCGCCAAATTCGCGAAGGCCCTCTCAGGCAAGAGCCTGGCCTTGATTTTTCAGAAGCCCTCCAACCGCACCAGGGTTTCCTTTGAGGTGGGGATATATCAGCTCGGAGGAAATTCCATATACCTGGGTCCCGAGGAGATAAACCTGGGGGTACGCGAGTCCATCGGTGACGTTGCGATGACCATCTCGCGCTATGTGGACGGGATAGTGCTGCGCACCTTCGCGCATAAGAACGTCCTGGAGATGGCGGAAGCCGCCGCAGTGCCGGTAATCAACGGCCTTTCGGATTTTTCGCACCCCTGCCAGGCATTAGCCGACCTCTATACTATAAAGGAAAAGTTCAAGGATTTTAGGAAAGTTACCATGGTTTATGTCGGGGACGGCAACAATGTCTGCAATTCACTTTTGTATGCTTCTTCCAAAGTAGGGATGAATATGAGCGTGGCTTGTCCCAGTGGCTATGAGCCTGACAGAGCTGTTTTGAAAGAGTCCAAGGCGATTGCCGCCTCCAATAGGAGCAGCATCAATGTCTTTCATGACGCCGGGAAGGCGGTCGGGGGGGCTGATGTTGTCTATACCGATGTCTGGGCGAGCATGGGGCAGGAGGCGGAGACCGAGATGCGCAAGAATATTTTCCGGGATTTCCAGCTAAACTCCAGGCTTTTGGCTAAAGCCAAGAAGGGCGTTTTAGTTATGCATTGCCTTCCGGCGCACCGGGGGCTCGAGATAACCGACGAGGTTATGGATAGCAAGAATTCGGTTGTCTTTGACCAGGCGGAAAACCGCATGCATGTCCAGAAGGCCATTCTGATTAAACTATTAGCAGCGGGGAAGGCTTAGATGAAGAAAGTAATTTTAGCTTATTCGGGAGGTTTGGATACTTCTTGCGCCGTAAGGTGGCTTAAAGAGCAGGGGTATGATGTTGTTTGCTTTATGGCTGACCTTGGGCAGGGTCTGGGTAAAGGCGAGGACTTCAAGCAGATTGAAGAGCGCGCCCTGGCTGCGGGGGCTTCTAAGGTTTATGTGAAAGACCTCCAGGCAGAATTCGTGGAGGACTTTGTCCTGCCGGCGCTAAAGGCCAATGCCGTCTATGAGGGGAAATACCTCCTGGCTACGGCCTTGGGCAGGCCTTTGATTGCCAAGTATCTGGTGGATATTGCGCACCGCGAAAAGGCAACCGCAGTAGCGCACGGATGCACCGGTAAAGGTAATGACCAGGTTAGGTTTGAGGTCAGCATTGGGATATTGGATCCTAAGGTTAAGATTATTGCTCCGGTGAGGGAGTGGGAGTTTAAGTCGCGCGAAGATGAGATCGAGTACGCCCGTATTTATAACATTCCGGTTGATGTCACCAGAAAGAAGCCTTACAGTATTGATAGGAATATCTGGGGTATCAGCATCGAGGCCGGGATATTGGAGGATTTAAGGCAGGAGCCGCCGGAGGATGCATATATGATTACCCGCAGCCCAACCACCATCTCCAGTTATCCTAAATATCTTGAGATATCTTTTGAGAAGGGCGTCGCGCATAAACTTGACGGCAAGGCCTATAATCCCAAAAACCTGATTATGCACCTGAACGAAATCGGAGGGTTTTACGGCGTGGGCAGGAGCGATCTGGTTGAGAACCGCCTGGTGGGGATTAAGTCGCGTGAGATTTACGAAGCTCCGGCAGCTACCATCCTTTATACTGCTCACAGGGAATTGGAGAGCTTGGTCCTTGACCGGGAGTTGGCGCATTTTAAGGAATTAGTATCGCTTAAGTATTCGGAACTTGTTTATTACGGGCTTTGGCATTCCCCGTTAAGGAAGGCCCTCGATGCTTTTGTAGAAGAGACGCAGAAGCGTGTAAGCGGGGTAATCCGCCTGAAACTCTTTAAAGGCAGCTGCACGGCAGTAGGCCGCGCCTCAACTCATTCGCTTTACAAGAAGGAGTTGAGCACCTACGGCAAAGAGGATAAATTCGACCAGAGGTTGGCAGAGGGTTTTATCAGGATCTGGGGCCTTCCCTATCAAAAATAACTTAGGGACGCTTCTCAACTACGGTTAAAAGTGTCCCCTGAGGGGACACTTTTAACGGGGTTTCAGAACCGTCCCTACTTGAGGAGAGAAGATGGCAAAAAAATTATGGGGAACGAGGTTTGCTAAAGGTCCGTCTGCCTTAGCCGAAAAGTTTACCTCCAGTATTTCTTTTGACCGGCGCCTTGTGCGCTACGATGTGATAGGAAGCATTGCGCATGCCAGGATGCTGGGGAGGAAGAAGATAATCACGGCGGGCGAGTCCAGGCGCATCGTAAACGGCCTGCGTTCCATTTTAAAGGATATCGACTCCGGACGATTCAGATTTAACCCGCGCTCCGAGGACATACATTCCAATGTGCAGGAGGCGCTTTTTAAGAAAATCGGCGAGCCTGCCAATCGCCTGCATACCGGCCGTTCCCGCAACGACCAGGTAGCCCTGGACATACGCATGTATCTTAAGGATGAAGTTGAAGCGATAAGCAGGTTAATCACCAGGCTGGAGGTGTCGCTGGTGAGGTTTGCCAGGAGTAACGCCAGGGTGATTATACCCGGCTATACCCATTTACAGGTAGCGCAGTGCGTCTTATTGGCTCATCACGTCCTGGCTTATGTCGAGGCGCTGGAAAGGGATAAGTCCAGGCTTTTTGATACCGGTCGCCGCGCTGACCAGATGCCTCTGGGCAGCTGCGCATTCTCTGGAACGGGTCTATCCATTGACCGCGAATATGTCAGGAAGGAGCTGGGTTTTGCCAGCCTTACCGATAATAGCGTTGACAGCGTCAGCGACAGGGATTTTATTATCGAGATGCTGGCGGGCCTGGCCATATTATCGGTGCACCTCTCGCGCATTGCGGAGGACCTTATAATCTGGTCTACCAAGGAATTCAATTTTATCGATATAGATTTTTCTTTCTGCACTGGCTCCAGCATCATGCCTCACAAGAAGAACCCGGACGTGCTGGAGTTAATCCGCGGCTCGGTAGGCAGGATTAACGGAGACTTATCTAGCATGCTCATTTTAATGAAAGGGCTGCCGTTTTCCTACAACCGTGACCTGCAGCTGGATAAGCCTCCGTTGTTCGAAGCCATCGATACCGTAAAAGGAATACTCGAGGTATTCATCCATCTGCCCGCGAATATCCGCGTTAATAAAGGAGCGGTTGCCGCGAGGCTGATGGATGAGTCTTTGTTTTCGGTGGATATCGTAGAGTACCTTATTAAGAAAGGCGTATCGTACCGTCATGCCCACGACATTGTAGGCAGGATGGTGAGGGATTGCCTTGACCGCGGGCGCAATATTTCGCATCTTAGCGCGCGTGAGCTTAAAAGGTATTCGCCGAAATTGGAGCCGGACGTAAAAACAATCCTTAATGCCTGGGCTTCGGTTAATCTTAAATCGTCTTACGGCAGCACCAATCCCCGCCTGGTAGCTCGCCAGATTGCAAAGTGGGAGAAAAAACTTAATGCATGAGTTCAGATACATAGGCAAACACCTTTATTGCGAGAAGGTCAGGGTAGAGGATCTGGCCCGCAGGTTCGGCACCCCGCTCTACGTTTATAGCTACCATACGCTGATAGGTCATTACCTTAAACTCAAAGAGGCGTTCTCAGGCATAGAGCCGTTAATCTGTTATTCCGTAAAGGCCAATTCCAACCTTGCGATATTAAAGGCGCTGGTGGATAAAGGGGCGGGGCTGGATATTGTTTCCGGAGGGGAGTTGTTCAGGGCCTTTAAGGCCGGTTGCCCTGCGGAGAGGATAGTTTATGCTTCGGTAGGCAAGACAGACGCCGAAATTGAAGAGGCCATCAGGAAAAGGATACTCTTTTTCAACGCCGAGTCATTCCCGGAACTCGAAAAGATCAATCACATTGCCAGGCGCCTTAACCGCAGGGTAAACGTAGCCATACGCATCAATCCCGACGTGGAACCCCGCACCCATAAGTTTATCACTACGGGCAAGCTTACTAATAAGTTCGGGATAGATTTTAAGGCTGCCGAGAAGATACTGTTGCGTTGTTGCAGCTTCCCTAGCCTCAACATCAAAGGGCTGCATATCCATATCGGTTCGCAGATTACCGAGAGCGCGCCATACGTGGCGGCGCTTGGCAAGGTAGTTGATTTTATCGGCCGCCTCCGCAAAAAAGGATTGGGCCTGGAATACCTCAATATCGGAGGGGGGTTGGGTATTATCTATGACCGCGAGACCCCGCAGACCGCCAGGAAATTCGCCCGCAGGGTTTCGCCTATCTTGAAAAAGACGGGTTTGAAAATAATACTTGAGCCTGGCAGGTTCATTATCGGCAATGCCGGTATACTGGTAAGCAAGGTTTTGTATCTTAAGTCCACTCCGAAAAAGAAATTCGTAATTGTCGATGCGGGCATGAACGACCTTATACGGCCCGCCCTTTATGACGCCTACCATAATATTGCGCCCCTGCGCCTGGCTGGGGCAGGAAGGCGTTTGTCAGAGAAGGTGGATGTAGTGGGCCCGATATGCGAGAGCGCGGATTTCTTCGCCAAATCCCGCAGGATGCCCGCAGTCAAAGAAGGGGAGTACCTGGCAGTGATGAGCGCCGGTGCTTATGGGTTGAGCATGTCTTCAAATTATAATTCCCGGTGCCGGCCTGCCGAGGCGCTGGTTATTAAAGACCGGGCTTTCGTTATACGCAAGAGGGAAGGCTTGATTGATCTAGTGCGCAACGAGAGCATCCCGGCATTCCTGTTTGGTTTATAGCATGCAGATGATAAATTTTACCAAGATGGTGGCTTCGGGGAACGATTTCGTAATATTAGACCGCAAGCCGCGTCGCCCTCTCGCCTCTTTTGTAAAATCAATATGCGAGCGTAAATTCGGAGTAGGCGCAGACGGGCTACTTTTGCTGGAGAAATCCAGCCAGGCGGACATAGCGATGCGCGTATTTAATGCCG
>JBAZKK010000028.1:0-14169 GCA_041650795.1 Candidatus Omnitrophota bacterium | reverse complement strand
AAGGGGCTGGTAGAGATTGTGGAATTAAAGAAGCACCCTTTCTTTATCGCAGTGCAGTTCCACCCGGAATTTAAATCCAAGCCCGATCGTTCGCACCCCCTATTCAAGGGCTTTATCTCTGCAGCCCTCAGCCTAAAATAACCATATGAAGGCAGTACTGGCTTTAGAAGACGGAACGATATTCGCGGGGGAATCTTTCGGCGCCGGCGGGGAAAGATGCGGCGAGGTTGTATTTAATACCGCGATGGCAGGCTATCAGGAGATTATCACCGACCCCTCTTACAAAGGCCAGATCGTGGTAATGACCTACCCTTTAATCGGCAATTACGGTATCAATAAAGAGGATAGCGAATCGCGCCGGCCGTTCCTGGAGGGCTTTGTAGTAAAGGAATACAGCAAGATTGCCAGCAACTGGCGTTCCGATAAATCCCTGGCCGATTATTTCAAAGAACATAACATCATCGGGATAGAGGGTGTTGATACCCGTGTGCTTACCCTTCATATCCGCCAGAAAGGCGAGATGCGTGCGGTTTTATCCACGGTGGAAACTGACGGGGATAAGCTGGTAGAGAAGGCCAGGGTATCGCTTGGGCTCATCGGACAGGACCTTGTCAGGGATGTTACCAGCGGGAAAAAATACCGCTGGGCCAAGGCCGGCAAGAAAAGTCTTAAGGTAGTGGTATTGGACTGCGGGGTAAAATACAATATCTTGAGGCAGTTGTTGAAGAACGGCTGTGATGCGATAGTAGTGCCGGCGGATACCACGGCCACCGGGATTTTAAAAATGCGACCCGACGGAGTTTTACTTTCTAACGGGCCAGGAGACCCCGCGGCCTTGCCTTATGTGATTAAGACAACACAGGGGTTGATCGGCAAGGTGCCCCTTTTCGGGATATGCCTGGGCCATCAGATGCTGGGGCTGGCTATGGGAGGCAAAACCTATAAGCTTAAATTCGGGCATCACGGAGGCAATCACCCGGTTAAGGATTTAAAGAATGGAAAGGTTGCGATTACGGTCCAGAACCACGGCTTCTGCGTTGATATAAATTCCCTCAATAAAAAGGACGTTGAGATAACCCACATTAATCTGAACGACCGGACCCTGGAGGGGATGCGTCATAAGAAGCTTCCGTTGTTTTCGGTACAGTTCCATCCGGAGTCTTCTCCCGGCCCGCATGACGCCGATTACCTATTTGGGGATTTTATAAAATTAATGGAGCAGTGGAGTGCCAAAAAGAAAAGACATTAAGAAGATTCTTATCATCGGCTCAGGTCCTATCGTAATCAGCCAGGCATGCGAGTTCGACTACTCCGGGACCCAGGCCTGCAAGGTATTGAAGCAGGAGGGGTACCACGTGGTGCTGGTGAATTCCAACCCCGCTACTATTATGACAGACCCGCAGCTTGCAGACAGCACTTATGTCGAGCCCATTACCTGCGAGGTCATAGAGAAGATTATCGCCAGGGAAAGGCCGGATGCCCTCCTTCCTACGCTCGGAGGCCAGACCGCGCTTAATGCCGCGGTGGACCTCGCCGAGGCCGGGGTATTAAAAAGATACAAGGTCAGGACTATCGGCGCAGACATAAAGGCTATCAAGAAGGGTGAGGACCGCCATTTGTTTAAGGAGGCGATGCAGAGGATAGGCCTGGACCTGCCGCAGAGCGCCAAGGCCTATAACATGCCTGAGGCAATTGAGCGCGTTAAGGAGATAGGCTTTCCGGTAATCATACGCCCGAGTTTTACGCTCGGCGGTACCGGAGGAAGCATCGCATATAACATTGAGGAATTCAGGGAGCTGGCTAAGCACGGTCTGGATTCCAGCATGGTAAGTGAGATATTGATTGAAGAATCGGTAGCGGGATGGAAGGAGTTTGAGCTGGAGGTAATGCGGGACTTAAAAGACAACGTGGTGATTATATGCTCCATCGAGAACCTTGACCCGATGGGCATACATACCGGAGATAGCATTACAGTCGCCCCTATCCAGACCCTGACGGATAAGGAGTATCAGCAGATGCGCGATGCGGCAATTGCCTGCATCCGCGAAATCGGAGTTGAGACAGGCGGTTCTAATATACAGTTTGCAGTAAACCCCAAAAACGGCAGGATGGTAATCATTGAGATGAACCCGCGGGTTTCGCGCAGCTCTGCCCTTGCTTCCAAGGCCACGGGTTTTCCTATTGCCAAGATTGCCGCCAAGCTTGCCGTAGGCTATACCCTCGATGAGATCCGAAACGACATTACCAAAGAAACGCCAGCCTGTTTTGAGCCGGCGATCGATTACTGCGTAGTCAAGATCCCGCGTTTTACATTCGAAAAATTCCCTTCCGCGGATCCTACGCTTTCGGTCTCCATGAAATCCGTAGGCGAGGTAATGGCAATCGGCAGGACGTTCAAAGAGGCGCTGCAGAAGGGCTTAAGGTCCCTGGAGATAAAAAAGTCCGGCCTGGATTCTATTTTATTCCCGGATCCCGGCCGCATAAATCCGGATACCAAGGCCATGGAGAAGATCCAGCAGAAACTGCGTACCCCTAATGCCGAACGCATCTTTTATCTTGGCGATGCCTTCCGCTCCGGCATGGGGCTGGAGGCGATTCAGGAACTTACGGGCATTGACCCCTGGTTTTTGCATAACATCGAAGAAATAATCAGGATGGAAGCGGATATCATCAATTCCAAAGATAACCTCAGTGACAAGCTTTTTGTCGCAGCCAAACAAGCCGGCTTTAGCGACGTACAGCTTGCCAGGCTCCTTGGCCAGAGCGAAGACGCCGTTTATCGCCGGCGCCAAGGTCTTCATCTCTCCCCGCTATTTAAGTTAGTGGATACCTGTGCCGCCGAGTTTGAGGCCTTCACTCCGTATTATTATTCAACCTACGAGAGGTAATTAGCAGGGACGGTTCTCTAGGTGAAGCTAAAGTGTCCCCTCCCGGGTGACACTTTAAGATTGACTTAAGAACCGTCCCCTTATATAATTAAAATAGGCGTTTTCCCAAGAGGTAAAAACCGGAAGGAGACCAGAATGGCAGAAAGAACAGAATTCAAAGGAAAGCCCGTGCTTATTCTCAGGCGCGACGCCGAAGACAAGTATCCATTTTCCTTCGGAGTATCAAAGGCCAAGCTGATACTGGAGAACATTGACGAGATTAAAAAGTTTGTCGAAGATAACAGCGTCACAGGTTGATGCCTTGATTAAAATAATCCTGCCTTAGAATTGCCAAGTAAAACCCGTTTCATTGAACTCAAAGAGATATTTGAGATCCTGCACGGCCCCCGCGGTTGCCTCTGGGACAGGCAGCAGACCCACCAGAGCCTTGTTCCTCATCTAAAGGAAGAGGTGGGGGAGTTTGTCGCTGCCGTCCGGGAAGGCGATAACAGAAAGATGTGCGAGGAACTTGGGGACCTCTTGCTTCTGGTGATGTTTAATGCCCAGATTGCCCGGCGCCGCAAGGGGTTCGATATCGAGGATGTCATCTCGGGCCTTATCAGTAAGCTTAAGAGGCGGCATCCGCACGTCTTCGGCGATATCAAAGTAAAATCCGCCCGCCAGATTATCCGCAACTGGAATAAGATAAAGTCAACGGAAAAAAAATGAAAGCGACCATAAGGTTCTTAGGAGGGGTGCGCACCGTTACCGGCTCAAGCCATTTGGTTTCAACCGAAAAATCACAGGTCCTTCTTGACGCCGGGCTATTCCAGGGGCACCGCCAGGAATTCTATGAAGTCAACACCACCTTTCATTATAATCCACGCAAGCTTGATGCCTTGGTTCTCTCGCATGCCCACCTCGACCATTGCGGGAATATCCCGACGCTGTTGAAGATCGGGATGCGCTGCAAAATTTATGCCACTTCAGCTACCAAGGATTTATGCGAGTTGATGCTGGAGGATTCCGGCAAGATCCAGGAAGAGGATATAGAATATATCAATAAGATTAATAAGAGGCTGGGGCTGCCTTTTTTGCGCAAACCGCTTTATACCAGAGCTGAGGCGCGCCGCTCTATCAAGAAGTTTCACTCCCTGGCTTACGGCCAGAGGTTTCGCCTTTCCAATGAAATTTCCGTTACTCTTCATGACGCCGGGCACATTTTGGGTTCGAGCATTATTGTTTTGGATATAAACCTTGACCAAGGGGATATCCGGTTGGGCTATGCCGTGGATCTCGGCAGGGAAGACCTTCCTATTATCGAGGACCCGGTTATCCCGGAAGGCCTGGATTATTTGATCCTGGAGAGTACCTACGGCGGCAGGGTTCATGCGCCGATTGATGAAGCTAAGACAAAGTTGCAGGAAGTGGTAAGGCGTACTTTGGGGCGCCAGGGCAAAATCATCATCCCCTCGTTTACCCTGGAACGTACCCAAGAGGTAGTTTATTTCTTAAACGAACTTTTAAAAGAGAATGCCATTCCGGTCGTGCCTATATATGTTGACAGCCCCTTGGCAACGGACATCACCGATACCTTCAAATACCACAGCTCATATTTTAACCAAGAGGCGCGCCTGGCATCCAGCGGCGGAAGGAGCCCCTTTGATTTTATCAACCTTACTTACATCCGCGACCAGCGCCAGTCAAAATCCCTCAATCACGACCATCGCCCCATGATTATCATCGCCGGCTCCGGGATGTGCGAGTCCGGACGTATTCTGCATCACCTTAAGAATAATATCGAGGATTCCCGCAACACCGTACTGGTCGTAGGGTATATGGCAAAGGATACCCTTGGCAGGAGAATAGTGGAAAGGAGCCGCTATGTGCGCATCTTCGGCGCAGAATTCGAGTTGAATGCCGAGGTAGTGGTTATCAATGCCCTATCCGGGCACGCCGATAAAAACGAACTGTTGGATTTTGTTAAGCGCTCCCTACCATTGAAGCGCATCTTTCTGGTGCACGGAGACGAGGACCAGAGCCGTAAGCTTGCAGATGCGTTGGGTGATCTCGGCCTAAATGTTCATCTCCCTCTTAAAGACGAAGAAGTTACACTTTTAACCTAATCCCAGAACCGTCCCTACTAAATAGCTTGATTAGTGCGTTCTTGTGTGTTAAGATAATCGCGCTTTAGGGATAAAAATAATAAGCAATAAATATAAAGGGAGGTTTTAAGATGATCGGAGGTTTTTCCACACCCAAAAAGGACAAGATGATTAAGGTCAGCGGCGGCCAGGAGGTTCGGGCCGGGCAGATCTTAATCCGCCGCATGAATACCTACCGGGCAGGCAGGAATGTAAATGGTATCGCAACGCTGCAGGCCATTTGCGACGGCAAGGTGTATTTTACTAAAAAAAAGACACCCCATGGCAAACCACGCACCTTTATTAACGTCATGCCGCAAGAGAAAAAGACTCCCCGCAAATCCTCATAATAAACATGCCTGAGGGCTCAACAGATAAAATCGTAGAGCGGGCAGCGCGTTATTCTTCTATCAAATACATCCTGGCGTTGATGGATATCGTCTACCTGTTGTTATTGTTGTGTGTCTTTATGGCTTCGGGTGTAAATTTAAAGTTATCCTTGTTGGTAGAGAGGTTTTCCGTAAATAAAACCCTGGATTTTTTATTGTATCTTTCAATGCTGCTGGCGTGTTATTCCATCTTGGACCTGCCGTTTAATTTTTGCCGTTCCTATCTCCTGGAGCGCCGTTTCGGGTTATCCAACCAGAAGCTAAAGAGCTGGATTGCGGAACAGCTTAAGGCAGGGCTTGTTTCGTATATTGCCAGCATAGTCGCCTTCGGATTCCTTTATTATTTTTTAAGAAACTACCCACTTCATTGGTGGATTATAGTAACGTTTTTATGGTTATTCTTCAGCCTGTTCTTGGCAAAGATTTTCCCCTCCTTGATACTGCCTCTGTTTTTTAAATACCGCCGCCTGGACCGGGAGGCCTTAAGAGAGCGCATTATCAGGCTTGCCGGAAAGATGCAGGTTCCGATCCTGGACGTCTTTGAGATAGATTTCAGCAAAAGGACCAATAAGGGCAACGCCGCCCTTATCGGATGGGGGAAGGGCCGCCGGGTAGTCCTCGCAGATACCCTAAGAGGCAGTTACAGCGACGAGGAGATTGAGGTAATCCTGGCCCATGAATTCGCGCATTACAAATTAATGCACCTGTTGAAGCTGGCGCTTCTTAATTCTCTTGCCACGCTTTTGGCTTTTTACCTTATCTTTAAGACCAGCGTGTATCTGGCGGGTTTCTTCGGCATCAGGTCTTTATCGGATATCGCGGGTTTGCCTCTCGTCATATTTTATCTGCTCGTCTTCGGTATCGTTATCCAGCCCCTGCAGAATTATTTCAGCCGCAGGGTGGAGAGGAAGGCAGATATGCTTGCGCTTAAGGTTACCCGCGCCAAAGACGCATTCATCTCTATGATGGATAAGCTCGCCTCGCAGAATCTGGCGGACAGAAAGCCGGGGGGATTGGTTAAATTTTTCTTCTTCGACCATCCTCCGATCGCGGAGCGCATTGAACTGGCTGAATCCTTTGAATAAGCCGGCGGAGGCCAGATGGATATCCATAAAACCAGGTCATTGAGGGGTATCGAAGAGAGGATGGAAGGGCTCCAGAACGGCTCCTTGAGGTATCAGGTGCTGGAGAGCGTCAAGGGTTTTAAGACCTCTTGGATAGAGCTTGGCCGGGCGCTGTATACCGTTTATAAAGACAGGCATTACAAGGAATGGGGTTACGGCAGCTTCGATATTTATGTTGCGCGCGAGCTCGGCATACGCAAGCAGACCGCCTTGAAACTCCTGCGTTCATACTATTTCCTGGAAAAGGAGGAGCCCGCTTATCTTAAGGAGGATTACGTTGAATCGGCAGACGCCGCGACCATCCCGAACTATGAGGCCGTTGACGTCTTAAGGCTCGCCAAGAATAAAAAGAACCTTGACAGCGAGGATTACCTGAGGTTCAAAAAGGAAATTTTTGAGAAAGGCAAAGATTATCGCCAGGCGAGAAAAGACCTTACCGCCTTAATACGGCAGAGAGATGAACTGGAACCGGAAGAGGCTTATCAAAAGAAGAAGATGGCGGCCGTCAAAAGATTTCTGGGCACTTTAAGGTCCCTGCAGCGCGAGATGGAAACCTCAAAACTTATACCCGCCCCCCTTATCCAGGAAGCGCGCGAGCTTATTCAAAAACTCCAGCAAGAGTTAGACTGATTAATTCTCCAGAAAATTCAGGATGGTTTCTGCTGCCCGCCTGGCAGCGCCTTTTTCCCCAAGGAGACGGGTTACCCCCAGAAGTCTCTCGCGCAGATTCTTTAACTCTCCGGGGGATTCCAGGATAGCAACGGCTTCCCGCGCTATTCTCTGAGGCGTAGCCTCTGATTGTATGAATTCCCGGATAATTCTTTTTCCTGCTACGATATTGGCCATTGAGATGTATGGCACTCTCACCTGCGGCAGATAGAGAAGATAGCTTAGCCAGTTCATTCTATAAACAGTAGCAAACGGCACTGCCAGGATTGTTGCTTCCAGGGTCGCAGTGCCTGAGCAAACCAGCGCAAAGTCCGCCGCATTAAGACAATCGTAGGTTTTACCTTCCGTTATCCTGACCTCCATGGCAAGACCCCTTATTCTGTTACGGTAGATATCCCAGTCAAGCTGCGGGGCCTTGGCTATTACATACTGTATATCCGGCAGTTCTTTTTTTATCAGCATGCCGGCCTTAAGCATCACGGGGAGTATTTTTTCCACCTCCTGCCGGCGGGAGCCCGGCAGGAGAGCAATGGTGCGCCGCCCTCCCCTTAGATTAATGCCCGAAAGGAATTCTTTGCGGGAGAGAGATGGGGTTACGGTGTCCAAGAGCGGCTGGCCTGTAAACTCCGCATCTATGCCGTGGCTCAGGTAAAACTCCTTCTCGAATTTAAAAAGCACCACCATTTTGGAGACGTATCTCTTGATGGTTTTTATCCTTCCCTGCCGCGAAGCCCAGACCTGCGGGCTGACGTAATAGATAACCGGTATCTTTTTGTTGACGGCCTTGGCGAGCCTGAGATTGAAACCCGAGAAATCCACCAGTATTATGGCGTCGGGATTGCGGATTTCCATTTCCTTGAGGATAAGTTTTTTTAAATAGAGAAAATGCGGGAGTTTCCTCAGGGCGTCGAATAACCCGAAAACCGCCAATCCCTTGATGTCGTAGAATACCGAGGCACCTGCTCCGGCGAGAAGCGGACCGCCCACTCCTGAAATTTTTATCAGGGGATTCAGTTCTTTGATACAGCGGGTGAGTCCCGCGGCATGCAGCTCCCCGGAAGGTTCCCCGCAGACAATAAAGAGGTGTTTTATCGCCATATCATCTGTTGGATTTTCAGGGCTACTTCCAGTGCCTCTCGCGCTACTTCTCCGGATACCAGCGGCGGGCGGCGATTGATGGTGCAGTCTATAAAAGACGCCAACTCCTTTTTGAGGGGTTGTTCTTTTTCGATAGGAAGGGATTTTTTATCAATGCTGGCAGGTGTTTTGTGGTAGATGAAGGCCTCCTCATTCTTATAGTCAAGCGAGATATAGGCGTTCTTTAAAAAGATACGGATCTTGCGCATGGCTTCGTCCGATATTCGGCTGGCAGTAAGGTTGGCAACGCAGCCGTTTTTAAAGGTAAGCCTGGCATTGGCGATGTCTTCCATCGGGGTGAGTACCGGAACGCCCACCGCCTCGATTTTTTTAAGCGGGGAGTTTACCAGGCCCAGGATAATATCGATATCGTGTATCATCAGGTCCAGCACTACCCCGATATCCAGGGAACGGTTGGGGAAGGGGCTTAAGCGGTGGCATTCGATAAAACGAGGGTTCTGGATTAATTCTTTGGCGGCGGAGAAGGCGGAGTTGAATCTTTCCACATGGCCGACCTGTAAGGTGACTTTTTTGTTTCTTGCCAGGCGAATGAGGTGATTTGCCTCTTTCGTGGTGGTAGTAAAGGGTTTTTCTACCAGCGCGGCAACGCCGCGTGACAGGAAATCGCGGGCAATCCGGTAATGCAACCCGGTCGGAGTAACGATGCTGACGGCATCCACCTTTCCGAAGAGCCCGCGATAGTCACTGTATCCGGCTACCCCGAGTTCCCGGCTTAAACCTTCCAGCCGGGGCTTGTCTATATCGCAGAGCGCTTGGAGGGAACAATTTTCAATCTCGCGGTAAAGGCGGGCATGCCTTTCCCCGAGGTGCCCGACACCGATAACGCCAACCCTCAGGTTTTTCATATTAAAAATCATAGCAGACTCGCCCTGCGCTTGCAACTAAAATCTTATGAGCACAGTTTTTGGTAATGGCCGTATAGGTGTTTAGCGTTTTTCTCCCAGCGGTTGGCTCGGGTTGATTTTGAGGCGCACGTTAGAAAATTTAAGCGGGCAGGGATGCCCCGCTATAAATTGCCGGGCAGAGCGAAAATTTTTTCCGAGCGAGATTTTCCTCGCAGCGGGAAAATCGAGCGGTGCGGCGAAAAAGCAACCCGAGCCAGGAACCGCTGGCAGCCAAGGCATAGAAGCATAGTTCAATTTCGCGCTCGACAAAACAATCACGCTATGGTAATATATCGGCTATGCGAGATTATCTGAAGCTGGTTAAATTTGTAAAGCCTTATCTGCATCTCTTCGGCTTTGCCTCTATCTGCATGGCATTTTCCGCCTTGTTTGACGGCGTATCCCTGGCGATGATCGTGCCCCTGGCAGACAAGGTCCTTACCAATAAAAAGATTATCATACCCGCCAAGCTTCCTTCTCTGTTGAGCGGGTTGATAGAAAGTATCAATGCTACCCCCCCGACCGTGCTTTTGAATTACATGGCGGTGGCGGTCGTGCTTTTATTCATCCTCAAGGGGCTTTTCGGGTTCCTGCAGAGTTATCTTATGTCCGATATCGGCCAGCGCGTGGTAAGGGATATCAAGTCCCGTCTTTACGGGAAAATCCAGTCTTTATCCCTTGATTACTTCAGCCATAAGCGTGCCGGGGAGTTAATGTCGCGTATCACCAATGACGTCAAGCTCGTTGAAAATGCCGTTTCCTACGGCTCCACCGACCTTGTCTATCAGGGGCTGCAGGTAATCCTGTTTACCTTCCTGATATTCTTCATTCATCCCCGCCTGGCGCTTGTCTCGCTGGTGCTGCTGCCGTTGATAAGCCTGCCGATTGTCAAAGTAGGCAAGGTCTTGAGGAAATTATCCCATCGCAGCCAGGAGAAGATGGCGGATTTGAATTCGCTGCTTCAAGAGACAATCCTGGGCATACGCATCGTGCGCGCATTCAATATGGAAGATTACGAGGTCAAGAAATTCAACAATGTAAATCAAGGGTATTACAGGATCTGCATGAAATCTATCAAGCGCATGCTGCTGTTGGCTCCGGGCACGGAAATAATCGGCGCTGTTGCCGGGGTATTTGTTTTCTTCTGGGCAGGCCGCGATGTCATCGCCGGAAAGTTATCCTTCGGAGTATTTGGATTGTTTTTGGGTTCGCTTTTGTCCATGGTGCGCCCCTTCAAGAAACTCAGCCAGGTGAATGCCCTTAACGAACAGGCAGCTGCTGCCAGCAACCGTATCTACGAGGTGCTGGACGCCGCACCAAGCGTCCCGGAGAATCCCGTTGCCTCAAGATTGAGTGGTTTAAACAAAAGCGTCGTATTCGAGGGGGTTTGGTTTAATTATAGCCACTACGATGTCCTTAAGGACATAAACCTCGAGGTTGAGAAGAACGAGGTGCTGGCGATCGTGGGCCCTAGCGGAGCGGGGAAATCCACGCTTGTTGACCTTATACCGCGTTTTTACGACCCCCAAAAAGGCAGGATTATGATTGACGGAGCGGATATCCGTGATTTTAGCCTGAGTTCGCTGCGGGAACAGGTTGGCATCGTAACCCAGGAGACCATTCTTTTTAACGACAGCATCCGTTCCAATATCGCTTACGGCAGGCCGGACACCCCCTTAAGCGAGATTGAAAAAGCCGCTAGCCAGGCCCATGCCCATGATTTTATCAGTTGTTTGAGCGCAGGCTACGATACCGTGATAGGCGACCGCGGGATGAAGCTCTCGGGAGGAGAGCGCCAGCGCATTGCCATTGCGCGCGCCCTGCTTAAAAATCCCCCTATACTAATACTGGATGAAGCTACCTCTCAATTGGACACAGAGTCAGAGCGCGTTGTCCAGGAGGCAATCGATAAACTAATCGAAGGCCGGACGGTGCTTATAGTCGCTCATCGCCTTTCTACGGTGCGCAATGCCCATAAAATCATCGTATTGGATAAAGGTATCCTGGTGGAACAGGGGACACATAAGGAATTATTGGAGAAAAACGGCCTTTATAGCCGGCTTTATCAGGTTCAGGCCATGAAAAAATGATTAAAAACCGCTAAATTCAGCTATCTCCCCCGTCAAATCCGCTAAAAATAGCCCGATAAATCGAAATTTATTATTGCATTGTATTAAATTTATGGTATAGTAGAAACTTATCTTATCTAACCGCATAATGAAAGGGGGAGGTTAATTGTCTCTAGAGCTAATAAAGCAATTTTTGGAAGCAGGGGTGCATTTCGGCCATAAGACGTCGCGCTGGAACCCTAAGATGCAAAGGTTTATCTTCGGCAAAAGAAGCGGTATCTATATCATAGATTTGGAAAAAACCGCCCTGGCCCTGGAGAAAGCCAGGGGATTCCTGAGCGAGATTACTGCCAGGGGCGATGCGGTGCTTTTTGTGGGAACCAAGAAACAGGCCCAGGCCGTGGTATTCGAGGAGGCAGTGCGTTGCGGGATGTATTATGTTACCGAGCGCTGGCCGGGGGGGCTACTGACCAATTTTTCAACCATCAAGAAGAGGATAGCGCGTTTGAAGGAAATCGAAAGAATGCAGCAGGACGGGACCTTCCAGAAGTTCACCAAAAAAGAGGTCGCGCGCCTGGAAAAAGAGCTTGCGAAACTCAAGAAGAACTTCGGAGGTATCGTGCAGATGGAGGGGATGCCGGCAGCGGTATTTATCGTGGATACCAAAAAGGAAGCCACGGCAGTAGATGAGGCAAGGCGCCTGGGCATACCTATTATCGGGATCATCGATACCAACGGCAACCCCGAGATTATCGATTATCCGATACCCGGCAATGACGATGCCACTAAATCCGTACGCCTGATCACCAGCCTTGTCGCCGATACCGTAATCGAAGGCAGGAAGAGATTCCTTTCCTATCTCTCTGGAAGCGGGGTGGCGCTTAAGCCCAAGGAAGAAGAGGATATGGCAATACTGCCGGAAGAAGAGGTTAAGATCGAAGAGGTTGAAGAGACTGTTGAGAAGGAAACGGAACCCGAAGGTGAAGGCCCCAAGCACCCCAGGAAGAAGGCCAACCCGAGACATACTACGGAATAGATTAAATCCGCAACAATAGAAAGGTCGAGGTTTAAAAATGGCAATATCACTGGAATTGATTAAGGAATTGAGAAGCATGACCGCCGCCAGTATCGCAAATTGCAAGAAGGCCCTGGAAGAAGCCAAAGGAGACATCCAGCAGGCAGTGGGGCTCCTTCGCAAGCGTGGCCTGGAGATTGCCGCCAACAAGCAGGGCAGGATAGCCAAGGAGGGCAGGATTGAGGCCTACGTGCACACCGGCAATAAAATAGGCGTTTTAGTAGAGCTAAACTGCGAAACTGATTTTGTCGGCAAGAGCAGCGAATTCTCGCAGTTCGCCAAAGATATCGCCATGCAGGTTGTGGCCTCCAGCCCCACCTATATCAATAAAGAGGACGTGCCTGCAGATATTATCAAGAACGAGGCTGATAAGGAGCTCTTTTATAAGAATAATTGCCTAATGGAGCAGCCGTTTATAAAAGATATGAGCATTACCATCAAGGATTATCTGGGAAGCATCGTGGCCAAATTTAGCGAGAATATCGCGGTGCGCAGGTTTGTGCGTTATAGATTAGGAGAATGAGAGCTAAGGCGGTTTATCAGAGGATAGTCTTAAAGCTCAGCGGCGAAGCCCTGCAAGGGAAAAAATCCCACGGCATAGACCACGTGGTTTTATCGATACTGGCGCGCCAGATTAAAGAAATCAGGTTTCTCGGCGTGGACGTGGCAGTAGTCTTGGGCGCGGGCAATATTCTGCGCGGGCAGGAGAATATCGACTCCCACGGTTTGGACCTGGATCGGTCGGTCGCGGATTACATGGGGATGTTGGCTACCGTGATAAACGGCCTGGCGCTTCAGGATGCCCTTGAAAAACACGGTATGCCTACCCGTGTGATGACCGCGATTGAGATGGAGAGGATAGCCGAGCCCTATATCCGCAGGCGTGCTATCAGGCATCTCGAAAAAGGGAGGGTGTTGATATTCGTTGCCGGCACGGGTAACCCCTATTTTACCACCGATACCGCCGCGGCGCTCCGGGCGATGGAGATTAGCGCCGACGCGATACTCAAGGCCACCAAGGTTGACGGCATATATTCCGCCGACCCTTTTAAGGTTAGGAATGCCCGGAGGTTTACGCGGGTAAAATACATCGATGTAGTAAGGAAGGGGCTAAAGGTAATGGATGCCACGGCAGTAACGCTGTGCATGGATAAGAAGATACCCATCATCGTCTTCAATATTAACCGGGAAGGTAATATCAAACGCGTCGTATTAGGTGAGAAGGTAGGCACGGTAGTAAATTAAATATTGAGGGAGGACTTGATATGACCGTTAAGGAGATATTGCATGGCAGCGAAGAAAAGATGAAGAAGGCGCTGGAATCGGTAACCAGGGAATGCTCGGAGGTAAGGACCGGCAGGGCCAGCCCCAGCCTGGTCGAAGGAATGCACGTAGATTATTACGGAACCATGACCCTGGTAAAACAGCTGGCTTCCATATCCGTCCCCGATACGCACCTTATTTTAATCCAGCCCTGGGACCCCAGTGTCATCCCGGAGGTAGAGAAAACCATTATGAAATCCAATCTGGGGATTACCCCTTCTAACGACGGCAAGGTCATTAGGCTCTCAGTGCCTCCCCTCTCCAAAGAGAGACGCCAGGAATTGGTAAAGGTGGTGCATAAGATGGCAGAGGACGGCAGGATATCGTTGCGCACCATAAGAAGGGATTCCAAAGAGACGCTGGAGAAGTTAGAGAAGGATAAGGGCATTTCAGAGGACGATAAGTTCCGTGGAATTGAGGAGCTGCAGAAGATGGTAGACCGCTATATCGCCAAGGTCGACGAGCTC
>JBAZKK010000027.1:0-15381 GCA_041650795.1 Candidatus Omnitrophota bacterium | reverse complement strand
TGGTCGCCTGCCGGGTAAGCCGGATAATATTGGTAAAGGACCGGCGCGAGCGCTCCTCATAATCGCGCGTTATGTCCCCGTCCTCTTCGCCCAGCCCTACTGCGGCGATTACGCCCAGGGCCCCCTCGTTTGATACTGCCGAAGCCAAAGACGAAGTAGAAACCCGCACCCCCATGCCGCCCTGGATAATCGGCAGCTCAATATTTAAACCGCCGATATCTAAATTGCTGAATTCAACCTTCATAATCCGGCCTTTCTGGCTAAAATCCGCTGCACAAATAAAAAAGCCGTAAAGGTTAGTAGTCTGCCCTCTACGGCTGTCGATTTCTAATCTTTATGTGTTAATTCTTACTTAACGATATTATAACACCCTATCCGTTCCTGTCAAACACAATCTTCTTCAAAAAAGCGCGGCTTTCGTAAAAAATCAAACCGGCCAACTCCATCCTGTTAAGGTAAACCTTGATTCCGGAATCCCGCGAGGATACGGCGGATATCCCCTTGTCCTTCTTCCATGGCAGGCCGAGAGTGCTTATCCCCAGAAATGATACCTTCTTGAGCATATCGTAAATCACGGGGATAAACATATCGAGGTAAGCTCCCGCGAATACTATATTATCCAGCCCTCCCATCGCCGCTATCCCTTCTCCGATATGCTTCATTACCTGAGATTGGTAGACCTCAAATGCCAGGTCCACCTTAGCGTCCCTGCCTCGCAGCTTCAGCATATCCCTCAATTCTATGTCGTATCCGGTAAGCCCGAGAAAACCGCTCTCGTTCTTTAGCATTTCGTCGATGCGGTGCATTGAAAAATTATGGACGTTCATCAGATAAAACACTATCCCCGGGTCTATGTCCCCGCAGCTGGTCCTGGACATTACCCCTTCAAGAGGGGTGTAGCCGAGGCTTATGGAAAGGGGCCTGTTACCCGAAGCGGCGCACACCGTGGTTTGCTTATCAATCACCACCGATATACTCTTATCCGCCGGAGGGAACATGCCGGTATTGTGCTGATGAAAAATCCCGTGGAACCCCCATTTCCTTATACTGGTATCCTTGCGGAATTTAAAGGGGAGCGCGTAGAATTTGGCGCTCTCCGGCAGCCGCAGGAAAAATGATGTTTCGAAAAACGCTACCAGGGGGATTCCTCCAAGCGCCTCCTTAAACCTCTTTAGCATCTTCAGCATGGATGGGACGTAAAACGGAAATAGCGTTGTCAGTTTTTCAAACCTCGCCAAAAATCTCTTATTGACAATCTCGGGTCCCGCAAAATAATCGCCTCCGAATAATATCCGAAATGATACTACCTCGATATTCTCCCTGCCGGATATTTCGCGGATGCATCCCCTAAGAGAATCCTCACCGGCTAATACCGCGGGATCCCTGGCAAAAAAACAGAGCTCCGGGGCTTTTTCTCCCTCCCTGCAAGCCCACAGCCTTACCTCCTTGAGATTATAATCAACGGCTATTATCATCTTTAGAAAACTCCCTGTATGCCTCCCTGGCTATCATCAACTCTTCGTTGGCCGGAATAATAAGCACGCGGGCCTCTGAGCCCTTAGCGGAAACATCCTTTATCCCTCCGGAATAGGCGGCGTTAACATCCCTGTTAAGTTTTATCCCCAGGAAATCCATGCCATCAGAGATACTCTCCCGCAACAGCGGCTCCCCCACTCCTAGCGAATCGGTAAATACCAGGATATCGGACTTTTTCAAGATGAGGGAATAAAAAGCGATGTATGTCTTTACCCTTCGCACGTACATATCAAAAGCCATCCTGGCCATCCTGTCCCTGCCCATTCCCCTGATAACCTCCCTTAAATCGGAAGAGGAATCAAATACTCCCAGGATGCCGCTTTTTTTATTGAGGATATCCTCTGCGTCACCGGAAGAAAATTTTTCCTTAAACATAATGTAGAATACCGCTCCCGGGTCTATGTCACCGCAGCGCGTGTTCATCATCAGGCCCTCAAGAGGGGTAAACCCCATGGAGTTATTGACTGACCTGCCGCGATCTACGGCGCATATGCTTGAACCCCCGGTGCCCAGGTGGCAGCTGATTATCCTCTGCTGGAATTTATCCCTGTTGAGGAATCTGCACGCCTCCTCCATCACGTAACGGTGAGAGATGCCGTGAAACCCTATCTTTCTTATCCCGTATTTCTTTGTTATATTACGCGGGAGGGCGTAGGTAGCGAATGCCGGGGGTATCGTCTTATGGAATACGGTATCAAACACCGCGTATTGAGCTACGCGCGGATACTCCTTATGGCAGAATTCCATCAGCATATACGATACGGGGTTATGGATAGCTGCCAGCGGCAGGGTCTCCCGGAGCCTGCCGAGGACCGGAGCGCTGACCTTTGTGGTCCTGGAAAAACTATTACCGGGGTGGACATAACGATGAGCGAAAACACCAAAGCCAATATCCCCCCGCTCCTTCTCGTCATCCTCAATCAGCTGCAAGGCCTTTTTTAACGCGGAGGTATGGTCCGGTATCGGCGCCTCGATAACCCTTTTCTTATCAAGGCAAAAGTGGGTGATAACGGAGAGGGCCTGCGTTTTAATCCCGACCCTCTCCGCCTCTCCATGGACCAGTTCCCTCTCCCGCGGCATCTCTATTATCTTGTATTTTAAAGAGGAGCTTCCGCAGTTAAGCGCAAGTATGTTTACGCCCTTGTTATATTTCATCTGAACTCCACCCGAACGTAGGCAGCCCTATATTCCTCTGCACCATCAACGCCTGGCCGTAAGCTGCCCGCTCTACCTTATCGGCCCCCAGTGAAGCCGCGTCTGTATCGAGCCCCTCTTCCGATCCGGCGCCGAATCCTATCGTCGGTATCTTAAGCTGCGCGTAAGTATAGGAGCCGTCGGTGACAATCTTCTTCCAGTATCCGAAAGCGGACTTAAAACCGTTCTCCGTGATGCTATCGATGGAAGCCCTGGCAAATTCCTGATGAGCCTCCATTATCCACGGCTTGTAGTCCTTCTCCGAAAGGATATCCATTCCGGTATACGTCCTTACCCGTTCCTTTGCCAGGACGGCATTTACGGTGACGTCGGAATCGGACTTATAGACGTTCTTGGCTATGGTCTTTGCCTTGTTAAGGATAAGGTTTTCATCTTCCTCGGGTATGAACACCCTGTCTACTACTATGCGGAACTCGCTGAGCTCCTCCTGCGGCTGATATCCGTTGTAGCGGACATCCTTTATCCTCAGGTCTGAGCGGCCAAGGTTGGAGTCGCTGGGAAGTTCCCGCGAAACTTTCTCCAGTTCATTTATCAGCGGAAACATCGTGCCCAGCATGTTTATGCCGCGGTGCTGGAGGAAATTCCTCACCAGCCTCCCCCTGACTACTATCTCATACTCCATCCTGCCTTTATGCCCTAGGTTAACATTGAAATCCGTGGGCTCTGAAAGGATAACGCCTTTTATCTTTTTGGCCTTTGCCTCCAGGGAAACCTCAAAGAGCTGCTTTATCCCGAAGTCGCAGGACTCCGTCCTCGGCAGGCAACAGACAACCAGGTCGCCGGTCAAAGGCAACAATGCCCTTTTTATCAGGGCACCGGCGTATATCCCGGAAACCACCCCCGCCTTGAATCCAGTTACCCCGCTTTTATGCGGGCCCTCCAGCCTCTCGTGCCTGTCGGCCTTGATATCGATGTGCGACATTATGAGGACGGCTTCTTTATTCTCGTAACCTTTTATCACTCCGATTATATTTCCGGCCTTGTCTTTCCTGACGCTGTCAAACCCTAGCTCCTTCATCTGCCCGCAAATGAGCCCGCTAAAATCAGAGAGGTTTGAGCCGTTGACGTCAAAATCCGCCATCTTATCGTAGAATTCAGATAACGATCCCACCAACCCCGCAGCCTTGCTCTTTAGTGCCTGGTTCATGGCGCACCTTCCCTTCGTTTTATATTACTTAACAAGTTAACTTTAGATTAACAAAGTGCCCAAAAAAATTTCCTCCTTAGAATGTCGGAGGCGTCACTACCCACACCGCTTCCGCCTCCTGCCTGCCGATATTTTTAAAGGCGTGAGGGACGCTGGAATTAAAATAAATGCTGTCGCCCTTCCTCAATATATAGCTGGTTTCGTTAAGCGTGATCTCCATGACGCCCTTGAGCACCAATACAAACTCCTGGCCGAAATGCTGGTAAGACGGCTTGCCGGAGGCAACCCCTTCCTTCAATTTAAAGAGGAGCGGCTCCATCTGCTTATTCGGGTCGCGCGAGGTAAGAAGGTAAATATTCATCCCCTTGCTTACCTCCTGCATGTGCCTGCGCTCCTTAAGAGTGGTAACCGGGTTGTCTTTTATCTTCTGCCCCTCCCCGATCAGGTCTCCGATGGTGGTGGAAAGGAAATCCGCGATGCTCTTTAAGGTGGCCAGGGAAGGCGAGGCCTTTGCGCTTTCTACCTGCGAGAGGAAGCTCGCGCTCACCCCCAGCTTCTTTGCCATCCCGCGAAGCGTCATCCCCTGTTCTTCCCTCAGACGCCTTATATTAATCCCGACCATCTGCATATCTGACCTCCCACTCATAAATATACAACAAAAAATCCCCCTTGTCAAGTATAAATTAACAAAGTTAAGTATTGTTAAATAGGGATTAACAGGGATTTTTATCTGGAACCAATCCGCGCCTCTTAGCCAAGAAATAGACGTTGCAACAGGGGCAGACCCTCATCCAGTAAGAGACTAATTTTGCAAATTTAGACCCCGGGGATCTGCGCGATATTACGCAGAGGGGGCAGGCCTGATGCACAAAAGAAAAAAACTTCAAGAAAGCATCGATAATCCTTCTCATGCCCTTAATTAATCTTTATGGCGCTGGCCGGGCAGACCTTTTCGCACCCGCGCAGGCGGTCGCATCTGGATTCGTCGCTTACCCTGCATTTACCGCTTTTTTCGTCAATATACAATATCTTCTTCGGGCAAAGCTCAACACATGCCCCGCATCCTACGCAAAGGTTCTCATCGATAATCACGGTCTTGTTCATAACTCTATGCCGCCTCCTTCCCTTAGCTCCAGGAATCCTCTTCCAAAGGCCTCGCGTATCATGCTGACGGCGCGCCTGCCGGTGCAGTGCAAAGGCGCTATCCTGGATACGCCGGCTACCAGTAACTCTTTTATAATAGAGGCATTCAGCTCATCCGTATTATCCTTTAAATGAAATCCTCCGATAAGACAGCGGACGTCGGTGCGGAATTCATCCCTGGCGCGCCTTATGATATCCATAAGCCCCGGATGCGCGCACCCGCACACCAAGGCCAGCCCTTCGGCTGTCTTGATTGCGAGAGACTGCTCGCATATCGCGCCTTCGCCGGACTCGCAGCATAGCTCACCGGTAGAGTAGATATCGCCGCTAATCTGCATTGCGCCTTTGGCCTCGATAATCCTGGCTCCTGCCGCGACAATCCTGTCTTTTACTTCCTGCTTGAATGACGGACAGACATACGCCGTAATGTCTCGACGCCCCGGCATAAGGCGCCATAATCCGCTGATATGGTCCCAGTGATCGTGCGAGAAAACAACATGCCTGATGCCGGCAGGGTCAATATTGAACCTGCGCATATTCTTTAAAAATACGGCCGGCGAACCGAAGGTATCAAAAATTACGTCTTCGCCGAGCAAAAATGAAATCCCCCACCTGCGGATAAACCTCTGCCACCTGCTCGAACCGCTGGCTATCAGCTTTATCATCATAAAATCCGCCCTATCTTATTTATGCGCCTTACCTTCTGCAGGAGCCGCCGTCAGAACACGGGGGCCTCTCGCACCTTTCGCTCCTACCGCAACAGGTCCTGCCTGACTGCGAGCCGATTATGCGGCCTGCTGCAGGGATAAAAGCCCCGGAAAAAAGTTTATCCAATTTAGTGCCTTTACAAAAGCTGCACCTAATCTCTGCCTTATCGCTTCCAACGCCCACTAATAACTCGCTGGTTTTCCCGCATTCTCTGCATCTGTATTCGTATATCGGCATATTCCTTCCTTTTATTATTATAACCGCAGAAGGTAATCTGCGATAGCCCGATATAAAGTGCTCACCGCCAGTATTGAGCAGTGCAGGTGGTCCTCGGGGAGCCCCTTAAGCCTCGCGATTACCTCGCCCGCAGAAATCGAAAGCGCCTCCTTTATCTGTCTGCCATCCGCTAACTTAGCCACCATCGCTGCGCAGGCGCGGGTGGCGTAGCATCCATCGGTATAATATTTAATCCCGGATATTTTTCCGCCCTCAATCACCAGGTAAAATTCCATTGCGTCTCCGCAGGGCCCCTCCAGATAAGAAGAGCTTACGGGCTCATTCATCCTGCCGAAATACCTCCGGTCGTTTATCAGGTCTATTACCTCCTTCGGATAATCCGCAAGGTTATCCTTGTTGTCGGCTCCCATCATTACCTCCTGCAAAGGTTTTCCCAGATCTTCCGTAATTCATCCCTTACCGCGCAATCCCCGGACTCAATAATATTTTTCCTTCGAACCAACGCCCTGACCACCCCGGCGTCAAAGGCGATTCTTCCAATAACAGGGGCGCCGCGGCTACGGCAGAAATCCTCAATCCTGGAGGTGATTGCGGGATTTAAGTCATATTTATTAACGACCACCTTCGTTGGAATCTTAAAATGCCCTGCAACTTCCATAACGCGCCCTGCGTCATGCAGCCCGGAAAGCGTCGGTTCTGTCACGATAAGCGCACAGTCAACCCCGGATAAAGACGCAATCACAGGGCATCCTATTCCCGGGGGGCCATCAATAATCACGTAATCCAAAGACTGTTTCTCTGCCAGGGCCCTGGCAACCTCCCTGATTTTGGAAACCAGCTTCCCTGAATTCTCCTGGGCAGCGCCGAGCCTGGCGTGCACGAACGGGCCGTATCCGGTATCGGAGACAAACCATTCGCCTGCAACGTTCTCCTCCATACGTATGGCTCCAGCCGGGCATACCCGGCTGCATAAGGCGCACCCCTCACAGGAAAAATCCTCAACCGTAAAATCCTCTTTTATGGCCTTAAACCTGCAGAGAGAAACACACCTTCCGCATCCGCTGCAAAGCCCCTTGTTGATTAGCGCAGTCTTACCACTCCTAAACTCGCGGCGCTCTTTAACGACAGGATCCAATAGGATATGTAGGTCTGCGGCGTCCACGTCGCAGTCAACCATCACCTTATTTTCAGCCAAGGCAGCGAATGCCGCGGTAACAACGGTCTTCCCGGTGCCGCCTTTGCCGCTAATTACTGCTATCTGTCTCATTCTTAATCCCGCAGATATCCGTATAGAGCTTAATAAATTTATCCCGGTAGGAAGGGTCTTTCTCCACTATGGGTACTCCTTCCGAATAAGCGGCTGCAATCTCCCTGCTAAATGGGATCTTCATCAACACCCGGATATTCTCATTGCCGCAATATTGTTCTACCTTGCCGTCTCCGATATCAAAACGGTTGATGACTACCACAAAAGGAATCTTAATCTCCCGCATCACCTCAACAGCCAGGATCAGATCGTTTAAACCAAACGGCGTCGGCTCAGTTACTAACACGCAGAAATCGCTCCCCTTGACTGCCGTAATCACGGGACAGGACGTTCCAGGCGGCGCGTCAATAATCACTGTCCCGGATGTGTCAATGCGCTTTTTCACCCGGCGTATCAAGGGAGGAGACATCGCCTCGCCGATATTGAGCCTGCCGTGCACGAAACGGATACTGCCTCTTTCCCCTGCCTCAACCGCGCCTATCTCTTTATCAATCTCTTTTATCGCGCCTTGCGGGCAGAGCAATTTGCATGCGCCGCAGCCATGACAAAGATTCGGAAATATTAATATGCTGCCTTTAATCCCTTTACTATCCGGCAACACCGCAATAGCGCCAAACGCGCAAACCCGGCTGCAGGCGCCGCAATAATTGCATTTTGCTTTATCCACCTCAGGCACCGGGATAAACGCCTTCTCTTTTTCACTTATAATCGGCTTAAGAAAGAGGTGCGCGTTGGGCTCCTCCACATCGCAGTCAATAACCTGGGCATTATCGAGCGACAATGCAAGATTGACTGCGACGGTAGTTTTTCCCGTGCCTCCTTTTCCGCTTGCTATTGAGATAATCATCTGCTGGGTATTTTTCTTCTACAGACGAAGACGTACTGGCAGATTGTTTGGGACCTCTTGGCTGAAAAACCCTTTCTAAGGAGGCACTTTTCTGCCTGCGCAAGGCCAATCTCTCCGGCCTCGTGCGTATCGCCTTGGAGGCTGTGGATTTTATCCATCACCCTGAAGCCCTCTTCGCTGAAATCAGCCAGTATTAGTTTTCCTTTTGGAGATAGTATCCGGATAAGCTCGTCTATAACCAGGTAGGGATTATGAAGGTGGTGCAGGACATTTACCAGGAATATCGCGTCAAAGCTTCCGGAGGCAAAGCCCGTGCGCTCTGCGTTTTCTATCCTGAAATCCACCTGCTTCTTGAGACCCGCATGCGCGATGTTCAGTTTCGCGAAACGCTGCTCATCAGGGGATATGTCAAAGGTGACAAAGGAATACCCTGCCTTAGCCAGAGTAAGCGCAAAATGCCCCTTGCCTGTTCCGGCTTCCAGGATCCTTCCCCTAAGAGGCATTGCCTGCTTGAGGATAAACCCTCTCTCTTTATCTATGTCGTAGCCGAAACTCTTGTATAAGGCGCGGCGCTCTAAATAACTTTTATGGTTCTCTAATATCTCTTTATCCAAAATCACCTAACCTTGCGACATATCCTCAAGCAGCGCCTCTAAATCCTCTTCGTGCTCTACCTCATCCTCCATAATTTCAAGGGCGAGATGATATGTAATCGCGTCGGTTCTCTTGGCTTCTTCGGCGAGCTTCCTGTAAACGTCTATGGCGCACTGCTCCCCCTTGACGTTCTGTTTAAGAAGCGCTTTTACCGAAGGGTCTTCAGGCGCGTCATATCCGCAATTTGTCTGTTTATACCACTCCTCCGGCTTTAAAATCGGGGTTCCTCCGAGCTGGATAATCCTCTCCGTAAGCATCCCGGCGTGCTTGAGCTCGTCTGCGGCGTGCTCCTCGAGTTCCGAGGTTACTGCCGTACGCATCTGGCCGCGCGCCACCTTTGCGCCTACCCAATATTGATAATACGCCAGCCACTCGTCCGCAAACGCCTTGTTCAATAAGGTAACCGTCTTTTTTACATTTTCCCCTGCCAATTCTCTCGCTTTTGTCCCCATTTTTCCTCCTATTTATTCGGCATTCCGAATTTTGATGCAACGCTCGGAGAATCTGCCGCGCTGTAGCTATTGTTTTTATACCCCTCGATTGCCTCTTTTACGGTCCCGGAGACTCCGGTAAAGACACTTATTCCCGCTGCTGTCAAAACCCGGTGCGCGTTCGGGCCGATGTTTCCCGTAAGCACTGCCTTGGCGCCCCTGGATGCCACTAACTGTCCCGACTGGATCCCTGCTCCTCCCTGGAGCTGATAATTGGGATTATCTTCTGCCTCAATTTTACCGCTTTCGGTGTCAAAAAAGATAAAGTTCCGGCACCTGCCAAAGCGGGGGTCAACCGCAGAATCCATGGCATTTCCTGCTGAAGTAATGCATATCTTCATTCCAAACCCCTCTCTTAATGACACTCCCCGCCGTTGCCGTGCTGGCGGCAGGCGTCAAGGCCGCCCAGGGCGTTATTCATAAAATCATCGAGCGCGTCCTTGACCTTGCCCGAATAACCGAAGACCTCGACCCCGGCCTGGGCAAACTTCTGCTGCGCGCCCATGCCCATGCCTCCGGCAATAACGTGCGTTACCTTATACCTCAATATCTCGTCAACCGCGACGCACCCGCCTCCTCCGTGCTGGGCGGTATTGGAGACAATGCGCGTGTGCAGGATTTTCTTGTTCTCCTTGTCAATGTCCGCCAGAAAAAAATACCTGCACTGGCCGAAGTGCGCGCAGACATTGCCGTGCACTCCATTCTCATCCTCTAACACTATTCCAACCTTCATATTTTATATCCTTCCTTTCGTTATGATAAAACTCCTTTATTTTTTATCCGCTTGCCTTCGCGCTCTCCAGCGCCTGGATGCGCGCCTGGACATCCTCGAGCTCTTGCTTGAGCATATCAGCCTGCCCTTTAAGAATCTCCATTTCATCCCCACCGGCAGCCGGGCCTGCAAAACCTCCGAAGGCCTGCATCCCGCACTCTGCCCTCACCCATCCCGGAAGGCCGGTGGCGTAATAACGGTTCCTTCTGCCCCTCCCGCTTCCCCCTCCGTAAAAAGCGCCTCTGGCGTAATTCCTCCCTGCTCCGGCAACAGGCATAGCGCAATAACCCCTTGCGCCCCCTGTCATCGGTCCCTGCCCTCTCGGGCCTGTTCCGTTAAAACCAGGCATATCGCACCTCCTTCTTATTAGTGGAAACCATTTTCATTATTAGCGAAAAAAATATAGCGCCTACTTCTTTGCATTGCATTTATCGCACAACCCGTAAAACTGTATCAGGTGGTTGGTAATTTTAAAATTGTATTTGGAGCCCAGCCCCTTCTCAGTCTCCCTTAAAAGCTCAACCTCATCGTCTATAAAATCCGCATAATCTATTACCTTGCCGCAGGCGGTGCAAACCAGATGGTGGTGATGATGCGCCCCCTTAGGCCCTCCTGCCAATTCGTAGCGGGCCCTGCCGTCACCGAAATCAAGTTTATATACCATCCCGAGATTGGACAATACGTCTAGCGTCCTGTAAACCGTGGTAAGGCCCACGTTGGGATATTTGGGGTGGACCTTCATATAAATATCCTCGGCGCTTAGATGGCCTTCGGACTTAGAAAGGATGTCAAGGATGGCCTCTCGGCCTGTGGTAAGCCTGTATCCGCAGCCTCTGAATTTCCCATGCCACCACCCCCCGCCCCTGCACCTATTCCCGCGCATCATGTTCACTTTCGGTTCACTCCTTAATGAAAATGGTTTTCATTACTAATATACCCGATGCCGGCCGTTCTGTCAAGGATTATTTTTTGTCATTCCTTACTAAGACAGATCTACCAGTTCATAATCTACATTGCCTAGGCCGAGCTCCCGGGCATATTCGAGCAACTTCAGGCCATCCTGTTTAGTGTGGGCCTCCTTAAAAATATCCTTTCCGCAGGCTCTGTTTACCGCGTCGTAACTTGCCTTATCAACGCTTACCGGGTCAAGCGAAGCCAGTATCCCGACGTCGGGGGCAATACGCGGGTTCTCCAGACCCCAGCAATCGCACTCCTGGCTTATGCGCACTGCGAAATTAATAAAACCTGATTTTGCCTTCTTGTCCTTAAGCACTGCCAGGGCATACTCCCCTATCTTATACTGGGTCTTATCCCCTGATTCAACGTCTATGAACATTGCCATGGTAGGACAGGCCGCCATGCAGCTTGCGCATCCGATACATTTTGAATTCTCAATTATCGCTTTTTTATTCTCAACGCGGATTGCGCCCACCGGGCAGACTGTCCCGCATTCTCCGCAGCCGATGCACTTATCGGTATAGACGACGGGAGAAACATCGCAATGCTGGGCGAGCTTGCCGTCCCTGGTAGCGCACCCCATCCCGATGTTCTTCAACGCCCCTCCGAAGCCGGTCAGAATATGGCCTTTAAAATGACTGATGGTTACGATAGCGTCTGCCTCAATAAAAAACCTCGCCACCTTGGCGGTCTTGATGAATTTCCGGCCTATCGGGACATCAATCTTGTCTTCTTTTCTGTTCTCGTCCGGGATAAATATATCCAGGCCGGCCGCTTCCCTGGTAAAACCGTGTTCATAGGCAAGGGCCAAATGGTCCCCGGAGTTCAGGCGCCTCCCTCTATAAAGCGTATTTGCGTCAGAGAGTAACGCGCTCCCTCCCCTGCTAAGGATTTCCTCGCTGATTACGCGCACGTGCTGCGGCCTGACAAATCCGGTGTTACCCTCCTCGCCGAAATGCAGTTTGACCGCGACCTTATCGGACCTGCCGATAAAATCCAAAATCCTGCTTTCCTTAAGCAGCTTAACGAGCTGCCTGTTTACGGCCGGGATATCGTCCGCGTCCTTTACCGGTATAAAATAAACCTTGCTTTTCATATCTTTAATTTTAACACCAGTGGATACGACTTGGCAATCTATAAAATCTTCAGGGAGGCCTTCTTAAGTATCCTCCTGGTCCAGGCAACTCCTATTACCCCCGAACACACATCCGTTATCAGCCTCCCCCAGAAGATCCCGTATATGCCGAATACCCTCGCGCCAAAATACACCAGGGGTATCATTAATATAATCACGCGGATCGCGTTCAAGAAAGCGGAAGCAACCGGACGGTGGATTCCTATCATGCAGAAACCGGCATAGCGGTGCACCTCCAGGAAACCGTAGCCAAAGCAGGTAACGTATATATAGCGGGCCAGGACATCTACCACCCTAGGGTCAGACGAGAATAGCACCCCAAGCGGCCGCGCAATGAATAAAAATACGCCGGCAATGATAAAACCGAATATTAAAGCAAACGACATCGCGCCTCGTCGCACATCCCTGATCCGGTCAAGCCGGCCTGCCCCGTAATTCTGGGCAACGAACGGAACAAGAGACATGCCGACTGTCATAGGAACCATAAAAGCGAACATCTCGATGCGGCTGGCGACCCCGATGGCGGCAACTGCGACATCCCCAAAATCCGAGGCTATCTTGATAACGACCGCCGCAGAAAGCGGCGTCAAGACAGAACTTAAAGTAGCGGGTATGCCGATACGCAATATCCTGCGCCAGGAAGAAATAATACGTAGCCGAGAATGCGAAACAAAAATAATCAGGCGGTACCTCTTATGGACGAAATAGAATGCCGCAGCCAATACTATTGCCTGAGAGATAACAGTTGCCAGGGCCGCGCCCCGTATCCCCATCCTCGGAAACCCCAGCAACCCGAATATCATCACAGGGTCAAGAATAAAATTTAGGAGCGTTCCTCCGACCATTAGAGAGCTTACTGCCTTGGTATTGCCCGTGCCGATGATAATATCGGCAAACATCATCTGGACAACCCAGATAACCAGGCCGCCATACCATATCCGCATATATTGCTGCGTAAGAAAAAGAACTTCTCCGGAAGCGCCCAGGCGCGCGAAAAGCGGTCTTACGGTCAGGAAACCGGCTAGCGTAAGGCATAGCGCTATGCTCGATGACAGAAAGACCGCGTGCGTGGTGATGCGGGCTGCGGTTTGCTGCTTTCCCCTGCCCAAGGCATGCGCCACCACAGTCATGGCCCCGGTCCCTACCCCGCGCATGACAAACCCTAAAAGCATCACAACCGGGAACGTAAAGGACATCGCAGCCAGGGCATCGGTACCCAGTCGCGAAACAAACCAGGTATCGGTGAGGTTATAGGCGTTTAAGGCAAACGTCCCTGCCAGCATCGGGACAGCCATGCGAAGAATCGTATTCAAAACCCCGTATCTCACTAAAAGCGCCATCTATCTTTTCCTCTTATCATAAATAGCCGCTGCAAAAATAAACCTTCGCCCTTGCGAAAAGCGAAGGTTAGCAACCCCGGGATTACTCTTGCCCTGCCTCCATCCGCCTGGAGGAAAACTCCGTTATTCAATCAACACTATCCCGTAATAATTTCCGCTGCAGCCCTCTGTCTTAAGCACCTTAATCGGGAAACCGTTAGCCCTTACGGTAGAATACACATCTATCCCGCAGGCCTCCAAGGAAGGCCTTGTTTTATCCGGATGGCGGCAGGACTTGGCGCATCTTGCGCAAAGATTACAGGGGCCTGCCCCCATGCCGAACGCCTTGTAATAACCATCCAGAAATATCTCGCGCTCTAATCTCGGGATAATGGAATGGACATCAGCATATTCATCGCCATGGATAAGAAGCGCATGTTTATAATAAGATACCATCCGGCGGGTAAAATCGGGCATGGGAGAATAAGGAGGGCAGGTCAGGGACTGACCGAACCCGTCGCATCCAAACTGGCATTTCATCCTTACCCATTCCGCGGCAACAATAGTCTTTACGGAAATGGTTTTTGCCTCTTTTGCGCCCAGTTCTTTGGCGCGTTTTATATACCTTGCGAACCTACGCATCCTTTTAGCGACTTTTGCCATGACGGGGTATCCATATGCCTAACAATTACCTTATTATAACATCAGAAATTAAAAATACAACTCGCGAGGCCGGCTCAACACGCGGCTATTTAGGGTTAGAAGACGCTATCAGCGCTTAATAGAATGGGAATTTCAACTTTGGGAGGGCGGATCTCGCTGCGGCATTCCGCCCGGCTGGACCCGCCCCCTATTGCGACAATTCAAAATTACTTATGACTTTATTGCAGTAATGCCTTTAAAGGAGCGACTTTGATGCCGTCTGACGGCTCCGTAAGCTTCTCCTGCGGTTTGACCGATAATGCCTTTAAGCCGACCCCAGTGCTGGCATTCAGTTTTTGAACCTGCGGGAAATAATAATCGACGAATTTCCCAATGGCAGCCCCGTCTCTTGAATTCACTATCAAAACAAACTGCGTAAGTATCTCTTCTTTTTCCCGCATCGCATCAAGCGCCTCAAGAAGCTTCGCTTTAGAAATCGTAGCATAAGTAGGGAGTAATTCGCATAGTGCGATACGGCGGTTATCCAGGGCCTGGACAATATCGCCGGCTGTCTGGATTGTCTTAGGCTCAACAGTTATCTCGCCGATTTTTACGGGGACCTTAGACATCCCCAGATCAACCCCTTTTACGGAAACGGATGTCCCGGAATACCTTACCAACGGGCAACACTTGGGACAGGCCACCATCCCCTCGGGGGTATTTATCATGTTATAGCCGTGGCAGAAACAACCCGCAAGACTAAAAACAAGAAATAAAGCTGTAAAGCACCTTACTGCGCGCATAGCCCCTCCTTTGCTGAAATTGTCTCTTATAATAACGGACTATATAAAAAATAAGAGGCAGCTGCCCTATCGGTTAAAAATGGCAGCTGCCTCTTACGCAATCTCCGTAGCGCTATCATGGTTTCCCATGTTAAGCACCAACCTTGTTCCCGAATTGTTAATTATTAGCCCCAGTGTATCACGTAAAAAAGCAATGTCAAGCCAAAAACATAAACCGCAAGGGGGACATCCTTAAGCCTTGCCGATATGCTTCTCAACCAAAACAGGAAACTGCCTGGTGTCTATCGGCTTGGGGACGTACTCATCCACTCCCAGGGCAATAATCTTCTCCCTGTCCCCTTTCATGGCAAGGCTCGTTACTGCAATCACCTTTATGTCTTTAGTCAGGGGGTCGCTCTTAAGCATCTTTACCGCGGAAAACCCGTCCATCCCGGGCATCTGCATATCCAGGAGTATCAAATCCGGCTTAAGCTCGCGCGCCATGCCTATCCCCTTTTCCCCGTCATCC
>JBAZKK010000026.1:0-15415 GCA_041650795.1 Candidatus Omnitrophota bacterium | reverse complement strand
TGATGTTTCCAATGAAGCTTGCGGGTCTGGCGCTGGCAACGTCTCTTTCAGGAATCAATACAACTCTAATTCTTTTCTACCTTCTCATCAAAAAAATCGGCTCTTTTGACGCAAAAGAACTCGGATTTTCTTTCCTGCGCATATTCCTGGCTACGCTTGCAATGGGGCTGGTATGTTTCGTTGTCAGCCAACATAAGATTCTGCCTGTCGGCAACACCTTATACAGGCTATTTGAATTAAGCATACAGCTATCAATCGGCGTAATCTCTTACGTCATCTTCTGTTTTATCTTCCGGGTAAGGGAGATGCACGAACTCTGGAACTGGCTCATTAAACGAAAGGTTTAGCGTGGTGTCGAGTCTTGCTTTTCGCAGCACCGCTCGGTTTTCCCCACCGAGGAAAACCTCGCTTGGAGTTTATGCTCGCTCGCCCTCACGGGCACCCTGGCCGCTCGCATAAACTACATGCTGCTCAAAGCAACCCTCCCCACCCCGCCAATAAGTAGCGATTGTTTTGCAGTCAATAAGCGTAATTTATGCAGAATGAGATGTTCTTATTAGGTTTTAACTAAGGAGGTTAATTGTGATTATTACTTGGGCGTTAAGTATATTTATTGCTATTGTCTTCTACCACATTGTTCGTTTTGGTGCGAATTCCTTAGATGCTTTTTTACCAGGGTGGATAACAACTCCTGTATATATTTTAGGTTTCTTATGGCTTATTGGGTGGTTTATGAGATCTATATTTGATAAAGATAGAGAATTACTATATGACTTATCAGATGATATTAATGAAATTAAAAGAAAATTAGGACTCAGAACAGAGAACAGAACTCAGAGACAGCGGGATGAAGCAGATAGAAAATATATAGAAGAAGAGGCAGGTGAAGGAAGAACCCCAGAGAGTTTTAAGAAGGAATGGGGTTTTTGGGAGTTTCATCGCAATAAAGGATGGATAAAATATTACACGGACCAATATAAGAAAGCGCATCCGAAAAAGACGATATGCCCGAAGTGCCATAAATTTGATAACGAGAATGAAAGCGGTATTTGTGTTGATTGCGAAATTAAGGTAGTTTCCTCAGGAGAATTTAATAAAGAATAAATAAGAAACAACTTGGGAGTTTCATTTTAGCGGGTTGATTGGGGTGGTTTTGAGACGCACGTTAGAAAATTTGAGCGGGCAGGGTTTGTATCGTTTGGGATCGGTTTCCAAGAACGAAAATTTTCTCCGAGCGAAGATTTTCCACGCCGGGGGAAATCGAGCGGTGCGACGAAAAAACACCCCAAGCCAGACCCGCTATAAAGGAGAGTCAAGATGACGAGGATCCAGAAGTGGTTTATGATTATTGCGATGTGGGCGGTTATCTTGTTTTTGATGTTCGCGTTCTATTGGATGATGATACGGCCTGCGAAAATCAGGCAGATGTGCGCTGCCAGGGCAAAGCGCGTCTCGGCAGAGAGCAAAGGCAGCGTGTCCGCCATGCTTGAGATAAACCGCGCCATATACCTGGATTGCCTAAGGTGTAACGGGATAGAGAAATAATGACTGATAGGATGGTAAAAGATAAGGTCAGAGATTTGCCTGAATCGCCGGGGGTCTATATCTTCAAGGACCCCGCTGGCGAGATTATCTACATCGGCAAGGCAAATAGCCTGAAGAAGCGCGTCAAGACATATTTCAGCCGCCTGCTTGATTCCAAGACCCAGGCAATGGTTTCTAAAATCTGCGATATGGAATACCGGCTGACTTCTTCGGAGAGCCAGGCGCAGATATTAGAGGCAGCCCTTATCAAGAAACACCAGCCGCAATACAATATTAATCTAAAAGACGACAAGTCCTTCCCCTGGATCAGGATTACCAACGAGGAATTCCCGATAGTTTCTATTGCCAGGAGGAAGAAGTCCGAGCCGCAAGGAGAAGCGGAATACTTCGGGCCATACACCAATGTTGATTTGCTGCGCCAGGCCTTTAAGCTGATGCGCCGGATATTCGGGTTCCGCTCCTGCAGGAAACTCCCCAAGAACGAATGCCTTTATTACCGCCTGAAGCTTTGCCCTGCGCCCTGCACCGCCAGGATAAAGCAGTCAGAATACCGCGAGATTATCAGGGAAATAGAGATGTTCCTGGGTTTCCGTTACGAGGAGCTTATCAATAAACTGAGCGGCAAGATGAAGGAAGCGGCGGATAGCAATGATTTTGAGGGGGCTGCGCGCATCCGCGACCAGATTAATGCCCTGGGAGCCATCGGAAACGTTTCATCCAGCGCCGCATCATATAACGAGCTTGAGGATTTAAAGGGGCTGCTTGGGCTGGGGGAGCTTCCGGAGAGGATTGAGGCTTTCGATATCTCCAATATCCAGGGCAAGTCTGCCTGCGGCTCAATGGTAAGTTTCTGCAAAGGCAGGCCTGACAAGAATAATTACCGCCGCTTCCGCATCAAGAATGTCGAGGGCATTGATGATTATAAAATGATAGCAGAGGTTGTAAGTAGGCGTTACCTGCGCCTGATTGAGGAGAAACTTTCTTTGCCTGACCTTATCCTGATTGACGGAGGCAGGCAGCACCTTTTGGTGGCCAAAAGAGAGCTGGATAAACTGGGATTGGATATACCCTTGGTAAGTATTGCCAAGGATAAGGAAAATATCTATACTAGGGAGAGCGATTACCCTATCCGCCTTGACACTGATACTCCGGCGCTTAACCTCATCCGCCGCATCCGGGATGAGGCGCACCGTTTTGCCGTAAGCTACCACCGTATTTTAAGAAGAAAAAAAGTGCTGGGTAAGTAGGCCGAGAAAAGAGTATAATATTATGCGTCCCAAGGATATTAAGCTAACGTCGCTGGAGAAGAAGGTATATGCCGCGCTTTTGGGCATACCGCTGGGTGAGGTGCGCACCTACGCTTGGCTGGCACGCAAGGTGGGTAAGCCCAGGCACAGCCGCGCCATCGGACAGATTCTTAAACGTAACCCTTTTCCGTTATTTCTGCCCTGTCACCGCATTATTAAGAGTAGCGGCCAGATAGGGGGATATGCCTTTGGCGTAAAGACCAAGAAGCAGCTCCTTAATCTGGAAAAACAGATAAGACAATGCTTAGCGAACAAAGAATAAGGGGTATCCTCTTTTACGCAAGCGTGGCGGTATTCTTCGTTTTTCTGCCTTTTGTGCTTTCATCCGCGCTCGGCTACAGATTTGACCGCCGCAATTTAAAATTCACGCGCAGTGGGCTTATCTTCATCAAGACGCAGCCCTCAGGGGCGAACGTTTACCTGAACGGCAAACTGCTTAACGATAAGACCCCGGTCACTATCAACGAGTTGCTGCCTGGCAGATACCGCATTCGCCTTGAGCTGGAAAGGTATTATCCCTGGTCAGACGAAGTGACGGTAGAAGCCGGTAAGGCCACGCCGCTGGATAAGATTATCCTTTTTCTGCTGAGGCCCAACGTCAAGCAGGTCAACAGGGACAGGTTCCATTCTTTCTGGATTGACGAGGAGCGCCAGCTCGTATATTACATAAATAGCGAAGAAAACGCCCTCTATAAGTCAGACCTGGCAGGTGAGCGTTACCAGAAACTCGCAAATCTTATTGTGTTTTCCACGTCCCCCCTTAAATACAAGGTTTCGCTTGAGCGCGGCAGGATACTTTATTGCAATAACAATCAACTTGCGGTAACGGATATCAACCCTGACGACAAGTTCGGCGGGGATTCATTCTTTGTAATCAATGAGCCCGATTCAGAGGACTGGGTGCTGGATGCATTTTGGCACTCCGACGGCTACCATATCATCGTTGTAAGAAAGGGCCGCATTGACGTTACCGAGGCCAGGCCTAGGGCAAAGGCAGTGTTGCTTACGCGGCTTAACAATAAAAATACCACTGCTTTCTACGATGTGCGCAGCGATACCCTTTATTTTCTGGACCTGGAAGAGGCAGCGGACGGCAATACCTACGATAACCTCTACAAGATAGAATTAAGCCCGTGGAGTTTCCCGTGGCAGGACCTTATTAAACGCAGGCACAATGGAACGAAGCCTTAAGATCAAGAGAACGCTTGAAGTCATGCCCGGTGCAATGTCCTGGGGGATAATTCTGATCCTGGTCATTCTGGCAGCACTGAGGCCCGTGTTTTGCGCTGCCCTGGTTATTACCTTTGATTTTTACTGGATTGTGCGCACCCTTTATCTTACCACTCTTTTGGTCTTGGCACATCAGAAGTTGCGCTGTCAGAAGAACCGTAACTGGCTGGCAGACTGCCAGGCGCTCAAGGCAGGTAAAAGCTGGCAGGTTCTCTATCACCTGGTTATCTTCCCGGTTTATAAAGAAGGGTTGGATATCTTGCGGCCGTCACTGGCGGCGATACGCGACACCAATTACCCCAAAGATAAGATTATCGTAGTAATGGCTTTTGAAGAGCGCCACCAGCCTTCCCGTCAGGCATCAGAGGCATTGGAGAAGGAATTCAAGGGTTGCTTTTTCGGTTATCTTACCAGCATGCACCCTGACGGGCTGCCGGGTGAGGCCCGCACCAAGGGCGCTAATGCCACCTGGGCGGCAAAGAAAGCAAAAGATTTCCTGGATGCCAAGGGTATAACTTACGAGAGGGTGGTGCTTTCTTGTTTTGACGCCGATACCTGCGTGGAGAAGGAATATTTCGGTTGCCTCAGTTACCATTTCCTGACCACGCCTGATCCGCACCAGGCAAGTTATCAACCCATCCCGGTCTATAACAACAATATCTGGAATGCACCCTCTTTGGCCAGGCTGGTTGAGATTAGCTCTTCTTACTGCCAGATGATTGAGAGCATGCGGCTGGAAAAATTCGTGACCTTCTCCAGCCACAGCATGAGTTTTAAAACCATCGTGGATATCGATTACTGGCCGGTGAATATGATATCCGACGATTCTGTGGTTTACTGGAAGGCGTTCATCTTTTATAACGGTAAGTACCGGGTAGTGCCGCTTTACATTACGGTTTCCATGGATGTGGCATATTCCAGCAATCTTTTTAGGACCATTGCGGTCCAGTATAAGCAGAAGAGGAGATGGGCCTGGGGGGTGGAGAATTTTCCTTTTGTGCTGAGCCGTTTTCTCGACAATAATAATATCCCTTTTCTCCTGAAGGTGCGGCGGGCATTCCATCTCCTGGAGAGCCATGTTACTTGGGCGATCTGGGCTGTTATTATTACGTTGCTGGCGCCGCTTCCGGTGCTTCTGGGAGGGGCTTTATTCCATCAGATGCCCATTGGTTACAACCTTCCCTTGATTACCGGGCTGCTTTTAAGGTTTACCCTTGGAACGAGCCTTGTCTGGATATTGCTTAGCCGCACGATGCTGCCTCCGAGGCCCAGGGATGTGCCGTGGTTCAAGAACATCGTTATGGTTCTGGAATGGGTTATCGTGCCGCTGGTCATCTTAATACTCGGCTCGACTCCGGCATTGGACGCCCAGACCAGGCTTGCGCTGGCCAAGTACATGGAATTTTATCCTACCGAAAAGAAACGCAAAGTGGTATAATAATTTATAATTTCAATCAGGAGGTATTAATGGATATCAAAGGTTACCTAAGGATGATGGTAGAGAAGAACGCCTCGGATATGTTCTATCGCACAGGTTCCAACGTGCGCATGCGCATTGACGGCAAGGTAGTAAGCGTGGATGAGCGCATGGTTACCCTTGATGAGGTTAATGACGCCGTTAAAGACCTGACCTCAAACGAGCTGAAGGATTTTTTTCAGAGGCACCTGGATGTGGATTTCGGCATATACCTGCCAGAGCTGGGGCACCGTTTCCGTATCAGCATCTTTATGCAGCGCAACTGGCCGGCGCTGGTTATCAGGAATATCCGCTCCGATGTCCAGACCTTTGAGGAGCTTAATCTTCCTGCGGAGGTGTTGCGTAAATTGTCTCTTGAGACCCGCGGACTCATCCTTTTGACCGGCAGCGCCGGGAGCGGCAAATCCACTACCATCGCCAGCATGATAGGATACATCAACCAGGAGAGCCACAAGCATGTCCTTACGGTGGAAGAGCCGATCGAGTTTACCTTCAAGGACAGGAATTCCATCGTCAACCAGAGGGAACTGGGGATGGATGTTTCTTCCTATGCGGTGGCCCTGCGCGCCTTTACGCTGCAGAGCCCCGACGTTATCTACATCGGCAATATCCGCGATTACGAGACCATGGCTGCTGCCCTGACCGCAGCTGAGATGGGGGTTTTGGTTTTAAGCACCATGCATACCATCAATGCCAGCCAGACGGTGGAGAGGATTGTGAATTTCTTCCCTCCGCATCAGCACCAGCAGACCCGTACGCAGTTATCTTCTTTGTTAAAAGGCGTTATATCGCTGAGGCTCGTCCCCTTAAAGGACGGTCCGGGCCGTATGCCGGCTTACGAGACCATGCTTCTTACGCCTACCATCAGCCGCCTTATTCGCGAAGGAAAAACCTGGGAGATACCCCAGTTCATAGAGGATGGTTTAATCTTCGGGATGCAGTCATTTACCCAATCGCTTATCAAGCTGGTGCGCGAAGGAAAGATCAGCGAGGAAGAGGCCTGCAGGGTAGCAGATAATAGCGATGAATTTCTTTTAGCCCTGAAGGGCATCAAGCGTTTGTAATCGATAATCAAGAAGGGGGTCGCAATGCTAGAAACTATCGCGGAAAAACTTTCCTATATTCAGACTCACCTTGAGCAGCTTAGAGGTTATCTTTGACGTTGATAACAAAAAAAAGCTGGTAGATGAATTATCTTCCCGGATGTCTGACCCGGGTTTCTGGAACGATACCGAAAAATCCTCCCAGACTGTAAGAAAGCTTAAAATTCTTAAATCCGCGGTAGAGCCATGGCAGGAGGCTTTCCGTGAGTACCTGGAATTAAAAGAACTCGCGGATATTACCGACGCCAGGGATGCCGGGTTACTGGAGAGCCTCGCCCAGAGCGCCGAAAGCCTCATTAAGAAGATAGATAAGCTTGAGTTCGCCAGTCTCTTAGACGGCGAGTTCGATCCGAACAACGCAATATTAAGCATTAACGCAGGCGCCGGGGGAACCGAGTCCTGCGACTGGGTAGGGATGCTTTTTCGCATGTACAACCGCTGGGCAGAGAGGCGGGGTTGTAACGTCAAGGTCATTGACGTCCTTTTCGGAGAAGAGGCGGGCATCAAAAATGCCATGCTCCTGGTTGAAGGAGAATATGCTTATGGGTATCTGAAGGCAGAGCGGGGGGTTCACCGGCTGGTGCGCATCTCTCCCTTTGATGCCAATAAACGCCGGCATACCTCTTTTGCTTCAGTAGACGTGATCCCCGAGCTGGAAGACGGGGCAGCCGTAGATATAAATGAGAAGGACCTGGTTATAGAGACCTACCGCTCATCCGGACCCGGCGGACAGCATATGCAGAAGACCGATTCGGCAGTGAGGATTACCCATTTGCCTACCGGGATTGTGGTGCAGTCGCAGAACGAGCGCTCACAGCATCAAAATAAGCAGAATGTCCTAAGGATCCTGAAGGCCAGACTTTATGAGTTGGAGCAGGAAAAAAAGGAGAAAGAACTGGCAAGCCTGGGGGGTCAGAAGAAAAAGATTGAATGGGGCAGCCAGATACGCTCTTATGTAATGCATCCTTACAACATGGTAAAGGACCACCGCAGCGGATACGAGACCGGTAATGTCGGCTCGTTCATGGACGGAGAGATAGATTCTGCAATAGAGGCGTATTTAAAGATGCAGAAGCTAGGTAGCAGCAAGAAATAACAAAAAGGCTAGATATGCTGGGTTTTATCAAGAAACAGTTGCTTAAGAACAAGCAGGGTGCGTTGAAAAAGAGGTATCCGGGCGTAGCTATCGCGCTGCATCCCGAGATGCCCAGCCCTTCGCTTGCCAAAATGGTGGAGCTCGCCGGGATTGTAGATAAGGTTAATAAGCTTGAGCCGGCGATGCGGTCCCTTTCAGACGCCGAGCTTAAAGCCAAGACCGCCTCATTTAAGGAAACAATCGGCGCAAAGGCGCTGGAATATGATGCGGCCATTAAAGAGCTGGAGGAGGCAATGCTTTCGGTGGCAATGCCGGAAGAGAAAGAGAGGCTTAAGGAAAGGCTCAGGGATGCCCGCAATAAGATATTCAGCGGCGTTTTGCCAGAGGCCTTCGCAGTAGTAAGAGAGGCCTCGCGCCGCACCATAGGCCTGAGGCATTTTGACGTGCAGATTGCAGGAGGGGTGGTTTTACATGAGGGTAAGATTGCGGAGATGGCTACCGGGGAAGGCAAGACCCTTGTAGCGACGTTGCCGGCTTACCTGAATGCGCTCCTCGGCCGTGGGGTGCACGTGATTACGGTTAACGATTACCTCGCGCGCCGCGACTGCGAATGGATGGGGCCGGTTTATAAATTCTTAGGGTTGAGCGTAGGCGTCATCCAGCATGATATGCCGGATGAAGACAGGAAAACCGCCTATGCCTCTGATATCACTTACGGCACCAATAATGAATTTGGCTTTGATTACCTGCGCGACAACATGAAATATAACGTAGAGGAGCTGGTGCAGCGGCCATTCTATTATGCCATTGTAGACGAGGTTGATTCCATTCTGGTAGATGAGGCGCGCACCCCGCTGATTATATCAGGCCCGGCTGAGGAATCTACCGAGAAGTATTATACCGCCAAGGTCATCGGCCAGCAGTTAAAAGGCCGCAGGGTAACCGAGGCCGATGAGATTGAGGCTAAGCACCGGGGGGAAAACCTCGCTGCCGGATATGACTATCTTGCCGATGAAAAGAACAATACCATTTCCCTAACCGAGGACGGGGAAGTTAAGGCCACCAGGCTCTGGGGCGTAGAAAGCCTGCACACCATCGAGACCACGGAGTACCGCCACCATAGCATCCAGGCGCTCAGGGCAAAGGAGTTCTTCAAACGCGACGTCCATTACGTGGTCAAGGACGGACAGGTCATTATCGTGGATGAGTTTACCGGCAGGCTCATGCCGGGGAGGCGCTGGTCCGACGGCCTGCATCAGGCGGTGGAGGCAAAGGAAGGTATGAAGATAGAGCGGGAAAACCAAACCCTTGCCACTATCACCTTCCAGAACTATTTCCGCATGTACGAGAAACTGGCAGGGATGACCGGCACTGCCTTTACCGAGGCCAATGAGTTCAAGTCCATTTACAAGCTCGACGTAGTGGTCATCCCTACCAACAGGCTGCTGGTCCGCAGCAATTACCCTGACCGCGTTTATAAGACCGAGAAGGAAAAGTTCGCTTTGGTGGTAGAGGAGATAGCCGAGCTTTACCAGGCCGGCAGGCCGGTCCTGGTAGGGACGATCTCGATAGATAAATCCGAGCGGCTCTCGGAGATGCTCAAGCGCCGCGGTATCACCCATCAGGTGCTCAACGCTAAATATCACGAGCAGGAGGCGCAGATCGTAGCCCAGGCCGGCCGTCACCGGGCAGTGACTATCGCTACTAATATGGCAGGCCGCGGCACAGACATACTTCTCGGAGGAAACCCCGAATATATGGCGCGCAGCCTGGCGCGGGAGAAACTTTCTGTGGACGACCCGAATTACAACGAGGAATACCTTAAGATTTTAGAGCGTTATCGTAAACAGACCCAGGAGGAGCACGATAAGGTTGTATCGCTCGGCGGACTCCATGTCATCGGCACGGAGCGCCACGAGGCCAGGCGTATTGACAACCAGCTGCGCGGGCGCTGCGGCAGGCAGGGTGATCCCGGTTCTTCAAGGTTCTATGTTTCCCTGGAAGACGATCTGATGCGGCTATTCGGGTCTGACCGCCTGATCGGGATTATGAACAGCCTCGGGTTGGAGGAAGGACAGGTTATTGAACACCCCTGGGTTACTAAGTCCATTGAGATTGCGCAGCGCAGGGTAGAGCAGCACAATTTTGAGATACGCAAGCAGATCCTGGAATATGATAACGTGATGAATAAGCAACGGGAGGTAATCTATACCCAGCGCCGCGAAATACTGGAGGGGGTTTCCTTAAAGGAGTATGTGCTGGAGATTCTAAGGAAGGTGCTTGGCGAGGCAGTGTCTGTCTATGCCCCTGAATCCGGCGAGCTAGACTCGGTGGGACTGGGGAATATTTTGAGATTAAGGTTCGGGTTGCAGCTTGATAGCGCAACAACCGAGAATCTTGCGGGGAGGCAGCTTGAGGAGGATGTTTATCAGAAGGCCTCTCTTGCTTACGATGCCAAGGAGCGCGATATCGGAAGCGACATTATGCGTCAATTGGAGCGCATGGTTTTCCTGCAGATTATCGACAGCAAATGGAAGGACCACCTCTATGCCATGGATAGCCTGCGCGAGGGTATCGGCCTGCGAGCTTACGGTCAGCGCGACCCCTTGATTGAATATAAACGCGAGTCATTCCAGGTGTTTAGCGGCATGATGAATAGCATCGAGGATGAGGCCCTAGACATCATATTTAAGTTGCAGCCTGCCAAGCCCAGGGCGCCTCTGCGCGGCGCATTCAGCGCGGTCTCCAAAGAGATGCTTCACCCTGAAGCGGAGGCATTTTCATCTCCTGATGCGAGTTTGGAGAATAAAGAGAGGGCAGCGGCCCCGTCAGTTACCCCCGTTTCCCAATCCCCGCATGCCAAGGTCGGCAGGAACGATCCCTGCCCGTGCGGGAAAACAGATCCCTTAACTGGCAAGCCGTTGAAATATAAAAAATGTTGTTATCCAAAATATGGGTAGGGAGATTCTTGTAATTTTCTGAGTTTTATCCGCAACGCAGGTATATCTCCTCTGCTTTTTAAACTAAGGTATTTTCTTGTAAAGAGCGCATGGCAATTAGGGCAAAGCACCGTTAGATTATCAGTTACATGTAGGCCGCCTTTTTTTCTGGGCAAGATATGATGGGTTTCGACGACTAAGCCATATCCGCATAATTCGCATCTATTCCCGTATCTTTTTATAGCCTGCATACGAATCCATGCCTTGTATTTTTTTTACCGTATTTACCGTAAAGGTATTTTTTGATTCCTAATTTTCTCCGGCGGTATCTCACTCTCCACAGATTAGCTTCTTTAATTCCTTTCTTTTTAACGTTTCGACAATGTCCTTATCAATTAACCCCCCCGCAATTATCGCGAATGAAATCATCAACAATAACATGAGCCATCTTCTCTAACTTGTGAAAGTCTGTCTGTAACCCCGGATGCCCATGCCGTTTAATCCGGGCCAAATGCATAGGACAGTAGGTTTCTTTTGTATTTTTATATAATGTTGTTAATAATCTTTTATATAGCCGTAGATAATTTTGATGCATTCTGGTGCCCAAGAAAATAAGTTTTAAAAGCACCCTTTTAGTGCTAAAATATAACGCACTAGTATCTTTTGGAATAAAATTATAGTTAATGAAAAAGGATATTTTTTTATCTATTCTATCCGGCCTACTCCTGATTCTTTCCTTCCCCAATTTTAATCTTTGGATGTTTGCGTGGTTTGCCTTTGTGCCTTTACTCTTAGCGCTTGAGGGTTGCTCTAAAAGGAGGGTTTTTTTATTATCTTACCTGACGGGGGCGGTGTTTTGGCTTGGCACCATATATTGGCTGGTGCATGTTACGCTCGCCGGGATGATACTGCTTGTTCTATACCTGGCCTTGTATTTCGGCATCTTCGGCCTGATTGCTTCGCAGTCCCGTAAACTAAATACCGCATACTGCGTATTCTTTCTGCCTGCGGTTTGGGTTTTGCTGGAGTATCTGCGCAGCCATCTCCTCACGGGTTTTGGCTGGGCGCTCCTGGGGCATTCTCAGTATCTGAACCTACCGGTTATTCAGGTAGCCGATATCACCGGAGCTTACGGAATTTCGTTTATCTTGCTGATGGCAAATGCGGGGATAAAGGAAGTAATTGTATTATTAAGGCAGTCCGGGAAGAGAAGGGAATCGGCAGCAGCAATCCTGTTATGCCTGGCAATGTTGGGAGCGTTTTTTTTCTACGGCTATTATCGCTTGAACATCATAAAGCAAAGGAGTGTTTACGCTTCGCTGCGCGTCTCGGTTATCCAGGGTAATATTGCGCAGCATCTCAAATGGAGGCCGATTGCCCAAAATTACATCATCCGTAAGTATCTCGATCTTTCCTCGCAGGCAGGCGGCGGTAATCCCGACGTAATGATCTGGCCGGAAGCCAGCCTGCCGGCAGTAGTTGAGGAAGAACCGGCATACTTTGAGGCGGCCAGGGCCCTGGCCGAGGATATGCGTATCCCTCTTCTGGTAGGGGCGGTTACGCTGCGAGACGGTATTTATTATAACAGCGCCTTCCTGATTACATCCTACCAGCAGGAGTTCAGCCGTTATGATAAATTACATCTGGTGCCTTTTGGAGAATATGTTCCCCTTAAGAGTTTTTTTAGTTTTTTAGAGACAGTCGTACCTATCGGTGACTTCAGGCCCGGCAGGGAATATACGGTTTTTACCCTCCCGGGCGTACGCGGCCAAGGGCCGGTCAGGTTTTCAGTCTTGATTTGTTTCGAGGACCTTTTTCCTCAGCTATCGCGCCGTTTTATCGGCAAGGGAGCGGATTTCCTGGTTAATATCACCAACGACGGCTGGTTCGGAGAATCCGCGGCGCCCTATCAGCATCTTTCGGCTTCTGTCCTGCGTGCAGTAGAGAATAGGGTTCCTTTGGTGCGCGCTGCCAATACCGGCGTCTCCGGATTCATCTCAGCCGAAGGCAGGATTATTTCCTTGGTCGCGGATAACCGGGGGGAAAATATTTTTATCGAGGGATATCTTAACGACACCATAGACATCTTAAGGGGCGGTCCGACATTCTATACGCGTTTCGGGGATCTGGCAGTGCTAGGTTGTTTTCTGTTGGCATTTTACGGCATGGCGCGCATTTTAAGGGAAAGCAGATGAGGAAGGTTTTATTGTCGATGCTTATACTTCTTCCGGTTTATCTGTTTTTTAGCCTTTACTTTGCCGATAAATGTTATTTCCTTTGCCCTATTAAATACCAAAGGGATATTGTTATTCGTTCTGATAGCATGGGTGAGGGTGTTTTTGGCAGCCGCCGCAGCGGAGGCAGGCTGCATCAGGGGTTGGATCTATACGCCGAAGTCGGCACCCCCATACTCGCCAGCCGTTCCGGGGTTGTGGCGCGCACCGGGAGCGCCGAGGGGATGGGTAATTTTATCGTCCTGAAGCACCCCGGGGGCATCTTTACCGTTTACGGTCATCTCTCGGAAATTTATGTACGGCCGTTAGAATTGGTGCGGCAGGGCGAAGTAATCGGAGCGGTAGGCAAGACCGGGAACGCTAATTATAAAAACATGCAGCCGCACCTGCATTTTGAGGTAAGGCAGGGAGGGCTCGCCCACGACCCGGTGGAATACCTGCAGTAAAAACAGTTACTTTTTATTTTTCCTCTTCTCGCGCGGCTCCATATGCACTACCACGTCTGAGACCTCGGGGATCCCTTTTTTAATCGCTTCTTCGATGTGGTAGCTTATCTTGTGCGCTTCCTCGATATGCATGTCGGGAGCGACCTGCACGTGCAGGTCGATGTTGATGTCATCCGGCCTTCCGCGGGAGCGTATCTTATGGCAGGCCTTAACCCCATTGACGCCCAGCACGATGTCGGAGATCCTCTTGTCCTCTATTATTGCCGCGGTATCGCAGAGGACGCGCGCGCCTTCCCTGACAATCTCCAGCGCCGCATATACGATAAATAGGGCGATGAGGATGGTGGCAACGGGGTCAAGGATGGGGAATCCCGATTTGATGGCAAATAAGGTAATGATAACGGAGAGAGAGGTGAAGATGTCGGCCCTGGTATGCATGGCATCGGCAATCAGGAAATCGCTTTTAAGTTCCCTGCCCTTTCTGCGTTCATAATTCATAACCCAGAAGTTCACCGCGATGGTAACCAGCATTACCGCAAAATTTCCCGCGCCGACCTGCGGCAGGACGGGATGGCGGAATCTTTCGATGCTCGCTTCGATGATTTGGAAGGCAAGTAGAAATAAGAGCGCCGCAATACCGAGAGAAAAAAACGTTTCGTATTTTTTATGTCCGTAAGGGTGGTCTTTGTCCCTGGGGTGCGAGGAGAGCGTTATCCCGATAATGCCGATGATATTGGAGGCGCCGTCAGAGAGGGAGTGGAAGCCGTCGGCAGCCATGCTGGAGCATTTGCTGAAGAGCCCGTAGATAATCTTGGCAAATGCTACTGTCCAGTTCAATGCCAGGGTCAGAAGCAGGATGCCCTTGATGATGCGGTAGTGTTTAGGATCAGAATATACCATAATTTGGATTATACCGTTTTTTACGAATATTTCAATCCTTTGTTGCCTGCCAAGCAGCCTTATTGATTTAGGCATCCTTATATGCTAATATAGATAACCGTTATGCGAATATTACTCCCGGTTATGCTCTTAGGGCTTGTTTTGGTAAGCGGATGCTCGCATCTGCCAATCCAGGATTCATTTACTTTGGAAGGCGTGGATGAGCTGGAGCCTATCCGCAAAAACGAACGGGTCCTGATAATGGCGCCGCACCCGGATGACGAAGCAATTGCCTGCGCCGGCATCATCCAGAAGGCCATTGCTGCCGGAGCCGAGGTTAAGGTGGTTTATCTTACTAACGGCGACCATAACCAGGTCGCCTTTATTGTTTATGAGAAAAGGCTGACTTTCAGGAAGGGCGAGTTTATACACATGGGGCAGGTGCGCCACAGCGAGGCGGTTAAGGCGATGAAGCTCTTTGGCCTGGATGAATCCAGACTGGTGTTTTTGGGTTATCCTGATTTTGGGACCTTTGTTATCTTTCGCGATTTCTGGAACTCCAAAAATCCATACAAGAGTATGCTTACGCGCATCTCGCATGTGCCTTACCGCAGCAATCTTTCTTACAACGCCCCTTATACTGCGGAGAGTATTTTGAATGACATTAAGGATGTGCTCCGGTCTTACCGTCCGGATAGAATATTCGTTTCGCACCCCTCTGATACCAACCCTGACCATAAGGCGTTCTATCTTTTCTTACAGGTGGCTCTTTGGGACCTGGAGGGCCAGATACCTCCCCCTAAGGTTTACCCTTATCTTGTCCACTGCCCCGGATGGCCCCTGCCGCGGCATTATCACCCCAAGCTTCAACTTGGGCCTCCCAGGCAATATCCGGTTGGGGGCGGAATTAAATGGTTCAGGTCGGATATCTCTCAGGATGAAATAGAGAATAAGCATAAGGCAATACTCTGCTACAGAAGCCAGACCCAAAGCAGCGCGTTCTACCTTCTGGCGTTTGCGCGCCGCAACGAGCTCTTCGGGAACTATCCGACGGTGGTGCTGGATTTAGGAAAGGATGTCTTCCCCGCCAGCCGGGAATGGGTAATGCCCGTATTGCCTTTTCTAAGGCATACCCTCGAGGATTCCAGGGGCGAGAATA
>JBAZKK010000025.1:0-16017 GCA_041650795.1 Candidatus Omnitrophota bacterium | reverse complement strand
ATTGTCGCCGTATAAGCTTGTCTCGCGGGAATTCCGTACAGAAGGCTCTGTTATTGATCTGGGCAAGGGGGTAAAACTTGGCTCTAAAAAAATCGTGGTAATGGCAGGTCCATGCGCCGTAGAAAGCAGGGATGCCCTTTTTGATATTGCCAGGGAGGTTAAAAGAACGGGCGTTAACGTATTGCGCGGAGGGGCATTCAAGCCGCGCTCTTCACCTTATAGTTTTCAGGGGCTTGGGGAAGAAGGCTTGAAGTACCTGCGTGAGGTGACGGATGAGCTGGATATGCTTGTTGTTACCGAAGTGATGGATCCCCGTAACGTAGGGCTGGTAGCGCGCTATACGGATGTCCTGCAGATAGGGGCGCGCAATATGCAGAATTTTGACCTCTTGCGCGAGGTGGGTTCCACCAAAAAGCCCGTGCTTCTGAAGCGCGGCCTTTCCTGCACCATAAAAGAGCTTTTGATGTCCGCAGAGTATATATTGTCCGGAGGAAACTTTAACGTTATCCTCTGCGAGCGGGGTATACGCACCTTTGAGGATTACACCCGCAATACCCTGGATGTCAGCTCTGTACCGGCGGTAAAGCAGCTTTCGCATCTGCCGATTATTGTGGACCCTAGCCATGCGGCAGGCAGGTGGGGATTGGTCGCTCCGCTTTCAAAGGCAGGCGTTGCTGCCGGTGCCGACGGGCTGATTATCGAAGTGCATACTCATCCGGAAGACGCTCTTTCCGACGGGGCACAGTCGCTGTTGCCAGCCAATTTCGCAGTGCTTATGAAAGAGCTTAAAGTCCTGGCACAGGCAATCGGCAGAGACATCTAGCAAACAAAGCAGAAACACTTTCCGACCCAATCGGGAAACGTTTTCCGGTTCAAAGCGGAAAGTGTTTCTCGTCAATGATAAAGGGGAATCTTGATGCGTTTGTTTAAAGAAGTAGCGATAATCGGTCCGGGGCTAATCGGCGGCTCAATCGCCTTAGCCATTAAAGAGAAAAAAATATCCCTGCGGGTAACAGCGGTGAGCAGGCATAAAAAGACAATTGACCTTGCCAGGAAACTCAAGGCCATAGATAGCGGTTCGCGCAGTCTGAGTATTGTCAAAAGCGCCGACCTCCTGATTCTGGCTGTTCCTGTGGAAACCATCCTTAGATTAGCCGATGCCCTAAAAGGTTTGCTGCCTCAAGACTGTATTGTCGTAGATGTAGGCAGCTCCAAGAAGAAGATCGTCGCCAAGCTCCAGAGGCTATTCCCATTTTATATCGGCGCGCATCCTCTGGCCGGCTCCCAGAATCAGGGGATTAAGAACGCCAGGGCCGATATGTTCAAAGGTTCGTTATGCGTATTGACCCCAACTGCCAGGACTAAGCCCGTTGTTTTGGATAAGGTATCCCGGATGTGGAAGATGTTTGGCGCTAGGGTGGCATTGTTAAGCCCTAAAGAGCACGACAGGATACTGGCGATGGTCAGCCACCTGCCTCATTGCGTTTCATTCGCTCTTATGGCTGCCTTGCCGAAAGGGCATCTGAAGTACGCTTCAAGCGGCCTTCGGGATACGACCAGGATTGCCGGTTCTGATGCGGGTCTCTGGGTAGATATTTTTTTGAGTAACCGCGAGAATATGCTTAAAGCTATTGCGGTTTTTCAGAAGAAATTGGAAGCCGTAAAAAAAGCTATCCGCAGCAAAGACCGCGCCGTCCTGATCAGGAGATTAACGCAGTCTAACAGGAAGAGGCGTTTATTGGCGGGGGACGCTTAGGATGATTATTGCCATTGACGGCCCGGCAGGGGCGGGCAAGAGCACTGTAGCTAAAATCCTGGCTGAGAAGCTGGGATTTCTTTATATCGATACCGGAGCGATGTACCGGGCAATTACCCTTAAGGCGATTGAGCAGAAAATTGACGTCAATAACAGCGCATTGCTTGTCAAGATGGCCCGGGAGACAACCATTGACCTGGCAGGGGAAAAAGGCGCCTTAAAGGTTTACATGGACGGCCGCGATGTCACCAGACAAATAAGGGAGCCCCGCGTTACCAGGTTTGTCTCGGATGTCGCTAAGATAAAAGGCGTGCGCGAGGTAATGCTGAAGCTGCAGCGCAGCCTCGGGCGCAAAGCCGACAGCGTCCTGGAGGGCCGCGATATCGGGACGGTGGTATTCCCGGGCGCCGATAAAAAATTCTATCTCGACGCCAAATTTGACGTGCGGGTAGACCGGCGCTACAAAGAATTGAAAGAGACATGCAGCCGGATTAATCCCGAGGATGTAGCCGGTGATTTGCATAACCGCGATACCATTGATTCCAACCGTGAATTCGCCCCCCTCAGAAAGGCCGAAGACGCCGTCTATATCGATACTACCTCCCTGGGAATCGCAGAGGTGGTAGAATCCGTATTAGGGCATATTAATTAATTCGCTAATCCGTAATTTCTCCATCATCGCCCATATCGACCACGGCAAGTCTACTCTCGCCGACCGCATCCTGGAGCTTACGGGCGCAGTGGACAAAAAGCACCTTAAAGACCAGCTCCTCGATGATATGGAGCTAGAGCGCGAGCGCGGCATCACCATCAAGGCCTCGATGGTCAGGTTGAATTATGCCGCCAACAACGGCAGCGAATACGTCCTTAACCTCATTGATACCCCGGGCCACGTGGACTTTACCTACGAGGTATCCAAGTCGCTGGCTGCCTGCGAAGGAGCGCTTTTGGTAATTGATGCCTCTCAAGGGATCGAGGCCCAGACCGTGGCGAATTATTACCTCGCCCGCAACAATAAGCTCGACATCATACCGGTAATCAATAAGATTGACCTTAGTTGTATCGATATTCCCCGCGTGAAGAGGCAGATTACCTCGGTCCTGGGGTTTAAGGATGATGATATAATTATGGCTTCGGCTAAAGAGGGCACAGGCGTAGGGGAGATATTGGAGCGCATCGTCAAGGGCGTGCGGCCCCCTTCGGGAGAGTCCGGCAACCCACTGAAGGCGCTGGTTTTTGATTCCCGTTACGATACCTTTAAAGGGGTGGTGGTTTTTGTAAGGGTTTTTGACGGAATACTCAAGGCGGATACCGCCATCAAGCTGCTGCATTCCAACCAGGTTTATAAGATTGAGGAACTCGGGGTATTAAAGGATTTAAAATACGCTCCCGTGGAGTCCCTTTCCTGCGGCGAGGCAGGCTATTTAACCGCAAATATCCGCAATCCGCGCGAGATTATCGTCGGCGATACCCTGACCGACGTTAAGAACCCATGTCTGGAGACCCTCCCCGGCTATCGCAGCATAAAGCCCCTGGTATTCTGCGGGATATATCCGGTGAATGCCGGGGATTTTCCTTCTCTGCGCGATGCCATGGATAAGCTGAAGCTATCCGATGCCTCTTTTATATTTGAGCCGGAGAATTCCCAGTCCTTCGGGATGGGGTTTCGTTGCGGTTTCTTAGGACTTCTGCATATGGAGATTGTCCAGGAGCGCCTGGAACGCGAATACAACCTTAACCTTATCCTTACCGTTCCCAACGTCGTCTACCGGATAAAGAAAAGGGACGGCGGTTTTTTAGAGGTGGATATGCCTGCCAGGCTCCCTGCCGCAGGAGAGATAGAGGAAGCGGAGGAGCCTTATGTGAAACTGCTGATGATTGTGCCCATTGAAAATATCGAGGCGGTCTGCGAGCTCGCAAAGTCCCGCCGCGGCCTATTCTCGTCGCAGGAGTATATGGGCGAGGACAGGGTTAAGGTTATCTTTGATATCCCTCTTTCGGAGATTATAGTGGATTTCTATGACCGCCTGAAATCTGTCACCCGCGGCTACGGTTCCCTGGATTATGAATTTGAGGACTATTTGCCCACCAGGATTGTAAAGCTGGATATTCTTTTAAACGGCAGGGTCTGCGACGCATTCTCCTCGTTAATCTACAAGGATAAGGCGATGAGCAGGGCGCGCCTGCTCGTAAATCGCCTCAAAGAGCTTATCCCGCGGCAGCTGTTTGAGATTACAATTCAGGCAGCGGTGGGGACGCAGATTTTAGCCTCGGAGAGGGTGCGGGCATTAGGAAAGCATACCACCAGCAGGTGCTCGGGAGGCGATATCACGCGCAAGCGCAAGCTATGGGAAAACCAGAAACAGGGCAAGAGACGGCTTAAGCAATTCGGAAAGGTCGAGATCCCTCAGGAGGCATTCTTGGAGGTGCTAAAAATATGAGAGATAAAAAACTGCAACCCGCGGCAACAGGAGCAATTACGAAGAAATCAGCAATAAGGGAATGGGTTGAGGCGATTATCGTCGCAGCTGTCCTGGCGATGATTATCAAGATTTTCGTGGTGGAGGCATTTAAGATCCCTAGCGGTTCCATGCGCCCGACGCTCATCGAGGGAGACCTTATACTGGTGAATAAGTTTATTTACGGCGCCAGGCTTCCTTTTACGGATATCCACCTGCCGGCTTTCAGGCAGCCCAGGAGGGGGGAGGTAATAGTTTTTATTTACCCGTATAACCCCAAGAAGGATTTTATAAAGAGGCTGGTTGCGGTCGAAGGCGAGACAGTGGAGATTAAAAACGGCACAATCTATGTCAACGATAAGCCTTTTCTGGATGCGCCTTTTAGCCAGAGGTATTATTATAACCGCGGAGAGTTCGCGCGGGAAGGCCAGAAGATTACGGTCCCCAAGGACAGTTTTTTTGTGCTGGGGGATAATTCCGCTTCTTCGCAGGACAGCAGGTACTGGGGGTTTGTCCCGAAGCGCAACCTTCTTGGCCGGGCCATGGTTATCTATTGGCCCCCGTGGCGCATCAGGGCAATCAAATGAACGATGAATTTCGCCAATAAGATATCTACCTTCAGGATATTAAGCGTCCCTTTCTTCATCGCAAGCCTCTTGTATTACCGCCCCGGGCAAAGGGAGTATATGCGCCTGGTAGCGCTGGGTATATTTATCGTCGCAGCCCTATCGGACGCGGTGGACGGCTACATTGCCAGGAGGAGCGGGCAGAATTCCAGGGCCGGGTTGGTGCTGGACCCGCTTGGGGATAAGATGCTCCTGATGAGCGCGTTTATCTGCCTTACTTTTATCAGGGAATTTGCCATCCGTTTTCCGTTTTGGGTCACCTTTATCATCCTTACCCGCGATATCCTGATAATTTTAGGCGCTGTGGTGGTTTATATCGTAAAGCAGGAAATTAATGTGATGCCTACCCGCTGGGGAAAGCTCACCACTACCTTTCAGATGCTGGCAGTATCTTTTGTATTACTGCAGGTGTCAATGAATGTCTCGCAGTTCCTGTGGTGGCTGGCGGTATTTTTTACTGTCGTCTCCGGGGCAGATTATATCAATAGGGGGTTTAAGGCGCTGTATGCTTTGGATAATTCCCGCAACAGCCATTAGTTATCTCCTGGGTTCCATACCTAATGCCTATATCTTCGGCAGGGTGCTTGGAGGCGTCGATATCCGCAAGGTAGGCTCGGGCAATGTAGGCGCAACCAATGCCTTGAGGGTTTTAGGGAAGGGGGCCGGGGTTGCCGTCCTCCTGTTGGATATCCTCAAAGGATTTCTGGCCGTAATCTTATTGGGCGCTATTTTTGGCCCAAGGATAACTTTGGTTTCAAGTGAATCATTAAGAATAGTCTTGGGTGTAGCATGTATCCTGGGGCACAACTGGCCTGTGTTTTTAGGGTTTAAGGGGGGCAAGGGGATCGCTACTACCCTGGGCGTGATGATTGGTTTGGCTGCGGGGATTAGCGGGTTAAGAGCGGTATTGTTAGTTTTATTACTGACGTGGCTGGCGGTTTTTCTGTTAGCAAAGATAGTTTCTCTGGCATCTATTGTTACGGCAGTTGCCTTGCCGCTGTATTTAATTTTATTTAAGCTCCCTGTAAGCCTTATCGTGCTGGGGATAGTTTTGTCCATCCTGGTAATCTGGCGCCATAAAGCCAACCTTATCCGTCTTCTGCAAGGAAAAGAACCGCGCCTGCAATTCAGAAAAACTCAATAAGAAAAAATAGAAAGCGTTTTCTTTTTTGGGCCAAATAGCCTTGAAATGGCCTTTGAGAGGGGCTATACTTTTGGTAGAGAGAAAAAAGATTTTTTTATGGGTTGTTTATAAATAATTTTTAAAAGTATTTAATAAATCAAAGCACCATTAGAGTGACAGGCGCAAGATGGACGAAAACTACGATGTCTCAAAAGACAGAAGAGAGTTTTCCCGTTTCTCGGTAGAGTTGCGCCTGAGGTTCTTTGATACCGTTAATAACAAAGCAGGGGAAGCTCAAACCAACGACATCAGCGCCAAGGGGATAGGCATTTTCACCAGCGAGAATATACCTGCCGAAAGCAAGCTTGAGATGTGGCTTGAGGTCCCGTATAAAGAAGAACCCATCTGCATAAAAGGAAAGGTTGTCTGGTCCAAGGCCGTAGATAATAATAAGTACCGCGTAGGCATAAGCCTTGACCGGACGGATTTAGTGGGCGTGTCTCATATACTGCGTTCCATCTACGGCGAGGATTGGCTCTAAATTGACAATTTGGTCGTAAAGGGCTAACCCGCGATAAAATCGCGGGGGCGCAAAGCTCATAGGATCCCTAGGCCCTCTTTTAAGGAAGTCAGAGATAATAACCAGCCACGAAGAGGGAAGGGGTAGCCGGGTTGCCGATGAACAAGGAGGAATTTATAACTATAGTGCAACCCGGCTTGTTTTTTGGGGCGTTCATTGCGATGAGAGGGGCTTAAAGATGAGAGAGATGGTATTCCGCAACTTAAAATCAGGAGGCCGCAGGATTATTGCGACGACCGAAACAGGCGAGAGGGAGGGCGTGCACAGCTCTATCCGGCGCCACTTTATATATATCGTCAAGGAAGTCGCGGATACCTACAGGCAACCCGAGCCTTCAGTGCATATCTTAAAAGAGCATAATAGCCGCAGGCAGATAGAGCGGTTTTGCTGCAGGCTTAAAAATAGCGTATATGCGAAGTATAATGGCAAGCTGTATTTGATATTATTTATGCATTCTTTAAGCATAACCCTTACTGCTGCCACGGAAGGGCTGGCCCAATGCAACTAAGGGGTAAAATATTTCTTGACATATAAAAGGTAATACGGTATACTTTATAAAAGTATTTAATATATAGCTTTAGAAACACATTTGGTCCGGAGTCCTGGTTACGGAGGCAATCAGGACAGCCACGTGTAACATTTAACCGGATTGACGAATGGGGTCAATCCGGTTTTTTATTTTTTAACCAGTCAACATAGAAAGGAGGTGAAAAATGAGAAAATTAAGCATAGCAGTGATGACGATAGGATTAGTCTTATCAGTAGCGGCAGCGGCGTACGCCGAGTCTTACGCCAATATCGGCGTTACAGCGCAGGTCCCGAATAATTCTCCCCAGCTTAGCGTGGTCATTAAGGAGCTGACCAGCGAAGGCCAGGAGCCTTGGACCGGCACTACGGTCACGGCAATGGATTTCGGGGAGCTCACGCATACTAATGCTGATGAAACTGACGCAGGGGTGTGGTTTAGCCAGAAATACTTCTGCGTGTTTATCTTTACCACCAGTTACGGCAACAAGTATGAAGTGAGGAGCACCTGCACCGGCCTAAGTAGCGGAGCCAATACCCTGCCAGGAGGCAGTTTTATGCTTACGCCAGGGTATGCCAAGGATGATGAGTGGTCTAAGGGCAATGCCCAGGGCGAGATGCCTACGGATGCCGTGTTGGGCGATGTTTCTTCTGCGGTAAAGACAGACCAGTTGGTTTATCGCAGCGAGGTTGCGGCTACGAATAGGATTATCCGCGCCTTTTACAGCTTGCCCGGTTATAAGTCCGGAGGAGCCGATCCTTACGATGGCTACGAGCCGATTAAATTGGACCAGCCTGCCGGTACTTATTCCGGTACGGTGACCATCAGCATCGCGGCGATTTAACGGCAAGGGGCTTGGGCGCTGGAAAATAATTATTGCAGTAACGCATAAATAGCGATAGAATATTTCTATCTTTTTGTTTACGATAGGAAGAGTTTTTTCGTGTTGCTCTTAGGAGAGGTCATGCTCAATGGTGGTTAAGATTTTAGGGAGGATATTTATCGCATGCGCAGTTTTTACCATTTTCTTTACGCCGCCGGCTGCTTGGTCGGTTGAAATTCCCCAGGTTGAGCCTGCAAAAATACGCCTTGTCATCCCTCCCGGAAAATCCAAAAGCGGCAGCGTCAAGATATACAACCTTTCCGATAGCCCTAAGAGTATCAAGGTTTATCTGGAGGATTGGTCATATCTGCCTGTCTGTGACGGCACCAAGGATTTTAAGCCTGCCGGAACTACCCCTTTATCAGCAGCAAATTGGATTACATTTCTGCCTTCGGAATTCACCATACCTGCTTACGGCAAGCAGCTGGTAAACTATACGGTCAAGGTCCCTGCGGATGCCAAGGGCGGGCATTACGCTGTTTTATTTTTTCAAAATTACCTGGATGAGCAGCAAAAAACCGGAGAGGGCGTTAACGTCAATGTAGCTGTGCGGGTGGCGTCGCTCTTTTATATTGAGCCGGAAGGCACAATCAACCGCAAGGCGGATATCGAGAATCTCAAGTTAGAGCATAAGCCTGATAAGTGGAATATAAGCGCCAAGCTTACCAATTCCGGAAATACGGATATCAGCACCAAGGGGACTTTCTTTTTGATTGATAGAAAAGGTATGGTATATGCAAGAGGGGAATTTAGCGACCTCTACACTTTTCCAGGGGATAGCGCAGAACTTGTTGCCGATTGGAAGAGCGCCATACCTGACGGAAGCTACGACCTGGTGATGACTATTGACATCGGCAAGGCCATAGAAGAGGCGGGATTAGGCAAGGTGCCGGCCTTGACAAAAGAATCCGTTGTAACCATATCAAATGGCGGGACAACGGTAATATTGGGAGATAATCCAGGATAATAAGGTTTAAAATCCGGCGCACCTGCTTATAAAACAGGTGAGCCACGGTAAGAAATCTTAAGCCGGATTAGCCAGGGGGTTATAACTATGGGTCTAATCCGGATTTTTTATCTTAACTTACGCAGGCGCTTAGAGATAAAAACATTTGACAAAGTCTTTAATTCGTTATAGAATTGTCCCATAGTAAGGAGCAGGCAGTATGCGTGAAAAGAAGAAGATAGCTTTATTTCTGGCAGGGATGGCCTTAGGGGGTTTGGCTTTGTTCCCCCGGCTTTCCTATGCGGAGTTTTCCTTGTCTGTGCGGCCTTATGCCGGAGGGTATGAATTAAGATACGACAGGATGAATGTTGCGGAAGGCCGCGTCAACAGGGAGGTCACGGTCACGATAAATTCGAGTATCGGCAAGCAATACCGCTTATTGCAGACCTTTGTGCAGCCCCTGACTAATAATGACGGAGGTCGTATCCCCACAAAGGACTTTTTAGTTTACGCTATCCGCGGCTCAAACAGATACGGGACGATGAACGTCATCCAGGAGGCCCCGCTTTATATGGACCGCCAGTTGCTTTATACTTCAGATACCAGCGGTTCCTCCGATTCATTTGTGCTGGTTTATGGCTTAATTCCGTCTTCGGATTTTGCGCCCGGCTATTACCGCGGCAGGCTGGCTTTTATCCTGGAGCCTATTGACCGCTCAACCAACCAGCAGATGGTGAATGTGATACTTGATGTCTCCGCGCAGATTGAAGTCAATTCCAGCGTGGAGATTAAGACTGCAACCGGCAGCAAGGATATTATACTAAAAGCAGGTGAGCCTTTAGCGAGTTCTTCTGAAATCCTCTTTAACATCAAAGGGCGCTTCGGCAAGCAGTTCAGGATCCTGCAGCTCGCAGAGCAGCCGGTTTCCACAAACGGCAACAGGCTGGATTGGAAGGCAGTGACGTTTTCCGGAAGCGGCGCCTCAAAAGGCACGGTAATCAACGTTACTACTCCGCTATCGGCAATGCAGCAGCCGGTTTACAATTCTTCAGTCGGAGGGGACGCAGACAGTTTTACTTTAACCTACGGGCTGGGGGATATCTCCGGCCAGAAGACAGGCACATACAGGGGCCGCATTAAATACATATTGGACGGAGCCGGCTTAGCGCAGATGCAGTTGATTGACACCCTTAACCTTGAAATAGATATCCCGCGCATCTTTGATATTGAGATTACCCCTGCGGATCAGAAGGCGGCCTTGGAGTTTGCCAACCTTAGGCCTGAATCCGAGCCGCAGAGGAATGAGATTAATATCAAGGTCAGCAGCAATACCGGCAAACAATACCAGGTTACCCAGAACCTTTATTCCGAGCTCAAGAATAAGGAGGGGGAGACTATCCGGGCAAAATATTTTACCTTGCGCACTGAAAGCATTGATACCAAGGGAGCCCTAAAGCTCAATACCCCCGAAGCGGTTAAAAAAGGGGAGACCGTGCTTTTTGTTTCAGACAAGGACGGTTCCTCCGATGAATTCAGGGTTATTTACGAGCTGGCGCCCTCACGCGATTTAAAATACGGCAACTATTCCAGCGCCATCACGTATTCATTGGCGGAGATTTAATACGAGAGAAAATAGTTTAACAAGATGCAGATTAGGAGGGGGGTGAAAAGAAAGATGAAAATGGGAAAAATAATGTTGATGGGAGTATTGTTGATGCTGCTTCCGGCTCTGGCGCTTGCTGCTGAGTTGACTGCAACCGCTACCATTGCTACGGCAGTGGGTGTTCCGTCTTTGCCTGAGCCTGTAATAAGGATGTGCGATGGCGCAACATTCGCTAGCAGCGGTAGCGACCCTTGGGGAAGCGCTTGTTCAACAGCTACAGCCTTGAGCTTTGGAAATTTGTCGAGTGTGCTAGCTGATGGGACAACCGGTGCAGGTTGCTTTTACGCGCCGGACTTCTTCGTTGTTTACCTCTACCCGTACACCGAGGCTGGGCAAGGGTATGTTATTAATCAAACAGCGATTAGTAGCAGTGAGACACTCATGAAGGCCTTGGTGTTTACCCCTGTTTATGCTAAAGAGGATAAGTATTCTGCTACTGGTTCTGCACAGGGTGATTTAACTGATGATGAAGACGGGTGGAATCCGGAGATCAATGTGACTAAGTTGGCAGGTGGCGGTTCTAGTACCGGCGGAACTCAGTTACAGGTTTTTAAATCCAACGCACCCAGGATTGTCCGTGCAGAATACGGCATACCGCCGTTTGCCGGTGGAACAGATACTCGTCCTACAGGTTGGACCGCAATACCGTTGAGTACTCTAGCAGGCAGTTATAGCGTTACAATCACCATCGATATACAACCAGTTACGTTATAGGCAGCGAGGTAAGAGGGAGTCGTTTTAAGTTTTAAGCGCTAAGAACCAGGTCAGTTCTTAGCGTATCTTTATATGGGGGGCAGGGAAAGATGCTTAAGCCTAAGCAATTAGCGGTATTATTAGCCCTTATAATGTTTCCTTTTGCGGTTGCAATAGCAGGGGTATCCTATGGCGTGGAGCCAGATATTATTAGAATAACTGCGCCTGCAGGTAGCACGCAGTCCGGGGTGATTAAGTTTTATACGCGTTCCCCGCAGAGCGCTAAAGTCAAGGTTTATGCTGCGGATTGGCTTTATACAGATAAATATGACGGGGTGCGCGCCTTTTATCCTGCCAAGAGCACGGCCCTATCATGCGCTGACTGGATAGTTTTTAACCCCTCCAGTTTTATCATACCTCCTTATGAAGTGGGTATTCTTAATTATACGGTTAACATACCCAAGGATGCAAAAGGCGGGCATTATGCCGTGATTTTTTTCGAGACCTCATCTGTGACGCCGGCAGAGATGCCTTCAGCTGCCGGGCAGCAGGGTGTGCAATCATCCATCAGGTTGCAGCTTAGGTTAGGGGCATTTTTTTATATAGAGGCAAAAGGAACTGTTAAGCGCGCAGTAGATTTAGAGGCCATATCCTTATCAAAGGTCCTTAAGAGGGATAATTATATCTTATCCTGCGGCCTGAAGAACACCGGCAATGCCGATGCCCTCACCTCAGGCACTTTCCACATCTTGGATAATAATGGCAAGATTATTACCCGCGGTAAATTCCGCAATAACTATACTATGCCTGGAGATAAAACCGAGCTCAAGGGTGAATACAAGAATGCATTACCCAAGGGTAAATATGACCTGGTTTTTACTCTCAGGTTAAGCGGAGGCGCAGAAGGTAAAAGGGGAGGCCGGCCTTTCACCAAGGAGGCCGAGATTGAGATAGGAGAAAACGGAGAACTGGTAAGCTCCGGAAAATTCAAATGAAGAGGTTTTGTTCCATTTTATTGATTTTGGCATTCTTTACTTCCTTGGCTATCCCGCCGGCTGAGGCTGCCTCGATGGCTTCCGAGATGCTTTATCAGGGCGGGGTGAAGCTTTATAAACAGGGCAGATACGATGAGGCCCTTTCCGAATTCCGTAAGGCGCTTCTGGCTGAACCGGGTTATCAGCCGGCTTTAGATTATATCAGGAGAATTGAAGAAGAGTTGGAAGAGAAGAACAGGGAAATTCCTCCCTTAAAAGACATGCCACAGGCATCGGCAGTATCTTCTTATCTGGCGCCCCAGAAGCCGGAAGATATCATTTCAGATTTGGTTAATAGGAAAGCAGCGACAGCCCCGGTAGCAAAAACCAAGGCGGCCCAGCCTGCATCTGCCCGTGCGGTTTCTACAGAGAAAAAGGCAGTCCTTGATGAAGCGCATGCCGGCGCCATTGAAGAGGCATTTAACCTGATGGAATTCGTCAACGAGATAATAGCGCAGCAGGAGCTCTATACTGGAGCTGAAGGAGCTGGAGCCGGCAAAGCAAAGATTCCCGCCATCCTGACGCTTGATGATTCTTTTAAGACGGTTTCCCAGCCTATTGAGATTGAGCAGGGCAAATCCATTATCGTAAGAGGCAGTAATATCCAGAGATTCCTCGTTACCCAGCCCGAGATTATTGAGGTTGTAAAGAATAACAGCGATGAGCTTTCTGTTACTGCCAGGGAGATAGGTTATAGCTACCTGCATATCTGGGATGACAACGGTCGCTGGACCTCGGAGTTTCTGACTGTATATCCTAGGCCTGAAGGCCCGATGTATGAGGAGACCCTGCGCCGGAGCGAAGAGGAAGGCCGCAGTTTTAAATTGAAGTATGAAATGGCGTGGAGTTCCCTGGAGAGCGGCAGAAGGGTTGATGAGTTTAACCGCACAAACTATTCCTGGAGCCACAACCTTACGCTTACCGGACAGACCCCTTATGGGGATTTAGAGTCTGGTATCAATATACGCAGCCTCGGTTCTACCACCGACCTTACATATATCAATATGGCTTTATTAAACGGCAAATACGGTCCATTTGAGGGATTTACCTTTCGCGCTTTTGATTATGGCATCCCGGCGAGCAACCTGGCTGTTTCAAGCACTTCCCTGCGCGGGGCAATGTTTGAATCCCCGGCATTCAATAGAAAGATTGATTATGCTGTTTTCTGGGGCAGGGAAGGAGGCGGCAGGTACGGAAACCTTTCACCCGGGTTGACAAAAATACAAGATTCTTTTATGAGCGGGTTAAACGTAGGATACACCCCCAATAAAAAAAGCAATTACAGGTTTACTATTGCCCATGGCTGGGGCCGCGACAGGGATGAGGATTTAAGGCCATACGGCTATGACCTGACCAGCAATTGGCTGGTAGGCGAGAAATGGGATTTTACTTATGACATCGCCTACGACAGCAAGAGGCTTGCGCATGTTTTTGATATTGACTACAGCGGCACTTCCAAGTTTAACTTTACCGGAGAGCTAAGGAATATTGACCGTGATTTTTACAGCATGACCGGTAAGGGATGGAGGGCCGGAGAGATCGGCGGCAGCGTTAATGCGAGTTATACGCCTATTGAGAACCTCCATAATTCCTTTATTTTAGATGTTTACCGGGATCGGCTTTTTCCGGCAGAAGATAACCCCAATCGCTTGAATGAAAACCTGATCTGGAGCAGCAGTTATAAGGTTGATGAGCTGACTAATGTTAACGTCGGCTATAACCTTCAAAATGACCTAGGTTCCGTTTCCCAGTACCGCTATCAGGTCGGCAACATTAGCTTGAGCCACAGGTTTGAATGGATAAGAAACATCTACACCTCGCTGACTTATTACCATCAGATAAATGAGAATTATTCTTCGCCTGCCAGTTCCTATACCAATGATAAGATCAGCTTCGGAGCTAATTTTAACGTAATCGGAAACCTGAATTATTATATAAATAAGGAATTCAACTGGCTTCTGGAGAAAGAAAGCGGCACGCGTGGCACGCCGAATGTTCTTGAAACCGGCCTGGATTGGTCCGGGCAATTGCTCGCCACCAAGCCTTTGTTCGCGACCGTTAATTTTAGTTACCGTGATGAGGAAGATGCCGATACACCGTTGAGCTTTCTGGCAGGGCAGGACTATATTAACGGTTATGTGCAGGTATCTTATCGGCCCAGCGATAATAAAGAGATTTATGGTTCGGCTAATGTGCGTAATTACTGGGCTGATAAGGAAGGGGCCGGAAAGCGCGTCGACGCTACCTTCAATGCCGGGATGCGTTATCTCTGGGATACCGGTATACGCTGGGATGCGGTCGGCAATGTAGAAGGGTATGTTTTTAAGGACTTTAATTCGGACGGCTTAAGGCAGCGCGATGAGGCCCCTGTCTCCGGCATAAAGATATGGTTAGGCAAAGACAAATACCAGCTTACCGATACCTTCGGTTTTTATAGCTTTAAGAACGTCAAGGCACGCAAGGGTTATGTTACCCTGGATACCTCGACCTTGCCGCAGGGGTTTGTGGTTACTGTTCCGGTAACGCAGGAAGTGGCCATAACGCACCACAAGACCTCGCAGGCAAATTTCGGCATTATATCGCGCACCGAGATAAGCGGATTGGTGTTTGAGGATAAGAATGAAAATGGCGAGTATGACCGGGATGACAGAGGAGTGGAGGGCGTTGTCGTTGCTCTTGAAGACGGCACCCGGGCAGTCACCGACGGTTCCGGGAAATACACCTTCCAGCATGTCTCTACCGGAGAGCACACGGTTACCTTGGGGCTTGACAGCGTCCCGGTTTATTACCTGCCCGAGACCGCCCTTAGCAAGAAGATAGTTATCTATGAGGGCGTATCATACGTGCATAACATCCCCCTGAAGCGCGTCCAGGAATAGGAGGGGGGACGCGCCTTTCCAGTAGTTGCCTCTTATTATTTCTAGATTTATCGACTGTATAAGGTTCGTGTTACCAGTGGGGCTGATACGTTTGGTGCCACCGTGGGTGAATTATTTCTGGCTGCTTCTTCCTGCATAATGGTGGGGAGCTGTTCCCTGGCTGCTGCCTCAATGTTTTCGCTGGTGTATTGAGCGCTGTCTTTTGTCTTGTCCGCAGTGGTTACGCTTTGGCTTTCCAGCATCTGGGAGTTTACCCCGGGTATTGCCGGTATGGTGCAGGTCGCTTTTAGGGTGATGTTTCCTGCCATTGCAGGAGCCGTTGGGCCAACCAGGATAACCATTATTGCCCCGAGTGTTATCAGAAACCTCCAGGATGATTTAGAGCTTTTTTTCTTTCTCATCTTCACCCTCCTTTTTAATTCCGTGGCAGGTGGGGAGCTTCTTCTCCTATTTTTTGGATTATTCTTTTTTCGAAATCGGCCTCGGATTTAATCCCCTCGCCGCTTACGTTTATATCCTTAATGAAGTCGATGAGCCAGGCCAGGATTTTTGCCCGGGAGACCTTTAGACCCGTTGAGAAAAGGGCGTCCTTGCCGATTTTATCCAGCAGATCGACTTCATCTCTATCCAGGAATGTCACTACCCGCTGCATTGTCATCTTGCACCCCCCGACAAAAAGCCCTGGTAAAGGAAAGATTTACCAGGGCTTTTCAACAAAAAACCCTAAGGGTGCCTTAGGGTTAATGTTATTTAACCTCTTTGGTAGCCCCGCTGTCCCCGGAGGGACCGGAAGCTTTGCGCCCCAGCATTACTGCTAGTTTACCTTTATCAGTAGGTATTCCTAATTGT